>JBQCES010000386.1:0-4547 GCA_051960055.1 Angustibacter sp. | reverse complement strand
CCCGAGGGCGAAGCAGCCGCTGACGTTGACCCCGAAGGTCGCCCACGGGACCTGGCCCGGCGTCGTCGGCGCGGCCTGCGAGACACCCCACCGCGCCGCAGCACCCACCGCACCACCGGCGCCGATGCTGAGCAGCACCGGCCAGTCGAGGCGGCGTGGATCGCTCACGTCGTACTCCTACCCGTGCGGGGCCATAGGTCAACCAGCCATGGGTAGGGACTGTTGGCGCATCGGGTGATCCGCGGTTGTCGGTGAGCCCCACCACCGTCTCTGCCGAGGATACAGGAGACCGTGCTGGACCCCGCCGGACCCCGCTGACGGCGTGTGCCCGACGGTCGCGCAGGCTAGGGGTGTGCCGGACCTGTCACCCGCCCTTCGCTCGCTGAGAGACGTCGTCCCAGGCCTGGCGCTCGTCGCGGCCGCGACGGTCGCGGCCTACGCGGTCACCTGGGTGGTGCCGGACGTCAACCCGGCCACGGCGGCGGTGGTGCTCGGCGCCCTGATCGTGAACCTCGGCCTGCACCGCCGCGAGTTCCACGGCGGCACGCGCTTCGCGGCCCACCGGGTGCTGCGGATCGCCGTGGTGCTCCTGGGACTGCAGCTCGCGTTGAGCCAGCTCGCCCGTCTCGGCGGCGTGGGGCTCGCCCTCGTCGTGGTCACCGTGGCCATCACCTTCACCGGCACTCGCCTCGTCGGTCGCTGGATCGGAGTCCCCGCACCGCGAGCCCTGCTGGTCGCCACGGGCTTCGCGATCTGCGGCGCGTCGGCCGTCGCGGCCATGAAGGACGTGGCCGACGGCGACGACGACGACACCGCGGTCGCGGTCGCCCTCGTCACGTTGTGCGGCAGCATCGCGATCTTCCTGCTGCCGGCGCTGCGTGGCCCGCTCGGGCTCGACGTCTCGGCGTTCGGCACGTGGACCGGCGCCAGCGTCCACGACGTGGGCCAGACCGTCGCGACGGCGAGCCGGGTGCCGGGCGCCCTGACCGCTGCGGTGGTGGTGAAGCTGAGCCGCGTCATCTTGCTCGCACCGCTCGTGGTCGGGGTAGCGGCGGTGCGGCGCAGGAGATCGGCACCCGACGTCGGTGGGTCCGCAGCCGTCGCCGACGCCGAGACGAAGCGTCCGCCGCTGCTCCCGCTGTTCGTCGCCGGCTTCCTCGTCGCGATCGTGGTGCGCACCCTCGGCGTCCTGCCGAGCGGCGTGCTCGACGCCGCTGCGTCCGTGCAGCACGTGCTGCTGACCGGGGCACTGGTCGGCCTGGGCACCGGCATCCACCTCGCGACCCTGCGGCGGACGGCGGGCCGCAGCCTGCTGCTCGCGCTCATCAGCTGGGTGCTCGTGGCCGGCGTCGCCTACGCGGGAGTCGTGCTGCTCGGCGCGTGAGCAGTCAGCCGCCGCCGACCGTGCTCTCGCGCACCACGAGCTCGAACGGCGCCTCCACCTCGTGCGGGCCGTCGGCGTCCGAGCCGTCGAGGCGCCCGGCGAGCAGCTCGATCGCGCGGGCCGCGATGGCCTGCTTGTCGGGGCGGATGGTGGTGAGGCTCGGGATACTGAAGCGGCCGTCCTCGATGTCGTCGAACCCGACCACCGCGACGTCGTCGGGTACGCGGACGCCGCGCTCGGCGAGCGCCCGCAAGGCACCCAGCGCCATCAGGTCGTTGAAGCAGAAGACCGCGTCCGGTCTCGCGCCCGAGTCGAGCAGGTCGGCCATCGCGGCCGCTCCATCGGCGCGGTGGTAGGAGTCGGTGAAGCGCACGAGCGCACGGTCGGGTTCGATCCCGTTGGCGCGCAACGCTTGTCCGTACCCCTGGGCACGCAGCCGCGCGGTGCCGGCCGACTCTCGACGTTGCTCACCGATGGCGGCCACCCGGCGCCGTCCGAGGTCGAGCAGGTGCTGGGTGGCGGTGCGCGCCGCGGCGACGTTGTCGATGGCCACGTGGTCGAAGGGGCCGTCGAAGACCCGCTCGCCCAGCAGCACCATCGCGGTGCTGTCGCTGCGGGTCAGCAGCTCCTCACGGCCGGAAGCCAGGGGGCTGAAGATGAGCCCGTCGATGAGGTGGCTGCGGATGCCGTCCATCACGAGGCGCTCGCGGGCGGCGAGGCCGTCGGTCTGGTCGACCAGCACCGTCCACCCCCGCTTCTCGGCCGCGCGCACGACGTGGCGGGCGAGCTCGGCGAAGTAGGGGCTGTCGATCTCCGGCACGGCCAGGGCGATCAGGCCGGTGCGTGAGCTGCGCAGCTGGCGGGCGGCCAGGTTGGGGCGGTAGTTCAGCTCGTCGAGGGCGGCCTGCACGCGCTCGCGCGTCGCCGGCGCCACGTGCTCGAAGCCGTTGACGACGTTCGACACCGTCTTGATCGAGACGCCTGCTCGCTCGGCGACGTGACGCAGGCTCACCACCCCGCGTCTGGACCTCGGCACGGCACCAGCCTAGCCCGCAGGTCTTTACAACGTTGGAAACGACCGG
Source organism: Angustibacter sp. (assembly GCA_051960055.1). Taxonomy (GTDB): domain Bacteria; phylum Actinomycetota; class Actinomycetes; order Actinomycetales; family Angustibacteraceae; genus Angustibacter. The sequence goes on along the minus strand of JBQCES010000386.1, from coordinate 2,081 downwards.
TAGGAATGGGCGACATCCGACATCCCCGACGAAGCGGAGCGGACGTGGCTGGGTCTTCAGGGGCCGTGCTCGGCACGGCGCGGTTCGCGCTCGACCCCGCCTTCGTGGTGGCGCCGGTCGACCGGCGGCTCTTCGGCTCCTTCGTCGAGCACATGGGCCGCTGCGTCTACACCGGCATCTACGAGCCGGAGCACCCGACGGCGGACGCCGACGGCTTCCGCCAGGACGTCGCCGACCTCACCCGCGAGCTGGGCGTCTCGGTGGTGCGCTACCCCGGTGGCAACTTCGTCTCGAGCTACCGCTGGGAGGACGGCGTCGGCCCCCGCTCCGAGCGCCCCACGCGGCTCGACCTAGCATGGCGGGGGATCGAGCCGAACGACGTCGGGCTCAACGACTTCATGACCTGGGCGCGCCGCACGAACGTCGAGCCGATGATGGCGGTGAACCTCGGCACCCGCGGTGTGCAGGAGGCCGTCGACCTCATCGAGTACGCCAACCACCCCGAGGGCACCTACCTCTCCGACCTGCGCCGCGCGCACGGCGCCAAGGAGCCGCACGACATCCGCCTGTGGTGTCTCGGCAACGAGCTCGACGGCCCCTGGCAGATGGGCCGAAAGACGCCGTACGAGTACGGGCGCCTGGCTGCTGAGACGGCCAAGGCCATGCGCATGGTCGACCCGCGCATCGAGCTCGTCGCGGTGGGCAGCTCCAACTCGAAGATGCCGACCTTCGGCACCTGGGAGCGCGAGGTGCTCGAGCAGACCTACGAGCACGTCGACTACATCAGCCTCCACGACTACTACGAGGAGCGCGAGGGTGACCTCGCGTCGTTCCTGGCGACGTCGGTCGACATGGACGCCTTCATCGCCGCGGTGGTCGCCACGGCCGACAGCGTCGGTGCGCGGCTGCGTAGCCCGAAGCGGCTCAAGCTCTCGGTCGACGAGTGGAACGTCTGGTACCAGGCCAGGTTCGTGGGCCAGCGGAACCTCGACTGGACCTTCGCGCGTGACCTGATCGAGGACGAGTTCAACGCCGCGGACGCCGTGGTCGTCGGCAGCCTGCTCATCACCCTGCTGCGCCACGCCGACCGCGTCGGCGTCGCGTGCCAGGCCCAGCTGGTCAACGTCATCGCGCCGATCCGTACGGAGGCGGGGGGTGCGGCCTGGCGGCAGACGATCTTCCACCCCTTCGCGCACACCGCGCGACTCGCGCGCGGCACGGTGCTGCGCGTCGAGCCTCGTGGGCCGCAGGTCGACACGGCGGCGTTCGGGCCCGTGCCTGCCCTCGACGCCGTCGCCACCTACGACGAGGCCACCGGCGAGGTCGTGGTGCTGGCGGTCAACCGGAGCACCGACTCCCCGCTCGCGCTCGACGTCGACCTGCGCGGTATCGAGGCCGCTCACGGCGGCCTGCGTGTCGCCGAGCACCTGGTGATCGCCGACGACGACGTTCGCGCCTCGAACAGCGCGGCGCACCCCGACCGCGTCACCGCCCGCGAGGGCAGCGGCGCCTCCGCGCAGGACGGCCGCCTGGCGGCCGTGCTGCCTCCGGTCTCCTGGACGGCGCTGCGTCTGCAGCCCGGTTCCGGGGGCCCTACCTCCGACACCTCCACGACGACGTTCGCGTCGTCCCGCAGCTGAGCGAGGTCATCCCGTGCGACGAGCCCTCCCCGCCGTCCTCACCGCCCTGAGCGCCGCGTCGCTGGCCGTCACGACCGTCGCGCCCGCGTCGGCGTCGGCGCCCGGCGGCGACCGCTACGTCAACCCGGTGAGCAAGGCGTTCGCCGACACCTTCGCCGACCCGTCCGTCATCCGCGGCAAGGACGGCTACTGGTACGCCTACGGCACCTCCGACCCGCGGCACCTGCTCAACGTGCGCGCCCGCCACATGAGCGCGTACGCCGACGTGCCCTCCGACCTGCTCGACTGGGCGCGTCGCACCGGCCGTGACCCGGACCCGTTGGGCTTCCTGCCGCGGATGGAGTACTCGGCGTACCTGCAGGACACGCTCGCCGACGTCGCCGACCACCGCCTCACGATCAGCGCCGGCCGCGTCGACGACCTGGTCCGGGTCGGCGGGGG
>JBQCES010000385.1:0-7039 GCA_051960055.1 Angustibacter sp. | reverse complement strand
CTCGATGCGCTCGGTGCTCTGCTCGACGAAGGCGACGTGCCGCCAGGTGCTGGCGCCCAGCGCACCGGTGTTGTCGTACGACGAGCCGAGCAGGTCGAGGTCGCCGTCCTGCGGGATCGCGTTCCACTCCTTGCAGGCCACCTCGCAGGCCTTGCAGCCGATGCAGATCGAGGTGTCGGTGAAGAACCCCTTGCGCGGTGGCGGATCGTCCCAGGCCGCGTCACGGGCCGGGTCGGTCGGCCCGGCGAGCTGCTGTCTCCAGAACCCCATCAGCGCTCGCCCTCCGACGTCCGCAGCGTGTTGCCCGTCTGCACCGTGACGCCGGCGCGGGACTGGTACTCCGACACCAGGCGCAGCAGCGCCTCACCGCGGGGACGGCGTCCCGGCACGATGTCGCAGGAGCCGGCCTTGGACTCCTGGATCTGCACGTTGGGATCGAGGGCCACGCCCAGCAGGTCGTTGGCCGAGTCGCCCGACACCACCGCCTCACGGCCCACGCCCCAGTGGTACGGCAGGCCGATCTGGTGCACCGTGCGACCGCCGATCACCAGCGGGGTCATCCGCTCGGTCACCAGCACCCGGGCCTCGATGGCGGTGCGCGCCGACACGATGGTCGCCCAGCCGCCGTTCTCCAGGCCCTTCTCCTGCGCCAGCTCCGGTGAGACCTCGCAGAAGAACTCCGGCTGCAGCTCGGCGAGGTACGGCAGCCAGCGGCTCATGCCACCCGCCGTGTGGTGCTCGGTGAGCCGGTAGGTCGTGAACACGTACGGGTAGACGTCCGTGCCCGGCTCACCCGCCGAGGGGCTCCACAGGTTGTCCTTGCGCGCGAACACCTTGCGCGAGGGGTTGGACTGCTGGCTGTAGAGCGGGTTGGCGACCGGCGACTCCTGCGGCTCGTAGTGCGTCGGCAGCGGGCCGTCGATCATGCCGCGCGGCGCGAACAGCCAGGCCTTGCCGTCGGCCTGCATGATGAACGGGTCGTCACCCGCGAGGCCCTCAGGCCCACCGGTGCCCGGCTCGGGCCGGTACGACGGCGGCTTGGTCACCGGGAAGTCCGGCACGTCGTAGCCGGTCCAGCGCTGCTGCTCGTCGTCCCACCAGACGTACTTCTTGCGCTCGCTCCACGGGCGTCCCTCGGGGTCGGCGGACGCGCGGTTGTAGAGGATGCGCCGGTTCGCCGGCCAGGCCCAGCCCCAGTCGGGCGCGACCGGGCTCTGCTCGCGACCGGGCACCCGCTTGGCCGACCGGTTCACTCCCCCGGCGAACACGCCCGTGTAGATCCAGCACCCACCACTCGTGGAGCCGTCGGCGCGCATCTCGGTGAACAGGTCGAGCGGCTGGCCGGCCTTCTCGCCGTCGAGGTGGAAGCCGTTGATCTCCTTGAGCACGGCCTCGCTGTCGATCTCCCCGTGCTCATCGACGGGGTAGTCCCACGTCAGGTCGAGCAGCGGGCGGTCGCGCTCGTCGGTGGAGTCGGCGAGGCGCTGTCTGATGCGCTGGCCGAGCTCGTAGAAGAACTGCAGCTCGCTCTGGCAGTCACCCGGCGGCTGCACCGCCTGGTGCCGCCACTGCAGCATGCGGTGCGTCTGGGTGAACGTGCCGGCCTTCTCCACGTGCGAGGCCGGCGGGAGGAAGAACACCTCGGTGCCGATCTTCTCGGTCTCGAGCTCCCCCGTCGCGATCTCGGGGGCGTCCTTCCAGAACGTCGCCGACTCGATCAGGTTGAGGTCGCGCACCACGAGCCACTTCAGGTGCGCCAGCCCGAGACGCTGCATCCGGCCGTGCGCCGACCCCACCGCGGGGTTCTGGCCGAGCAGGAAGTAGCCCTCGACCTGGTCCTCGAGCATGGCCATGACGGTCTGGTAGGTGCCGTGGGCTCCGGTGAGCCGGGGCAGGTAGTCGTAGGCCCAGTCGTTCTCGGCCGTCGCCGCCTCGCCCCACCACGACTTCAGCAGGCTCACCGCGTAGGCGTCGGCGTTGGCCCAGAAGCCCTTCTGCTCCTTCGACCCGATGGCGGCGATGTACTCCTGCCACGTGTCGTGCTGACCCGCGACCGGCATCGCGAGGTAGCCCGGGAGGATGTTGTAGAGCGTCGGGATGTCGGTCGAGCCCTGGATGCTCGCGTGACCGCGCATCGCCATGATGCCGCCGCCCGGGCGACCCATGTTGCCCAGCAGCGTCTGCACGATCGCGGCCGTGCGGATGAACTGCGCGCCCAGCGTGTGCTGGGTCCAGCCGACGGCGTAGACGAACGCGGTGGTGCGCTCGCGGCCGCTGTTCTCGGTGACGGCCCGCGCGAGGTAGTGGAAGTCGTCGACCGAGATGCCGCACGTGTCGGCGACCAGCTCAGGCGTGTACCTCGCGTAGTGCCGCTTGAGCACCTGGAACACCGTGCGCGGGTGCTGCAGCGTCTCGTCACGCTCGACCTCGGCGTGCTCCAGCGGGTGGCCCGCACCACCGAGGCGCTGACCGGCCGAGGTCTCGCGCTTCTGCGCGCCGTGGTCGGAGCCCGGCTCGTCGACCGTGCCGTCCTTCGCGCTGCCCGACCGCGTGGCGTACGACCAGCTCTTCAGGTCGTAGGCACCGCGCTCGTCGTCGTACCCGGAGAACACGCCGTCGAGGTCCTCGGTGTCCCGGAAGTCCTCCGACACCAGGGTCGCGGCGTTGGTGTAGGCGACGACGTACTCCGTGAAGTACAGGTCGTTGCTCAGGATGTAGTTGATGAGCGCGCCCAGCAGGACGACGTCGCTGCCCGCCCGGATCGGGATGTGCTTGTCGGAGGTCGCCGAGGTGCGGGTGAACCGCGGGTCGACGTGGATGACCTTGGCGCCCTTGCGGCGCGCCTCGGCCACCCACTGGTAGCCCACCGGATGGCACTCGGCCATGTTGGAGCCCTGGATGACGATGCAGTCCGCGTTGGCGAGGTCCTGCTCGTACTGGGTGGCGCCGCCGCGGCCGAAGGAGGCCCCCAAACTGGGGACGGTGGCGGAGTGTCAAATACGGGCTTGGTTCTCGATCTGGATCGCGCCCGCTGCGGTGAAGAGCTTCTTGATCAGGTAGTTCTCTTCGTTGTCGAGCGTGGCGCCACCGAGCGAGGCGATGCCCATGGTGCGCCGCACGCGGCGTCCCTGGTCGTCGACGTCCTGCCAGGTACGGCGACGGGACTCCACGAAGCGGTCGGCGATCATGTCGATCGCGGTGTCGAGGTCGAGGCTCTCCCACCGCGTACCGAACGGGCGGCGGTAGAGCACCGTCGTCTGCCGGCCGGGGCTGTTGACGAGCTGTTCGCTCGCAGAACCCTTGGGGCACAGGCGACCGCGCGACACCGGCGAGTCCGGGTCGCCCTCGATCTGGACGACGCGCTCGTCCTTGACGTAGACGCGCTGGCCGCAGCCGACGGCGCAGTAGGGGCACACGCTCTGGACGACGCGGTCGGCCGTGACCGTGCGCGGCGTCAGCTCACGCGTGCGCTCGCTGGTGACGGCCGGGCCGCGGCCGAGGAAGTCGCCACTGCGGACCTGGCGGATCACCGGCCAGTTCAGGAACTGCGGTTTGTTGCTCATGCAAGCGCCTCCCTCGACTGGGGCACAACATGCCACAGAGCCGGACGAAGGGCACCCGGTGACCGGTGCGGTGCGCCGAGCGGCCGGATGGCGGCGACGACCGGCACTCAGTGCGGCGGCCTCACGTCCTCGGCGGCGTGGCAGATCCGCGACCGGTCGGCGGCGTCCGGCCCCTCTCGCGCCTCGAGCCCCGTCTCCAGCACCACCGCGCCCGACGGCACGACCAGAGCGTGGCCACACGCCACGAACACGTCGCCGCGCGAGCCGTGCCCCGGGTACAGCAGCGCGGGGTCGGCGAGGGGCGCCGGTGCCGGCTGGCCGGCCGTGACCCAGGTGGCTCGCGCCCGCGTCGCCCACACGTCCACGATCGGCAGGAAGCCGCCCTGGAGCGCGACGGGTGTCACCGGCTGTCCGGACCGGACCGCGTCGATACGGGCGTCGGTGAGCAGCCGAAGCGGCACCAGCGCGGCCAGGACCAGGGCGAAGGCGGCGATCGTGGCGTAGCCGAGCCTCGCAACGGGGACGCCGTCGCTCCACAGGGCGTAAGCCAGGCTGAGGACGGCGAAGAGCGCCAGGCCCACGGCCGTCATCCACCGAGTCCAGAGCGCGCCCGCGACGAGCGAGACCCCGCAGGCCCCGAGCAGCACCCAGAGAGCCACGGCGCCCACCTGGAGCAGGCCCCGCAGGACGAGCCAGCACGCCCAGCCCGCGGCGTAGAGCACCGGGATCAGGCCGGCGGTTCGCGCCAGGACGCCGACCTTGTCGACGCCGACGTCCTCGGGACGCACGCCCACCGACTCGTAGAAGTGCACGTACCCGGCGTTGAGGACGACGAACAGCACACCGGTGAGCGCAGCGACCACGGCCGCCACACCCTGCACCGTCGTGAGCCACGCCTGAACGGAGTCGAGCGTGTCGCTGGGGTGGGCGTCGTCCGGTGGGGCGGGGGCGACGGCCTCGACGTCGGCCCCGGGCTCCGGTTCATGCTCGGGTTCGGGCGAACCGCGTGCGGCCCCCATGTGCATCAGTCTAGTGAGGGTGGGCCGGCACGACGGCGTTCGCGAGCAGGCCGTGGCCGCACTCGCCCCGACCGGCTCGACTACTTCAGCAGCAAGGCGGTCAGCCGGCGGCGCGTCACGGCGAGACCGACGGCGCCCATGGCCACCAGTGCGGCCACGTGGCCGACCAGTGACCAGCCCACGGTGCCGAGCAGCAGCGCCCGCTCGATGGCCACGCCGTGGTACAGCGGCGACAGCTCGACCACCCAGCGCAGGCCGGCGGGATAGGCCTCGACCGGGAAGAACGTCGCCGACAGCAGGGTGAGCGGCACCAGCGCCATCTGGATGTAGTCGAAGTCCTGGAAGTTGCGGATCCAGGTCGTGGCGGCCATGCCGACCGAGGAGAACACGAAACCGATGAGGGTCGCGGCGGGCAGCGCGAGCACGGCCCACCAGCTCACGGTCAGCCCCATCGCGACCGAGATGCCGAGGAAGCCCAGCACGTAGCAGCCGCTGCGTACCAGCGACCACAGCGTCTCGCCGAGGGCGATGTCGCGCGGGCCCACCGGCGTCGCGAGCATGGCGTCGAACGTGTGCATGTACCGCAGCTTGAAGAACATGTTGTACGTCGCGTCGAAGACCGCGCCGTTCATCGCCGACATCGCGAGCATGGCCGGCGCCATGAACTGCGCGTAGGTCACCAGCCGGCCGTCGGCCAGCGGGATCCGGCCGATGAGGGCGCCCAGGCCCACGCCGAGGGAGAACAGGTAGAAGACCGGCTCGAGGAAGCCGGTGAGGAACGCCACCCACTGCCGCCGGTAGGTCAGGACGTTGCGCTCGACGACGACGCCCGCCAGGCCGAGGGCGGACATCACACCACCATCCGGCGTCGCAGGGTCCGGATCGCCAGCCAGCCACCGACGACGACCCACAGCAGCAGGTAGGCCACGTGACCGGCGTCCGCACCCAGGTGGAGCGTTCCCAGCGTGGCATCTCGCGCCAGGGCCGCGCCGTGCCACAGCGGGACGACGTAGGCCACCGGGTGCATCCACGCGGGCAGCTGCTCGACCGGGAAGAACGTGCCGGAGAACAGGAACATCGGCACGATGCCCAGCCGGAAGACGAGGTTGAACGTCGTGTCGGTCTCGGCGTGGGCCGAGATGGCGAACATCGGCGCCGCGTACGCGAGGGTGACCAGCACCACTGCGACCAGCGAGACGACGCCCCAGGCCGACGGCACCGCGCCCAGCACCGCGGCGACGGCCAGGAAGACCACCGAGCTGAGCAGCGAGCGCAGCACGATCGCGGTGAGGTTGCCCACCACGATGTCGCTCACGCCGATCGGCGTGGCGAGCATGGCGTGGTACTGCCGCTGCCACTTGATGGCGCCCAGCACCGGCCACGAGGCGTCGAAGACGCCGGTCTGCATCGCGGTCGCCGCGAGCACGCCGGGGGCGATGAACTGCACGTACGGCACGCCACCCATCGCGGAGCCGCCGCCGCGGTCGACCAGTGACCCGAGCCCGTAGCCCATCGCCACCAGGTACAGCAGCGGTGAGACGAAGCTGCCGAAGACCGTGCCGCGGAAGGTGCGGCGCAGCAGGACGAGGAAGTAGTCGAGCACCCGCAGCGCGGGGTGCGGTGCGCGCTCGGGCGCCCCCGACGCGTCCGGCGGCCGCACCGCGGTGACCGTGCCGCTCGTCATCAGTCGACCAGCGTCCGGCCGGTGAGCCGCAGGAACACGTCCTCCAACGTGCTGCGGCGCACGAGCGAGGACAGGGGCTGCACCCCGCGCTGGTGGGCGGCGGTCGTGGCGGCCTCGCCGTCGTCGACGTAGAGCAGCAGGCGGTCGGGCAGCACCTCGACCCGGTCGGCGATGCCGTCGAGCCGCTCGGCGTGCGGCGACAGGTCGTCGTCGGCGAAGCGCAGCTCGAGCACCTCACGCGTCGACCAGCTCTCGATGAGCGAGCGCGGGCTGCCCTCGGCGACGATGCGGCCGCCGTCCATGACGACGAGCCGGTCGCACAGCTGCTCGGCCTCGTCCATGTAGTGCGTCGTCAGCACGAGGGTGACGCCCTGCCGCTTGAGGCGGAACAGCCGGTCCCACAGCACGTGACGAGCCTGGGGGTCGAGCCCGGTGGTCGGCTCGTCGAGCAGCAGGATCTCCGGCCGGTTGATGAGCGCCCGCGCGATCGTGAGGCGGCGCTTCATGCCGCCCGAGAGCGGCTCGACCAGTGAGTCCGCGCGCTCGGTGAGGTTGGCGAACTCGAGCAGCTCGTCGGCGCGGCTGCGGCACTCGGCCCGGCTGAGCCCGAAGTACCGGCCGTAGATGAGCAGGTTGTCGCGCACGGTCAGCTCGCCGTCGAGGGAGTCCTGCTGCGGGACGACACCCAGCCGAGCGCGGATGCGCGGCCCGTCGCGGCGCGGGTCGAGCCCCAGGATCTGCAGGTCGCCGCCGGACGGCGGGGAGACGCAGCC
>JBQCES010000384.1:0-5985 GCA_051960055.1 Angustibacter sp. | reverse complement strand
ATGAGCACGACGTCGGGCCGCAACGACTCCGCCTGCAGCACCGCGTCAGCGCAGGACCCGGCGTCACCGACTACCTCGACCTCGTCGGTCGCCAACGCGGCACGCACTCCGTCGATGAACAGCGGGTGGTCGTCGACCACGAGCACTCGGATCACAGCGCACCACCCACGCAGATCGGCAGCTCGGCGTGGACGTCGGTGCCGCCGCCAGCGCCTGGCCGCACCTCCAGACGACCACCGACCTCCTCGGCCCGCTGGCGCATCGACCTGAGACCGACACCGGTGACGATCTCGAGCGGCAGCCCTACGCCGTCGTCACTCACCAGCAGGTCCACCGTGAGGTCGCAGTGCGCGTGCACGGTGGCGAGCGTCGCGCGGGCGTGGCGCGCGACGTTCGTCAGCGCCTCTGCTGCGATGCGGTAGACCGCCACCTCGATGGCCGGGTCGAGGTCGAGGTCGTCGTCGACGCACAGCTCGATGCGCACGCCCGAGCAGTTCAGGCGGTCAGCCAGAGCCGCCAGCGCGCCGACGAGGCCGAGGTCGTCGATGCCGGGCGGTCGCAGACCGTCGACGATGGTGCGCACCTCGGCGACAGCGGTCGCGACACCGGCGCCGGCGGCGTCCAGCAGCGCGGCCGCCGGCGAGCCCGCGACCAGGTCCTGCGCCGTCTCGATCTGCAGACGCAGACCGGCCAGACTGGCGCCGAGGCCGTCGTGCAGGTCGTGCCGCAGCCGTCGCCGCGCGGCCTCCCGCGCGGCGACGATCGACTCGCGGCTGCGCTGCAGGTCGCGCTGCAACGTCAGTGCGGCCAGGGCAGGAGCAGCGATGTCGGCGACTGCCTGCAGGACGACGACGTCGCGCTCCTGCAGCTGCTCCTGTCCTTCGCGCGCGCCGACCTGCAGCCGTCCGACGAGCTGGCCGCGGTGCCGCAGGTCGAGCTCGAGAGCCGGGACGTCGGGCGCGTGGCCCGCCGACGCCGCGTCGGAGGTGGCGTCGCCCTCACCCAGCAGCACGCGAGCCCCGCCCAGGCGCAGCTGGTCGACCACGGTGGCGCAGACCAGGTGCGGCACCTGCGCGACGTCGCCGGCCGCCGCGGCCAGCTGCGCGCCCAGCCGGGAGGTGATGAGGTACGGATCCGACCGGTACCCGAAGTACAACCGGTCGATCCCCGCGGTGAGCTGACGCCCGAGCGGTTGCAGCGCAGCGCCGGTGAGGCCAGCCGCGACCGCCACGCTGAGCCGCGAGCCCGCGAGCCCGACCGCCGAGAGGATCGCGTCGGCCAGCGCCACCAGCGTCAGGAAGGCGCCGACGAGGCAGGCGAGCAGGCTGGCCACCGCCAGCGTCCGCCGAACCGCGAGATCGAGGTCGTAGAGCCGGTGACGGGTGACCGCGACGCCGATCGCCACCGGTACCAGGCCGACCGCTGCGGCCTGCAGCAGGACGTCGACCGGGGAGGGCAGTATTCCTTGCGCGGCAGTCACGACAGCGAGGACAGCCACTGCGGCGACGAGGACGGCGACCTGCCGGCGAGCCAGGCCACGTGACCTCCGCGCGCGGGTCACGACGGCGACGAGGGCCGCGAGCCCACTCGGCACCAGCAGCGCAGCGGCCGCGACCGCAAAGCCCTGCGCCACAACGGGTTGGGTCACCAGCTTCGGCACGACGACGCGTCCCAGCAGCGGTTCGTCGTAGAGCGCCACGCCCACGGTGAGCAGGGCCACCCCGACCGCGCTCGCCACGGCCGCTACCCGCCACCGCCGCCGCGGGGCCGGCAGGCCATCCGGATAGAGCAGTGGCACCAGCGTCAGCAACGGCAGGAAGCCGGGCACCCACAGGAAGCTCTGCAGCTGCGACCACAGCCGAGCCGGTGCGGAGGCCGACGTCGCGGTCAGTGCCAGCGCGGTCGTCAGCGCCGTGAGCGCGGAGGCGGTGCCCGCGGCGAGCAGCACGACTGCCAGCCGACGAGCGCCGGCGGCCAGGCGTCCGGCCCCCAGCATCACCGCGCCGACCACGGGGCAGGACAGGCCGACCACGGCGTCGACCACCAGCTGAGGCGCCGCCGGAAGAGCCCAGGCCGAGCCGGCCGTGGTGACCGCCAGACCGGACCCCGCGGCGCCCACCGCGAGAGTCGCGACGCCCGCCGCGACACCGGCCGCGACACCGGCACGCCGACGTCCCGAGGCACGAGCCTCGGGACGCGGCGCACGGTGCATGGCGTGCAGTGTAGGAGCGCCGGTCACGCCGGACGGGCGATTCGCGCGCGCTCCGCACGGTGCACAGCCGCGGCCGCGCCGCCGACGACTCCGACACCGAGCGTCACCGCCGACCAGACCGTCGGCTCACCGAACGCCAGACCGGCTGCACCGGTGACGCAGACACCTGCGGCGAACCAGGTCATGAGCCCGCGCAGCACGGGCGACAGCGCGGCGACGAGCGCGCAGCCGACCAGGCACAGCGCCATCCAGCCCATGTCGAACAGGTGCGGGTTGATGGCGTGGTAGCCCGCACTGACGCCGTTCTGCGCTGCCAGCTGCGTCACCGCGTACGGCGTCAGGACGGCCGCTCCGAGCAGCGCGACCGGCGCGAACACCGGATGCACCTGCACCGCGACCCGCAGCCGGGGCCGGTGCGGGAGAGCCAGCCACAGCAGCCCACCCGTCACGGCGATGACCCCGGTCAGGTACGGAGCTCCCCCGCCGGGCGCGATCGCCGAGCACACCAGACCGGTCACGACGAAGAGCACGTGCAGCCAGCCGAGGGCGCTGGCGGGGCGGCGGCCCTGCCATCCCGCCCGCACCATGCCGATGAGCGGGCCGAGCCACAGGGCGAAGAGCACGAGGCCCTGGCCGGTGGCCTGGTGGAACCGGTGCTCGGCGTCGACGCCGGTGAGGAGCATGCGGGTGATGTTGGCGGTGAACACGACCGGCATCGCACAGGACACGAGGGTGGCGGCCGCCAACGTGACGCGGCGCATCGCGCTGGGTCGCTGGCCGTTGTCCGCGGCGGACTGCTGGTCGAGGTGGAGGGACTGGTGGGCAGTGGTGGTTGTCATGCCCTCCACCGTGGTGCGCCCGGTGTCCCAGGATCATCGGCGCGTTGTCCCGGTGACGTCCCGGTTCTCAGCTGCCGGGCGCGTGGCTGACGGCGGCGGTGTCCAGGAAGCCGCCGAAGTAGTGCTCGTCGAACACCTGGGCCACGACCTCGGCCCGGCTGCGCACGCCGAGCTTGGTGCGCACCGCGCGCACGTGGTCGTGCACGGTGTGGGCCGAGACGCCGAGCTCCCGGGCGATCTCGCGGTCGGAGAGCCCCCGGCACAGCAGCCGCGTCACCTCCACCTCGCGAGCGGTCAGGCCCGCGCCCGCGACGCGGGGGCCGAGCAGCTCCGTCGGCGTCGCGCGGCCGAGCGAGATCGCGACGCGGCCACTGCCGAGGTCGGTGCCGTGGGCCGTCACCCAGGCGCCGCCCGACGTGCTGAGCACCGTCGAGAACTCCGGGTTCGCCCTCGCCAGCGCGAGCAGGTGGTCGAGGTGGCGGTACTCCTCCAGCTGGGGCTGGCGCAGCTCGCGCAGGAAGTCGGTGCCGGTGCGGCTGGTCTCGACCACCTGGTCGTCCTGCACCAGGAGCAGCCCACGCTCGCCGTCCGAGGCCGACCCGTCGAGAGCGGCCACCACTGCAGCCCGCACGGCTCGGGCCAGGTCGCGGGCGCGGTCGGTGAGGCGTCGTTCGTCGTCGGCCGTGAACGCGCCGCTGCGCCGCCACAACGAGACGCCGGCCCACGCCGTCCCGCCGTCCACGCACGCCACGCGAAGCTCGTCGGAGTAGCCGAACGGCTCGAGGACGTCGGTGCGGAACGGGTCGTCGTCGGTCTCCCTGCTCAAGGCCGTCGCACCGCGGCCGTCGGTAGCCAGGCGGCGGAAGCTGCGGACCGAGGCCGAGCTGAGCTCCAGCGCGAAGAAGGGGTGACAGGACGGCGCCGGGAGCCCGCTTACGGCACCAGTCCAGAACAGGCCGGTCTGCGGGTGCATCAGCACCAGGGCGCCCCCGGAGGCGGCGTGGTCGGCGACCAGGCCGGCGAGCAGGGCGTCGGCGACGGCGGCCGGTGAGGCAGCCGATGCAGGTGCGGCTGCGCCGACCGGGACGGTCATGGGCTCAGCGTAGAGGCGTCATCCCCGAAAGAGGGGATGGTTCGCGACCGCTCGCTCAAGCCACCGTTGAGGGCATGACGCAGCTGACCACCCGACCCGTCGCCGCCCCGGGCGATGCGCAGGTTCTCAACCACCTCGACATGCTCACCCGCGTGGCCCTCTCCGGTGCGGACACCGGTGGCGCCTTCTCCCTCGTGGAGCAGCGCGCCGCGCACGCCACCTGCACGCCGCGCCACCTGCACACCCGCGAGGCCGAGACGTTCATCGTGCTGGACGGCGCACTGGAGGGCTGGTGCGAGGGGAGCGCCACGATCGTCGAGGCGGGGCGCATGATCCACCTGCCGGCAGGCCTGGAGCACGCGTTCCGCATCGCCTCGGCGAGCGCGCACTGGTACACGCTCATCACGCCGTCGGGCTTCGACTCGTTCTTCGCGGCCACCGGGCACCCAGCCGCCGTCGCCTTCGACGGCGAGCTGCCGGCGTCCAGGCCCGTGCCACCGGAGGCGGCCGCCCTGCTGCAGCAGGCACTCGACCCGCTCGGCGTGAGCATCACCGGGCCGCCACCGTTCGGGGGCTGACCCGAAAACCGGTCGGTCAGCTCGACCTCAGGTAGTGTCGTCAGGTCTGCACAGGCGCCGGCGAGGACCTCCTGGCGCTCGAGCAGGCGGTCTTGCGGTCGGCTCGAGCAGAGTGGCCCCGCGGCGATCTCGTGCCCCGGGAGGACGACCCATGACTGAGCTCGACGCGCTTCACGGACATCCCGTCTTCGACGCCCAGCCCATCCCGACGCTGGTGGTCGACCGCCACCTGAGGATCCGCGCGGTCAACGCCGCCTACGCCGCCGCCACCGTGCGGACGCCGGAGGAGCTGCTCGGCGTCCCGATGTTCGAGGCCTTCCCCGACAACCCGGACGACCGGGAGGCCGACGGGGTGGCGAACCTCAGCGCGTCGTTCGAGACGGCGGCGCGCCAGCGACGGCCGCACCGGATGCTCGTGCAGCGGTACGACATCCCCGACACGCGACGCGGCGGCTGGATCCCGCGCGTGTGGAGCCCGGTGAACAGCCCCGTGCTCGACAGCCAGAAGGTCATCGGCCTGGTGCATCAGGTGCGCGACGTCACTCCCGTTGGCACGGACGTCACGTGCGTGCTGCACCGCTACCGCGACCTCCTGCGCGACGCCCCGGCCGACGACGTCCGGGCCCATGCGCTGGCCGACCACGCCGACGCCGTCGCGGCCGTGGTCGCCGACACCCAGGCCTTCGTCACCGAGGTCATGGAGCTGCGCCGGGCGCTCACCTCGCGAGCGACCATCGAGCAGGCCAAGGGCATCGTCATGGCCGAGCGTCGCTGCAGTCCTGAGGCGGCGTTCGAGGTGCTGCGCCACCTGTCGAACGACTCGAACGTGCGGCTGGCCGACGTCGCGCTGGCGCTGGTGTACAAGGCGCAGGCTCCCGAGCAGCCCTGACGTCGCCCGGGAATCTGCCGAAACCTCTTCAACGCCAGGACGTCGAGGACCACCATGAAGGTGTGAAGGCCGACGACGAGTCACCGGCCGTGCCGGCGATCGCCTGCCGAGGTCTGACCAAGGACTTCGGCGGCGGGCGGGGCGTGTTCGACCTCGACCTGGTCGTGCAGGCCGGTGAGGTGATGGGGTTCGTCGGGCCGAACGGCGCCGGAAAGACCACCACCATCCGGCTCCTGATGGACCTCATCCGCCCCGACCGCGGCACGGCGACGGTGCTGGGGCTCGACACCCGCCGCGACAGCCGCGCGATCAAGCGACGCGTGGGCTACCTGCCGGGTGAGCT
Organism: Angustibacter sp.; assembly: GCA_051960055.1. GTDB lineage: Bacteria > Actinomycetota > Actinomycetes > Actinomycetales > Angustibacteraceae > Angustibacter. The sequence goes on along the minus strand of JBQCES010000384.1, from coordinate 31 downwards.
GCCGCAGTACCCGGGCGTGCGCGCCGGCGGC
>JBQCES010000383.1:0-9999 GCA_051960055.1 Angustibacter sp. | reverse complement strand
CCCGGGTCGTCGCCGGCGTCGGCGTGCCGCAGGTGACCGCCATCTACGACGCGGCGCTGGCGTGCCGCCCAGCCGGGGTGCCGGTGATCGGCGACGGCGGCCTGCAGTACTCCGGTGACATCGCCAAGGCCATCGTGGCCGGCGCCGACACCGTGATGCTGGGCTCGCTGCTGGCCGGCGTCGACGAGAGCCCCGGCGCGCTCGTCTTCATCAACGGCAAGCAGTACAAGACCTACCGCGGCATGGGCTCGCTCGGCGCCATGCAGTCGCGCGGGGCGTCGCGGTCGTTCTCGAAGGACCGCTACTTCCAGGCCGACGTCCAGGCCGACGACGAGCTGATCCCCGAGGGCATCGAGGGCCAGGTGCCCTACCGCGGGCCGCTGCAGAGCGTCGCGTTCCAGCTCGTCGGCGGTCTGCGGCAGTCGATGTGGTACACCGGCTCGCGCACGATCGAGGAGCTGCAGCGCAACGGCCAGTTCGTGCGGATCACCTCGGCGGGGCTCAAGGAGTCGCACCCCCACGACATCCAGATGACCGTCGAGGCGCCGAACTACACCGGCCGCTGAGCGCGCTCGCCGCCGCCGAGTTGCGGTGGCCCGTCACGGTGCCACGGTGGGGGGCATGAGCGACGACGAGCTGAAGGGCTACCAGGACGAGGCCACGCGAAACACCGGCGTGCCGTCGGCCACCGTGCCGGGCGCGCCCGTCGAGGTGCACGGCGGGCACGTGAAGGACGAGGAGCGGGCCGACGGCACCTACGTCGACGGCAACGTCGACGAGCGCGGCGTCGACGCCACCGGACCGAGCCAGGCCGAGATCGCCGAGGGCAGCCTCGACGAGGCGGCCGGCACCGACATCTCGCCGCGCACCGACGGCCGGGGTCAGGAGCAGCCGGACGCCGTCCAGCTGGCGGCCGACGCCACCGTGCCCGACGACGAGCACCCCGGCGCCCAGCACTGACCTGACGCCCCGGCGCTAGCCGAGCCCCAGAGCCTTCCGCACGAACCCGTTGGCGAATCGGCCGGTGGGGTCGCACTCGCGGGCGAGCGCGGCGGCGTCGTCCAGGTGCGGGTAGCGCTCGCGCACCTGCTCGAGCGGGGTCACGAACACCTTGCCCCAGTGGGGTCGCGGGTCGAACGGCGCGAGCGCGGCCTCGAGCTCGGTCAGGGCCGCTCGCACCGCGCGGGTGTCGGGCACCCACGTGAAGTGCAGCGCCACGCTGTCGCGTCCGCCGGCCATGCTGAGCCACAGGTCGTCCGCGGCGACGCTGCGCACCTCCGCGATCTGCACGAGGGGTGCGAGGCGCTCGGCCAGCGAGAGCACCGTGCCCCACGCGTCGGCCGCGTGGTCGCGCGCGACCAGGAACTCCGACTGCAGCTCGTCGCCTCGCGAGCTCGGGGGGACGTCGAGCCGGAAGTGCGGCAGGCGCTGGTGCCACGGCCCCGGCTCACCCTGTGCGGTCGTGCCCTCCGCCGGCTGGCCGGGCACCGGGTGGTGCTGGACGGCGGCGAGCCGGCCGCCGCGCCACGTGGCCTCGGCGGCGGCGCGGGGCTCGCGCCGTTTGAGCCAGGCGGTGCGGAACCGGTGCGAGCGAAGGTCACTGAAGAGGCTGACGCTGTAGGCGTCGCCGAGTGCAGCGGGCACCGCGTCAGGGTCGAGGGGGACGTCCTCGTACACGTCCTGCCGCACCCGGTAGGTCGGCTCCAGGTCGAGCGTCAAGGCGACGACCGGGCCGAGCGCGCCGAGGCTCACCACTGCGCCCGGGAAGCCGGGCTCGCCTCGCTGCAGCGTGCGCAGCTCGCCGTCAGCGGTGACGACGTCGACGGCGCGCACGGCGGCCGCGAGGCAGCGGTTGGCGTCCCCCGAGCCGTGGGTGCCGGTCGCGCACGCGCCGGCCACCGAGATGTGCGGCAACGAGCCGAGGTTCGGCAGCGCGAAGCCGGCCGTGTCCAGCTGCGGCACCAGCTCGCCGTACCGCAGGCTGCCGGTGACGCGGGCGGTCGCGGTGGCGGCGTCGACGGTGACCGACGTCGGCAGCGCCTCGAGCGACACCAGTGCGCCGTCCGTGCACGCGATGTCGCTGAACGAGTGGCGGGTGCCGAGCACGCGCACCGACGGCGAGCGCCGCACGAGGTCCGACAACTCGTCGACGGACGTCGGGCGCTGCACCGCCTCGGGCCCGTAGACGACGTTGCCCGCCCAGTTGCGTTCGTGGGCCTCGGCCATGCACCGAGCCTAGCCAGGTGCGCCGGCCGGGTCGGCGGCCCGCACATCGAGAAGGTCACGGCGGCCGGTGGTGCCCCCGGTCAACGGGGCGTGCGCCGGGGCACGACGAGCGTCACCACGGCGGCCACGAGGATGACCGCTGCTGAAGCCGCCGACCACTGCGCCTCGCTGATGTGGTGGCCGGCCTGGAGCGCAGTGATGACGGCCAGCGCCCCCAGCCCGGGGACGGCGCCCAGGAGCCGTGTGCGTCCAGTGCCTCGGGCAAGCACCATCGCCCCGAGGCCCGTCACTGCTGCGCAGCCCACCACGAGCACGACCGTCAGGGGGACCCCGAACATCAGCAGCCCCAGAGCCAAAGAACCGGGCCGCCCACCCAAGGCTTCTTGACGGCGACGCACTTGCCGTACTGCCGGGCGGTGTGCGCGTAGAGGACGAGCGTGCTGCACAGGGCGGAGACGACCTTGGAGGCCGTTGGATCAGGCAGGGTACCGGCCACGATCGCGCACGCGGCGGCGCCGGTAGCGATCAGCCGCGTCTCGCGCTCGGAGAACCGGATGTCCAGCCCCCACCAGCGGCGCTTGACGGACGGGTCCGCGACCACGGGGAAGGCGGTGTCGCGGGTCAGCCGCACGACCTGCACCAGCTGGTCGCCGCTCACCTCGTAGTGGGTGTCGACTGTCCGACCTCGGGCGTCGACCGCCCAGGCGGGGTCGATGGTCGCCACAGGCTCCGTGCCCGTGAAGACGACGACCGAGCCGTCGTCCTGGAGCAGCAGATCGTGCCCGTCGAAGGTGTACGTGTACCGCCGGGGGGCGTGACGTCCCGCCAAGACGGTGAGCAGCCGGACCCCCTGCGGCCCGGTGGACTGGACGACCTGAGGATCAGCGTCGAGACCGCCGCGGCGGCCGCCACAGCACGAGTGGGGATCTTCATGGATTCGGCCCATCTGTCGGCTCAGGAGCTCAGTGTGGGCTCCACGGGTAAGGCTTGCTGACAAGCGACACGTCGATCAACGGCCACATCTGAATGCCGCATGGCGGCCGGAGGCGCCGGTTCACCCGCGCGGCCCCGGTAGCCTGGCCGCGTGAGCGAGATCGAGATCGGCCGCGGCAAGCGCGGACGCCGCGCGTACTCCTTCGACGACGTCGCGGTGGTGCCGAGCCGGCGCACCCGCGACCCCGAGGAGGTCTCGGTCGCCTGGCAGATCGACGCCTACCGCTTCGACCTGCCGGTGATCGCGGCGCCGATGGACTCGGTGATGTCGCCCGCCACGGCCATCGCGCTCGGTCGCCTGGGTGGCCTCGGTGTGCTCGACCTCGAGGGTCTGTGGACCCGCTACGAGGACCCCGAGCCGCTGCTGGCCGAGATCGCCGCGCTCGACGAGGCGACCGCCACGCGGCGGATGCAGGAGATCTACTCCGCCGAGATCAACCCCGACCTCGTGGCTGAGCGGCTGCGCGAGGTGCGTGACTCGGGCGTCACGGTGGCCGGGGCGCTCAGCCCGCAGCGCACCCAGCAGCTGTGGAAGACGGTGGTCGACGCCGGCGTCGACCTGTTCGTGATCCGCGGCACCACGGTGAGCGCCGAGCACGTGTCGGGGCACGCCGAGCCGCTCAACCTCAAGCGGTTCATCTACGAGCTCGACGTGCCGGTGATCGTCGGCGGCTGCGCGACGTACACGGCGGCGCTGCACCTGATGCGCACCGGCGCCGCGGGCGTGCTGGTCGGCTTCGGCGGGGGAGCGGCGCACACCACGCGCACCACGCTGGGTGTACACGTGCCGATGGCCAGCGCCGTGGCCGACGTCGCCGCCGCCCGACGCGACTACATGGACGAGTCCGGTGGCCGGTACGTGCACGTCATCGCCGACGGCGGCATGGGGCGTTCCGGGGACGTCGTGAAGGCCGTCGCCTGCGGTGCCGACGCCGTGATGCTGGGCGCCGCGCTCGCCCGGGCCGTCGAGGCCCCGGGCCGCGGCTGGCACTGGGGCCCGGAGGCGCACCACCCGCAGCTGCCGCGCGGCGAGCGGGTGTCGGTGGGTACGCTCGGCTCGCTGCAGGAGATCCTCGAGGGGCCGGGCCGGTTCGCCGACGGCAAGACCAACCTCGTCGGTGCCCTGCGCCGGGCCATGGCCACCTGCGGCTACAGCGACCTCAAGGAGTTCCAGCGCGTCGAGGTCATCGTCGCCCCCTACACGCCCGCCTGACCCACGCGGCCTGAGTTACTCGCGGGTAGCCACGAGGGCGAGCGGCCGCTTACCCTGACGGCATGTCCGACACCATCGCGGACCCCGAGACCGACGCCACGGCCACGTACGCGGTCGATCCGGCGCTCGCTCGGCGGCTGACCCAGCGCATCGTGGCCTCGCCGCGCGCCGAGACCTACGCACCGATCGCGCCAGCCACGGGTGCGCCGGTGGCCGTGATCCCGACCTCGACACCCGACGACGTCCGCGTCGCCGTCGAGGCGGCACGAGCCGCGCAGCGCAGCTGGGCCCGGCGCGACCTGGCCGACCGCGCCCGGCGCTTCCTCGACCTGCACGACCGCGTGCTCGACGCCCAGAGCGACCTGCTCGACCTGATCCAGATCGAGAACGGCAAGGCGCGCGCGCACGCGTTCGAGGAGGTGCTCGACGTCGCGATGGTGGCGCGGCACTACGCGCGGCGGGCGTCGTCGTACCTCAAGCCGCGACGCCGGCAGGGGGCGTTCCCCGTGCTGTCGCAGTCGGTCGAGAGCCACCTGCCGAAGGGCGTAGTGGGCATCATCGCGCCGTGGAACTACCCGCTCACGCTGTCGGTGAGCGACGCGATCCCGGCCCTGATCGCGGGCAACGCCGTGGTGCTCAAGCCCGACTCCCAGACCGTGCTCACTGCCCTGCGGGCGCTCGAGCTGTTCCGCGACGCCGGTGTGCCCGAGGGCCTCGTGCAGGTCGTGGTGGGCGAGGGACCGGTGGTCGGCGCCGAGCTGGTGCAGCGCACCGACTACGTGTGCTTCACCGGCTCGACCCACACCGGCCGTCTCGTGGCGCGCGAGGCCGCCAGCCGGCTCGTCGGCGCGAGCCTGGAGCTGGGCGGCAAGAACGCGCTCTACGTCGCCGAGGACGCCGACCTCGACCGCGCCGCCGAGGGCGCAGTGCGCGCGTGCTTCGCCAGCACCGGCCAGCTCTGCATCTCGATCGAGCGGTTGCTGGTGCACGAGGAGGTCGCCGACGCCTTCCTCGACCGCTTCCTCGGCCGGGTGCGCGGGCTGCGGCTCGGTGCCGCGATGGACTACAGCGTCGACGTCGGGTCCCTGACCTCCCAGCGCCAGCTCGACGCCGTCCGCCGGCACGTCGACGACGCGGTGGCGCGTGGCGCCACGGTGCTGGCGGGTGGCCGCGCACGGCCGGACCTCGGGCCGTTCTTCTACGAGCCGACCGTGCTCGACGGCGTCACCGCGCAGATGACGTGCTACGGCGAGGAGACGTTCGGGCCGGTGGTGTCGGTGCGGCAGGTCAGCGGCGACGACGAGGCCGTGCGGCTGGCCAACGACGGCGAGTACGGCCTCAACGCCAGCATCTGGACCCGCGACGTCACGCGCGGCCGCCGCATCGCGGCGCGGCTGTACGCGGGCACGGTGAACATCAACGAGGCGTACGCCGCGGCCTGGGCGAGCGTCGGCGCCCCCATGGGCGGCATGCGCGCGAGCGGACTCGGCCGACGGCACGGCGCCGAGGGCATCGTGAAGTACACCGAGTCGCAGAACGTCACGGTGCAGCGCCTGCTCGGCTTCGGGCCGCCGCTCGGCCTGGGCTACGAGCGGTGGGCGCAGGTGCTCACCGTGCTCGTGCGGCTGCTCAAGCGCGTGGGGGTCCGGTGAGGCACCCGGTCGAGCAGCCGCTTGACCATGACGTCGTCGTCATCGGCTCCGGCTTCGGTGGGTCGGTGTCGGCGCTGCGGCTGGCCGAGAAGGGTTACGACGTCCTGGTGCTCGAGGCCGGACGCCGGTTCGCCGACGACGAGCTGGCCAAGACCTCGTGGGACCTGCGGCGCTTCCTGTGGGCGCCCCGGCTGGGCTGCTTCGGCGTCCAGCGCATCCACCGCCTGCCCGACGTCGTCCTGCTGGCCGGGGCCGGCGTGGGCGGCGGCTCGCTGAACTACGCCAACACGCTCTACGTGCCCCCCAAGCCGTTCTTCGACGACCCGCAGTGGGCCGGCATCACCGACTGGGCCGACGAGCTGACGCCGCACTACGACCAGGCGACGCGCATGCTCGGCGTCGTCACCAACCCCTGCGAGGGGCCGGTCGAGGAGGTCATGCGCGCGGTGGCCGACGAGATGGGCGTGGGCCACACGTTCGCCAAGACGCCGGTCGGCGTGTTCTTCGGCGAGCCCGGACGTCGGGTGCCCGACCCGTACTTCGGTGGCGCGGGGCCGGAGCGCACCGGCTGCACCCAGTGCGGCAACTGCATGGTCGGGTGCCGGGTGGGTGCCAAGAACACGCTCGTGAAGAACTACCTGGCGCTCGCCGAGCGGCTGGGCGTGCGCGTCGAGCCGCTGCGCACGGTGGTCGACGTCCGACCGCTCGACCCGGCCGACCCGGCGGCCGGCTGGGCCGTCACCACCGAGCGCACGGGCGCATGGGTGCGCAAGGACCGCCGCACCACGACGGCTCGCGACGTCGTCCTGGCCGCGGGCACGTGGGGCACCCAGCGCCTGCTGCACCGGATGCGCGCCGAGGGCGTGCTGCCGAGGCTGTCGAACCGGCTGGGCGTGCTGACGCGCACCAACTCCGAGGCGCTGCTGGGTGCGATGACCCACCGCGTGCCCGACATCGACCTGACGCGCGGCGTGGCGATCACGTCGTCGTTCTTCCCCCAGGCCGACACGCACGTCGAGAACTGCCGCTACGGCAAGGGATCGAACGCGATGGGGCTGCTTGCGACGATCCTGGTGGACGGCGGCGGCCGGGTGCCGCGGTGGGTGAAGTTCCTGGGCCAGGCCGTGCGCCAGCCGGAGGTGTTCGCGCGCTCGCTCTCGGCGCGGCACTTCAGCGAGCGCACGATCATCGGCCTGGTGATGCCGACGGTCGACAACTCGATCACGGTGTCGCCGCGCCGCCACCGGCTGCTGGGTCGGCTGGGGTTCTCGCGCGTCGGCCTGACGTCGGGCCAGGGGCACGGCAACCCGAACCCCACCTGGATCCCCGCGGGCCACGACGCCGTGCGCCGGCTCGCACGCCGCCTGGGGGAGCGCACGAGGCAGCGGGCCGAGGCCGGCGGGGCGCTCGGCGACCTCGGCAACGTGCCGATGACGGCGCACTTCCTCGGTGGCTGCGTCATCAGCGACGCTCCCGAGCGGGGTGTGGTCGACGCCTACCACCGGGTGCACGGGTACCCCGGGCTGCACGTGGTCGACGGGTCGACGATCTCGGCGAACCTCGGCGTCAACCCGTCGCTCACCATCACGGCGCAGGCCGAGCGGGCGATGTCGCTGTGGCCCAACCACGGGGACGTCGACCCGCGGCCGGCCCCGGGTGCGCCGTACGAGCGGGTCGCTCCCGTCGCGCCGCGCACGCCGGCGGTGCCCGCCACGGCCCCCGGAGCGTTGCGCTGGGCGAGCGCGCCGGCCGCCCAGCAGTGAGCATGGAGTCGTGACCTCGAACCGCTGGACGCCGTCCGACCTGCCCGACCTCACCGGCCGCACCGCGCTCGTCACGGGCGCCAACAGCGGCATCGGGTTGCAGACCGTCGTCGAGCTCGCGCGGCGCGGCGCGCACGTGCTGCTGGCCTGCCGCGACGCGGTGCGCGGTGACGAGGCCCTCGGGCAGGTGCGCGTGCAGGTGCCGGGGGCTCAGGCCCACCTCTTCGAGCTCGACCTCGCCGACCAGTCCTCGGTGCGGCAGTGCGCCGCGCGGGTGCTCGCGACCTACCCGGTGATCGACATCCTGGTCAACAACGCCGGCGTCATGGCGCCGCGGCGCCGCCAGGTGAGCGCCGACGGGCACGAGCTGCAGCTCGCCACCAACCACCTGGGCCACTTCGCGCTCACCGGAGAGCTGCTTCCGGCCCTGGGCGCGGCGCGCGTGGTCACCGTGTCGAGCAACGCGCACCGCATGGGACGCATCGACTTCGACGACCTCGACAGCGAGCGGTCGTACCGGCCGTGGGCGGCGTACGGGCAGAGCAAGCTCGCCAACCTGCTGTTCGCGATGCAGCTGCAGCGGTTGGCCGACGACGCCGGGCTGCCGCTGGTGAGCGTGGCCGCGCACCCCGGCTACGCCGCCACCGAGCTGATGCGCAACGGGCCCCTCGGCAGCGGTTTGGGGCGTGGGCCCCTCGGTGCGGTGGTCGACCGCGTCTCGCGGCTCGTGGCCCAGCCGGCCGAGATGGGGTCGTGGCCCTCGCTGTATGCCGCGGCCATGCCCGACGTCGTGGGGGCGGAGTACTTCGGCCCGGACGCGTGGGGTGGCTGGCGCGGGCACCCGGCGCGGACGTCGGCCGCGCAGGCCGCGTACGACACCGACCTGGCGGCAGCGCTGTGGCAGCGCTCGCAGGAGGTCACCGGCGTGCACTACGACTTCGGCGCCGCCCGGGCGCGGCTGGACGAGAGGTAGGAGCTGTGGCACGAGCGACCTGGAACGGGCTGACCATCGCCGAGAGCGACGACACCGTCGTCGTCGAGGGCAACCACTACTTCCCGCGGGCTGCGCTGCGTGACGACGTCGTCCGCGAGAGCGACACGCACTCCGTGTGCCCCTGGAAGGGCACCGCGTCGTACTACTCGCTCGAGCACGACGGTGCGACGAGCAAGGACGCCGTCTGGTACTACCCGGAGCCCAAGGAGGCGGCCGCTCAGATCGCGGGCCGCGTGGCGTTCTGGAAGGACGTCGTCATCGAGGCGTAGTCGTCGAGGCGTAGTCGTCGCGCCGCGGGTGGGGGTCGGGCGGCGCTCGAGATTTTCCGCGTATGCCATATCGGCAAGCAGATGCCGATATGGCAAAGGCGAAAAACGCCGCCTGCCGCTCGGCTGAGACGCGGGGCCGGCACCGGGGGTGGACGGCCGGCCCCGCGTCACCCGGCTCAACGACGCCGAGCGCCGGAGGTTACGGGTGGGGTCGAGGAGATGTCGCAGGCGCGTCGGTCCACGACTCCCAGAGCGCTGCGTAGGGGCCGCCGGCGTCCACCAGCTCGTGGTGGGTGCCGATCTCGCTGATCCGCCCCTCCTCGACGACGGCCACCCGGTCGGCGTCGTGCGCGGTGTGCAGCCGGTGCGCGATGGCGACCACGGTGCGGCCGTCGAGCACCGCCGACAGCGAGCGCTCGAGGTGGCGCGCTGCCCGCGGGTCGAGCAGCGACGTCGCCTCGTCGAGCACGAGGGTGTGCGGGTCGTTGAGCACGAGCCGGGCGAGCGCCACCTGCTGGGCCTGTGACGGCGTGAGCTCCAGGCCGCCCGAACCCACCTCGGTCGCCAGACCCTGCGGCAGCCGCTCGGCCCAGCCCAGCGCGTCGACGGCCGACAGCGCCTCGCGCAGCTCGTCGTCCGACGCGCCCGGTCGGGCCAGCCGCAGGTTGTCGGCGAGGCTGCCCACGAAGACGTGGTGCTCCTGCGTCACCAGCGCGACGTGCCCGCGCAGGTCGTCGAGCTCGAGGTCGACCAGCGGCACGTCACCGACCTCGACGCGACCGGCGCGCGGGCCGTGGATACCCGCGAGCAGCCGCCCCAGCGTCGACTTGCCGGCCCCCGACGGCCCCACCACCGCGAGCCGCTCGCCCGGCGCCAGGTCGAGGCTCAC
>JBQCES010000382.1:0-2732 GCA_051960055.1 Angustibacter sp. | reverse complement strand
ATGCGGCCACACCGTCGGCCGTCACGAGCTCGACGGACTCCAGCCGCAGCGCCTCGGCGACGCTGGCGACGAGCCCGTCGAGCAGCTCGTCCGTGCTCTGCGCCGTGCCCAGGTGCGCACCGAGCCTGCGGACGGCGCGCTGGGGGTCGCTCGCCTCACCGTGCACGAGCCGGTGCACCCGCCGTTGCAACCACAGCCGCGACGGCTGGACGGCGACCGCGACCGCCGCCGCGCCGGCCACCTGCCCCGCGCCTTGACCCGGCAGCAGGTGGGCGATGCCCGCCGCGACGATCACGTACACACCGACGAGGACGGCAGTGAGCACACCGCCCAGCACGGCGCGGCTGATGCTGAGGTCGATACCCCACATGCGTTGGCGCAGAACGGCCACGAGCACCGCAGCGGGGAAGAAGGCCTGAGCCAGCAGGTGCAGCGCGGGTACCGACCAGATCGGCAGCCGCTCGGCGGCCGGCACGGCCAGCGGCACGAACGACAGCGCCATGATGGTGGTGCCGATGGCCAGCCAGCCGAGCCCGACGCGGTCGTCGAGCGGTCCGCGCGCCCAGCGCCAGGCGGCGTCCGCCGCGGTGATGAGCCCGACGGCGACCGTCGACGCGGCCAGTGGGGCGATCGGCACGGGGAAGTCCAGCGCCGACGCCACGGTGAAGGCCACGGTGACGGCGACGCCCAGCGCGAGCCCGGCGCGCGCACCCCAGCCGAGCCGGTGACCACGCACCAGCCAGGGGACCACGAGGAACAGCCCGAGCGTGCCCGGCACCCACGCGATCCCGTTGAGCCGCAGCACTTGCTCCGCCCACGGCAGGCCGGCGTACCGCTGCCCGAGCGAGCCGTAGGCGAACGCGAAGGCGGTGACCGCGCCGCCGAGGGCGGTGAGCGCGAGCACTGCCGGCACGACGTGACGCCGCCTCGAGAGCACCACGCCGGCGACCAGGCCGTAGACGCAGCCCACCATGGCGTCGACGGCGAAGAACCACAGGTCGACGCTGAGGGGTGGGCGCGCCGTTACGAGGGTGACGAGCGCGAGCACGACGATGCCCCACGCGGTGACGGCGATCGCCGCTGCCGTGCGGGGCAGACCCTCCGACCGCGGCGAGGCGGACGGCGGGGACGACGCGCGCGAGCCCGGCGCAGCGAGCGCGGGGACGGCGCTCACGGTGACGGCCTCCATGAGCCCCGAAGCGTATTCGGGGTCAGGGAGGCCGTCACCAGGTTTGCCGAAGTCGACGACATCAGCCGGCGTTCAGGCTCGACGACCGCGGTCGCCGAACGTGAACCCGAGCGCCGCCACGAGCAGCCACAGCGGGCCGACCATGCCCGCCATGTACTGCAGCGGGGACAGGCCGAACAGCAGGGTCAGGCCGCCGAGGACGACGCTCACCCAGCCGATCCAGCGCGGGGCCGCCGAGTGGCGAAGGGCCGCGACGGCGACCGCCAGCGCGGTGAGGCCCGCGCCCATCCACAGCCACGGGATGGTGCCGACCCAGTGGCCGAAGAACGCCGCCGACTCCGGGACCATCTGCTCGTCCTTGGTGAAGCCGAAGACGAACTCGGTCGTGAGACCGGCGCCCATGAGGCCCGCCACGGTCACCAGGCCGAGGCCGGATGCCGCCACGGTCGGCAGCAGCGACTGCGCCGGGGCCTGCGCCCGCAGCCGGCGCTGCAGACCCGCCGCGAACACGACGGTCAGTGCCACCGCGATCATCGTGGCCGTGTGGAAGACCAGGATCTGCGGGACCTGCTCGGCGAGCCGGTCGACGATCTTGACCGCGTCACCCTCGGTGGAGGGGTCGTACACCGCGTCGATCTGCATGCTGGCCCCGATGCCGACCAGGGCGGCGAGGCCGGCGCCGATGCCGGCGAAGGCCCAGCCGCGGCCGGGGGCGCCGTCACGGGTGCTGGAGGGGGAAGTGCGTGCCTCGAAGGGGTCGGCGGCGCCGAAGGTCTCGGGGCGGTTGGTGCTGGTGCTGGTCACGTCGTGCTCCTCGTGCGGCGCGGGAGCGACGCTGTCGACGCGCCCGCTGACTGCCCGGGCCGACGTCCGGCCCGAGGGCACCTCGTGGTGCCAGGAGAGACGATGCGGCGGGACGCGTCCCGGGCACGAGGGACGCGCGTCCTGCCCTCACGGGAAGCTCACCCGGGCTCCCGCCCGCCCGTCCGCCCGCCACTTGGGACGAGTTCTCAACCTTCCTCGTCGCGAGAAAGGTTGAGAAGTAGTCACAAGTGGCGGGCGGCGTCAGGGACGGGGGCGCCAGACGACGAGGGCGGTGCTGGGCCCGAAGGCCGAGCGGTCCGGACGGCGCCCCGCGAGCAGCGAGACGACCTCGCCACCGGGTCCGGCGGCGAAGACCCGGCGGCTGAGGCCGGCCGACGCCTGCACGCGCTCGAGCTCCTCGCTCAGCTCGCGCACCCGCGCCTGCAAGGCGCTCACGTGGGTCTCGAGCTCGAGGATCCGCTTGATGCCAGCCAGGCTCACGCCGTCCTGCGACAGCCGCTGCACCTCGCGCAGCGTCGCGACGTCGCGGGCGGAGTAGCGGCGGCCGCGCCCGCGGGTGCGGTCGGGCGACACCAGGCCGATGCGGTCGTACTGCCGCAACGTCTGCGGGTGCATGCCGGCGAGCTGGGCCGCCACCGAGATGACGAAGACGGGGGTGTCGTCATCGAGGTCGAGCTCGGCCCGCTCGGAGCGCGGGCGGGCCATCTCAGCCCCGTCC
>JBQCES010000381.1:0-8319 GCA_051960055.1 Angustibacter sp. | reverse complement strand
CGCGCAGCACGCGCAGGCCGCCGTCCGGAGCGAAGGGTTCGGACGCCGGGCGCAGCACGTCCAGGTCACCGCTCTCCGCAGGCGCGTCGTGCCACGCGAGCGCACCGGCGGCGTCCACCGTGGGCGTGCGGCGGTAGCGGTCGAGGCCCGGGCCCGCGAGGGTGAGCACGTCGCCGTGCAGCAGCCCGGCGTCGAGCAGGGTGCCGACGAGGAACGGCGTGCCGCCCGCGGCGTGGAAGTGGTTCACGTCGGCCGTGCCGCTCGGGTAGAGCCGCGTGCAGAGCGGGACGACGCGCGACAGGTCGTCGAGGTCCTCCCACGTCAGCTCGATACCCGCTGCGGCGGCCATGGCGACGAGGTGGATCGTGTGGTTGGTCGAGCCGCCGGTGGCCAGCAGCGCGACCGCGCCGTTGACGACGACGCGCTCGTCGACGACCTCGCCGATGCCGTACGGCGCCTGGCTCGACGCGATCTCCGCGACCCTCTGCGCCGCAGCGGAAGTGAGCGCAGCGCGCAGCGGGTCGTCCGGCGAGATGAACGCCGCTCCGGGCAGGTGCAGACCCATGACGTCCATGAGCAGCTGGTTGGAGTTCGCGGTGCCGTAGAAGGTGCACGTGCCCGGCGAGTGGTACGACGCCACCTCGGCCGCGAGCAGCTCCTGGCGGCCCACCGTGCCCTCGGCCGCGGCGCGGCGCACGGCCGCCTTCTCGGCGTTCGGCAGGCCGCTCGCCATGGGTCCGGCCGGCACGAACGCGGTCGGCAGGTGCCCGAAGGCGAGCGCTCCTGCCACCATGCCGGGAACGATCTTGTCGCACACGCCGAGCATCAGGGCCGCGTCGAACACGTCGTGCGACAACGCGATCGCCGTGGCCATGGCGATGACGTCGCGGCTGAAGAGGCTCAGCTCCATGCCCGGCCGGCCCTGCGTGACGCCGTCGCACATCGCGGGCACGCCACCGGCCACCCGAGCGACCGCTCCGACCTCCGTCGCCGCGGCCTTGATGAGCTGCGGGTACGTCTCGTACGGCGCGTGGGCCGAGAGCATGTCGTTGTAGGACGTGACGACCGCGATGCTCGCGGCGTCGTCCCCCGACAGCGCGGCGCGCTCGCTCGCACCGCAGGCCGCGACGGCGTGCGCGAGGTTGCTGCAGCCGAGCGCCGACCGCTGGCGTCCCTCGGCGCGCGCGGTGCGGAGCTGCTCGAGGTAGGCCGCGCGCTGGCGCGCGCTGCGCTCGACGATGCGCTCGGTGACGTCATGGACCACACGGTGCAGCGGCGTAGGGCGTGTCATCAGGCTCCTGTCGTCGTGGCCCGGCCGGAGGATTCCGACAGGCCACGGACGACGACGCTGGCGTCCGCGATGGGTGTGACTCAGGTCACGTTACCGGCGTCCATGATCGCGATGCCAAACCTACTGCGGCGTAGTCCCGCCATGCGGACGCCACCGCCGCATGGCAGGACCCGCGCGCCCCGCGTCCGTCAGCCACCGACCCCCGCCGGCTCCCCCTGCGTCTCGAGCGCCGACCGCAGCTTCGCCGCCAGCTGCACGAGGGCGTCGTGGTCCGCCGGACCCTCACCCACCGGCTCGCGATCGGTCGAGAGGTTGACGGCGTTGATGCCGAGCAGGCTCAGCGCCGTGAAGTACAGCGGCGCCTCGGTCTGCAGCAGCTGATGGATCCGGTCGAACTCCTCGCGGCGCAGAAAGGCCGTGGTGTTGCCGGCCGAGAAGGACACCGGTGGCTGCGGCAGCACCGACGGGAAGGCCAGGAACACCTGGTGTCCCGACTCCAGCCGCAGGCGCACCACCTGCTGGTAGTCGACGACGTCGTTCTGGATCAGCGACACCGTGTAGCTCTCGACGCGCTCGTTGAAGGGCACTGTGCCCACCCGCTCTCTGGTTGTGGTTGCCGCGCCCTCAGGCCGGCGGCACGTTCTGGTTGACGTGGAAGAGATTCGTGGGGTCGTAGGCCCGCTTGACCTGCCGGAGCCGGTCGAAGTTCGCGCCGTAGGACGCCCGCACACGGTCGGCCCCCTCGTCCTGGAGGAAGTTCACGTAGGCGCCGCCCGCCGACGTCGGGTGCAGTTGCTCCCAGTACGCCTTGGTCCAGCTCGTGAGCGAAGGCGCGTTCCCGGGGTCGGGGTCGACGCCCACGATGACGCCGGCCCAGCCGCCGCGGCGGTACGGGAATGCGGTCGCGTCGGGCGCCACGCGGGTCGCCGCGCCGTCGATCGGGTACAGGTGCATCGTCGAGTGGACCGTGGGCAGCTGGGCGCCGAACCGCTCGTGGATCGCGACGGCCTCGTCGGTGACCTGCTCGTAGACGTCCGCACGCCAGTACCACTGCAGACCGGCCGGGTAGAGCGGGTCGAACGCGCTCTGCAGCATCGGGAACGGCATCGGCTGCAGGCCCACCAGCAGCGGCGAGCCGAACTCGCGCACGGGGGCCATCACGTCGTCCGCCCGCGCCGGGTCGCCGGTGTAGCACCAGACGATGCCGGCGGCCTTGCGCCCGTGCAGTTCCTCAGGGAACGGGGGCGCCGGCGGGATCGTCAGCAGCGCGAACCAGCCGCTCAGCTCCTCGGGCAGGGTGGGCAGCAGGTCGCGGTACCAGCGCAGGACGTCGCCGGCGTCGTCCAGCGGGTACAGCACCGGACCGCCCACGACCGTGCCGTGGTCGCCGATCGGGTGAGCGCGGAAGGTGAATCTCGTGACCACACCGAAGTTGCCGCCGCCGCCACGCAGCGCCCAGAACAGGTCGGGGTGCTGCTGGGCATCGGCCGTCACGACCGATCCGTCGGCGAGCACCACCTCGGCAGCGAGCAGGTTGTCGACGGTCAGGCCGAAGCGACGCGTCAGGTAGCCGACGCCGCCGCCCAGGGTGAGCCCACCGACGCCGGTGCTCGACAGGAACCCCGAGGGCACGGCGACGCCGTGCTCGAAGGTCGCGGCGTCGACGTCGTGCCAGGTGCAGCCGCCGCCCGCCTGGACGATGCCCGCGTCGGCGTCCACGACGACCTCGCGCAGGTGCGACAGGTCGACGACGAGGGCGCCGTCCCAGACGCCGAGGCCGGCCGCGTTGTGGCCGCCGCCGCGCACCGCGAGATCGAGGCCGTTGTCCCGGGCGCACCGCACGCAGGCGACGACGTCCGCGACCGACTCGCAGCGGGCGATGGCCGCCGGACGACGGTCGATCATGCCGTTGTAGACCGCGCGGGCCTCGTCGTAGCCCGCGTCCGCCGGGCGCACGAGCGCCCCGGCGAGCCGAGCCTGCAGGTCGTCGAGCACGGCCGTCGTGGCCTGCCGTGCCGTGCGCTGGCGGCCGATCCCGGCTGCGGTCGTGCCTGTGGGTTGAGTGCTCATGATGTCCTCCCGCGAGGCCCGGCCGGTCCGAGCCGCTCGCTTCAGGACGCTAGGACGGCAGCGTTCGCAGAGCGTTCGCAGCGTTCGTGCCCCGGCCCGCGAGGTCGCCCAGGCACCGCTGGTGCACCATCAGGCTCCCGTGCTCGACCGCGAGCCGGTCGGCCTCGAGCAGCGCATCGAGCCCCGCCTGCGCCGGGAGCAGCGCCGCCCGACGCCGCAGCACCTCCGGGAGCCACCACAGCTCCTCCCTCGACGTCGCCGCGACCTGGGCGGCGTCCAGCGCGGCCCGTGCGCCGGCCCCGTCGTCGACCTGGCTGCGACCCTCGGCGAGCAGCGTGAGCCAGTACGGCAAGCGGGCCAGTGACCCCTGCTGCTGGAGCCGCCGGATCCCGCGCTGCATGGCCGCCACACCCGCCGGGCCGCCACGAGCCCAGCCGCCCACCACGAGAGCCCACTCGCGGTAGTAGGCCACCTCGTGCCGCTGGCACAGCTCGGTGAGCTCGTCGCTGGTCGCGGTGGCCCGGGCGACGTCGCCCAGCAGCTGGTCGGTGACGGCGGCGTAGGCGAGCGCCACCACCAGGTCGTACGGCCGCCCGCCCCGGCGCGCCTCGCGGACGGCGTCGTCTCGCCGCGCCGCAGCGCCCTCGGCGTCGCCGAGCAGCCAGCGCGGGTGCGCCGACCAGGCTCGGGCGTGCACGCGCGGCCGCGTCCCGACGACCGTCGACACCAGGTCAGGGTCGTCGGCCCACGTCTGGTCGAGGTGGCGCACCGCCTCCTGCGAGCGGCCGGCGGTCGCCACGGAGCCGCCGAGCGCGAACCGTCCCTGCGTCGCGAGGTCCGGCTCGTCCTCGGCGAGGTCGACGGCCCACGTCGCGAGCCGCAGGGCGTCGGCGTGCCGGCCCTGCACGAAGCGGGACGTCCACAGGCCCACGACCGAGGCGATCAGCGTGCGTCGGCGGCCGAGCCGCCCGGCGAGGTCGACCAGCCGCTCGGAGTTCTCGACCAGCGGACCCGCCGCGTACCCGTAGGCGACGTTGAGCGGCTCGGTCATCGCGAACAGCACGTCGAGCTCGCGAGCGTCCCGCGCCGGGCCCTCGGGCAGTGACAGCAGCAGGCGCCGGGCGCTGCCGTAGTGCCGGACGGCGTCGCGCATCGCCAGCAGCCCCACCGCCCGCTGCGCCGCCGCCAGGTAGTGCTCGATGGCCCGCTCGAGCAGACCGCCGCGCTCGTACAGGTCGGCGAGCTGCACGGCGACGTCGTCCAGCCGGCCGGCGTGCGACAACTCCAGGCTCTGCGCGAGTCGGCGGTGCACCAGCCAGCGCCGAGGGGGTGACACGAGCGCGTACGCCTCCTCGCGCAGCAGGTCGTGCGAGAAGTCGTAGCCGCCCGTGAGCTCGACGAGGATCCGGCGGTGCCAGAGCTCGTCGACGGCGTCGACGACGGCGTCGGCCTCGTGGTCGCTGGCACCGATCAGCAGGTCGAGGTCGAAGTCCCGGCCGACGCACGCAGCCAGTCCGGCCACCTCGCGCGCCACCGCCGAGGCCTCGCCGAGCCGTCGGCGCAGCACGGCTCCCAAAGCCGCTCGACCGGCGTCGACCGCGGCGCTGCGCCCCGCGTCAGAGGTCACGACGGCCCCGGAGCGCGCGGCCTCGACGACGTGCAGGGGGAAGCCACCGGTGGCCGCGTACAGCCCCTCGGCCTCGGCCGGTGAGAGCTCGCGCCCGAGCAGGTGCCGTCCGAGCCCTGCGACCTGAGCCACATCCAGCGGTGCCAGGTCGACGACCTCCGCGGTGCCGTCGGAGCGCAGCCCGGCGATCCACGCCGAGTGCTCGCTCTGCCCGGCCAGCTCCCGTGGCCGCACGGTCGCGAGCACGTGCAGCGGCGTCCTCGACCCCCGCGCTGCGCGCTGCACGAGGAAGGTGACCCACGACAGCGTCTCGACGTCGCACCACTGGAGGTCGTCGAGGACGAGCAAGGTCGGCCGGCCCGAGCCCAGCACGGCCTGGGCCAGTCCCTCGTAGAAGCGACGGCGCTGCCAGCCCTCACCCCGCCCCAGCACGCCGGCCGAGAGCGTGACCTCCGGCTCCGACGGCGTGCGGCCCTCTTCGCCCGAGCCGGGGTCGAGCGGCACCAGGCGTCGAACTTCGCGGCGCGCAGCCGGGCCGGCGGCCTCCACGCCCGGACTCAGGTCCGGGGCCGCCAGCCAGTCCGCCACCGGAGCCAGGGCCGGGCGTCCTGAGCGCCCGAAGCAGCGGGCCACCGCGACCGCTCCCCCGGCCGCTCGCACCCGCCGCGCGACCTCCAGCGCGAGGCGCGTCTTGCCGACGCCGGCCTCCGCGCTGATCACGGTGACCGCACCCGGACGGTGCCGGGCGTCGTCCCACCGCTGGACGAGCTGGCTCAGCTGCGCGGACCGGCCCACGAGCGGGGCCTCGGCCGCGCCCTGCCGGACCACGCGCTGCGGGCGCGGGCCCTCGCCCGATCGCTCAGCCGCAGACCGCTCGACGTGCAGCGCCGCCGCGGCTTCGACCACGGCGCGGCCGGGGGCGACGCCGAGCTCGCGCTCGATCACCGACACGCAGCGGTGGTAGGTGGCGAGCGCCGCCGAGCGGTCACCGGACGCGGCCTGCAGGCGCAGGAGCCGCAGGTAGCCCTCCTCCTCCAAGGGCTCCAGCTGCACCCGCCGCCGCGCGACCTGGACGGCTCGAGCGGGCTCCCCGGCGTCCGCGCGAGCCTGCGCAAGCAGGTCGCACAGCTCGACGCACCGTCGATGCAGCGCCTCGCCCTCGGCCAGCACCCAGTCGTCCAGAACGCCTGGGAGCAGCCGGCCGCCGTACGCGGCGAGCGCCGCCTCGGCGTGCCGCACCAGCCCCTCGCGGTCGCCGTCGCGGGCCGCCCCGGACGCTGCCTCGGCCTCGACCAGGAAGACGCGGACGTCGACCCGGCAGGTGGGCCGGTCGCGCCAGCCGAGCGAGAGCGACCCCACCACGAGCGAGTCGTCGTCGCCGAGGATGGTGCGCAGGTGGTGCAGCTCGCGTCGCAGGTTGGTGCGCGCCTGCGCCTCACCGGAGTCGGGCCAGAACAGCGCCGCGAGGTGGGTGCGGGGCTGCGGCGCCCCGGTGTGCAGCACCACGTGGGTCAGGAGCAACGCCGTCCGGCTGGCGAGCGGTTCGTCGGCACCGGACGCAGGCCGGCTCAGCCGCTGACCGCCCAGCAGGACGACGTCGAGCATCGCGACACCTCCGCGCTCCTAGGGCTGCAAGCGGACCGCCCGCCACGACCGAGGGTCGTCGAGGCCGCCGTCCCCGGTGCGCTCGAACACCAGCCGGTCGTGCAGTCGGGAGCGCTGGCCGACCCACAGCTCGACGACGTCGGGGCGCACGAGGTAGCCACCCCACGTCGAGGGCGCGGGGACGTCGTCCGGGGCGCCGGTGTCGGGCCAACGCGCCTCCTCCGCCGCCACCTTGGCCTCGAGCTCAGCGCGCGAGCCGATCGGCTGCGACTGCCGCGACGCGCGGGTGGCCACCTGCGACCCGCGCGGGCGGGCCGCGAAGTACGCCGCGGCGTCCTCGGCGGACGTCGGCGTCACCGGCCCGCGCAGCCGGATCTGCCGGAACATCGGGTGCCACAACAGCACGAGCGCGGCGTACGGCTGGTGGGCGAGCTGGTGCCCCTTGGCCGAGCGGGTGTTGGTGTAGAAGGTCAGCCCCTCGGGCGACAGGCCCTTGAGCAGCACGGTGCGCGCGTCGGGCAGGCCGTCGGCGTCGACCGTGGCGACGACCATCGCGCCCGGCTCGGCGATGCGCTCGTCGGCCTGGGCCTCGGCGTACCACCGCTCGACCCAGCTGAGCGGCGCACCCGGGCCGCCCGCTTCGTCGAGGTCGCCGATGAGGTCTCCGGAGTAGTCCATCCGGGCCGTGGGGTCGACCACCGAGTCGACGGGTCGCTGCTCGCTCACGGCCCCGAGCCTAGGCCCCCGGCCGCCCGTTCGCGGGTGCGTGCACAATGGCGGGCGACTCGACGACGAGAGAGGAGCGTCATGACCGACGCTGACACGACCTTCCGGCCCGGCTTGGAGGGCGTCATCGCCTTCGAGACCGAGATCGCCGAGCCCGACAAGGCCGGCGGCTCGCTGCGCTACCGCGGTGTCGACATCACCGACCTGGTGGGCCACGTCTCGTTCGGCAACGTGTGGGGCCTGCTCGTCGACGACGAGTTCAACCCCGGCCTGCCCCCGGCCGAGCCGTTCCCGCTGCCGGTGCACACCGGTGACGTCCGGGTCGACGTCCAGAGCGCGCTCGCCCAGCTGGCGCCGATCTGGGGCTTCCGGCCACTGCTCGACATCGACGCCGAGCAGGCCCGCGAGGACCTCGCCCGCGCCTCGGTCATGGCCCTGTCGTTCATCGCGCAGTCGGCGCGCGGCCAGGAGCTGCCGATGGTGCCGCAGCGCGAGGTCGACCGGGCGCAGACCATCGTCGAGCGGTTCATGATCCGCTGGCGCGGCGAGCCCGACCCGCGGCACGTCGAGGCGGTCGACGCCTACTGGGTCTCGGCCGCCGAGCACGGCATGAACGCCTCCACCTTCACCGCCCGCGTCATCGCCTCCACGGGCGCCGACGTCGCCGCCGCGATGTCCGGCGCGATCGGGGCGATGAGCGGACCGTTGCACGGCGGCGCGCCCGCGCGCGTGCTCGGCATGATCGAGGAGGTCGAGCGGACCGGGGACGCCGAAGGGTACGTGACCTCCGTGCTGGACCGGGGCGAGCGGCTGATGGGGTTCGGGCACCGGGTGTACCGGGCCGACGACCCCCGCGCCCGGGTGCTCCGCCGCCCCGCCAAGGAGCTGGGCGCGCCGCGCTACGAGGTCGCGCTGGCCCTGGAGGAGGCGGCCCTGGCCGAGCTGAGGGCGCGCCGCCCCGACCGGGTGCTGGAAACCAACGTGGAGTTCTGGGCGGCCA
>JBQCES010000380.1:0-14416 GCA_051960055.1 Angustibacter sp. | reverse complement strand
TCGCGGTCGGGCTCCGGGCGCAAGGCCGCCAGCTACAAGGCCACCCTCAGCACCGCCAACCGCGCCGCGAGGTCAGCGTCTGTGGGGGCGAGCCGCGCGGCCTGGCGCGCGTTGCAGGTCGGGGAGTCCGAGCGCGTCAGCTTGTGCAGGCGGGAGAGCAGCGGGCCGGCGTCGGTGACGTAGCGGCGCACCGCCGAGTCGGTCCACTCGCCCGTGCCGTAGCCGTGGAAGCGCAGGTGCAGCTCGACCAGCCGCGCCACGGCCTTCACCGTGTCCTTGTCGTAGCGCAGCGCCTTCAGCCGCTTGGCCGCGAGCT
Organism: Angustibacter sp.; assembly: GCA_051960055.1. Classification (GTDB taxonomy): domain Bacteria; phylum Actinomycetota; class Actinomycetes; order Actinomycetales; family Angustibacteraceae; genus Angustibacter. Next base: position 14,100 of record JBQCES010000380.1, on the reverse strand, counting down.
TGGCGCCGACCACCTCGTGGTGGTGGAACGACACGCCGCCCCCCGGCTCGAACCGCCGCGTCGCCGGTTTGCCGATGTCGTGCAGCAGCGCGGCGAGCCGCAGCACCAGGTCGGGGCCGGGCACGTCGTCGTCCTCGAGGTCGATCGCCTGCTCGAGCACCGTGAGGGTGTGCTCGTAGACGTCCTTGTGCCGGTGGTGCTCGTCGCGCTCGAGCCGCAGCGCGGGCAGCTCGGGCAGGACGACGTCGGCCAGCCCGGTGTCGACCAGCAGCGCCAGGCCGCGCCGCGGGTGAGCCGCGCAGACCAGCTTGGTGAGCTCGTCGCGCACCCGCTCGGCCGACACGATCGACAGCCTCTCGGCCATGTCACGCATGGCCGCCACCACCTCGGGCGCCACCTCGAACCCCAGCTGCGCCGCGAACCGCGCGGCCCGCAGCATGCGCAGAGGGTCGTCGCTGAACGAGTCCTGTGGCGTGCCGGGCGTGCGGATCAGCTCCGCGGCGAGATCCTGCAGCCCGCCGTACGGGTCGACGAACTCCTGGGCCGGCAGCGCGAGCGCCATCGCGTTGATCGTGAAGTCGCGGCGCACGAGGTCGTCGTCGAGGCTGTCGCCGTACGCCACCTCGGGCTTGCGCGAGTCGCTCGCGTAGGCCTCGGCGCGGTACGTCGTGATCTCGACCGTGTCGTCGCGGTGGCGGGCGCCGATGGTGCCGAACGCGCGCCCGACGTCCCACGTGGCGTCGGCCCACCCCGCGATCACCTGCTCGGTCTGCTCGGGCCGGGCATCGGTCGTGAAGTCCAGGTCGTTCACCGGGCGCCCGAGGATCAGGTCGCGCACCGAGCCACCCACCAGCGCCAGCTCGTGGCCGGCCGCCGCGAACCTCTCGCCGAGCTCCAACGCCACGGCAGGCACCTGCGGCCCACCGGCGCGGGGGGCGGGGCGCTGCTCACGGGTGCTGGACACGAGGGCCAAGCCTAGGCGAGGTGGCGCGGTGCTGCGGTCACGGCTGCGGCCGTCGTCCAGCGCGCCTCGTTAGAGTGACCGCTGTGTCCCAGCCCTCCTCGCGCCCTCGTCGACGGCTGCCGTCGGTGGAGGAGACGTCGGCGGGCGGCCTCGTAGTTGACCACGGTGAGGGCACACCCCGCGCTGCGGTCATCGCCCGCCGCAACCGGGCGGGCCGCGTCGAGTGGTGCCTGCCGAAGGGTCACCTCGAGGGTGACGAGACCCTCGAGCAGGCGGCCGTGCGCGAAGTGGCCGAGGAGACCGGCATCACCGGGCGGGTGCTCGAGCCGCTCGGCACCATCGACTACTGGTTCTCCCTCCCTGACAAGCGGATCCACAAGGTGGTGCACCACTACCTGCTCGAGCGCACCGGTGGCCGCCTGACCATCGAGGACGACCCGGACGCCGAGGCCATCGACGTCGCGTGGGTGCCCCTGCCCGAGCTGGATGCCCGGCTGACCTTCCCCAACGAGCGCCGCATCGCCGACCTGGCCGCCCGGCGCCTCGCGGGCCGCGCGTGAGCCGGTCGCGGACGACGGCGCCCCGCCGGGCCGCCGTCGGGGCACTGGCCGGCGCGCTCGTGGCGGCTCTCGGTGCGGCCATCGGCCTGCTGCCGGGGCTCGCGCCCGCGGCCCACGCGGACGACGAGCTGCCGTTCGCCGCGCGCATCAGCCTGTCGACGGTGAGCCCCGACCTGGTCACCGCGACGTCGACGGTGCGCGTCACCGGGTCGATCACCAACACGAGCGACCAGCTGCTCGACGACGTCAGCGTGCGGCTGCGGGCAGTGGGTGGCCGGCTCGGCACCCGCGTCGACGTCGCGAGCTGGCTGAGCGGCGACGACCCGCGCGTCGGCGTCCCCCTCACTCCCACGGCGGACCTCACCGCCCCGCTGGGCCCCGGTGCGTCAGCCGGCTTCACGCTCGAGGTGCCCGCCACGCGGCTCGGCCTGGGCTCCAGCCCCTTCGGCGTCTACCCGGTCGCCGTCGACGCCCGCGCCCGACCGGACGGCGGCGCGCGCGACCAGGTGGCGCTCACCCGCACGACGCTGCAGTGGCAGCCGTCGACGAAGCAGTACGCCGAGCAGCAGATCGCCTGGCTCGTGCCCTTCACCGGCCTGCCGGGCACGAGTCCGGACGTCCGCCCCCGACCCGCGGACGTCGCCGCCGCCGTCGCACCGGGCTCACGGCTGCGGCACGTGCTGGATGCGGCGTCGGTCCCGGGCGTGGCGTGGGCCGTCGACCCGCAGCTGCTGTCGACCTTGCAGGAGGTCGCGAGCGCCAGCACCGGTGAACCCACCAGCACCGCGACCGAGTCGTCGTCGACCACGTCGACCACGTCGCCCACGTCGCCCACCACGCCCGCCGACGCCAGCCCGACCTCCCCGGCCCAGGCCGCGACACCCACCGAGCCGTCGACGTCGGCGCCCGGCAGCACCCCCGCGCCGACGTCCGACACCGACCAGGCCGCGCAGGCCGTCGTCCGCGACTACCTGCGTGCCCTGCGCGCCGCGGCTGTCGGACGCGACGTCATCGAGCTGCCGTACGCCGACACCGACCTGCAGCCGGTGTCGGACGCCGGTGCGATGCAGCTCGTGGAGGCGGCGCGCGCGGCCGGTGCCGGCACGATCACCGAGGTGCTGGGCGTCGCGCCGCGCACCGACGTCGCGTGGCCGGCCGACGGCTACGCGAGGGACCGGCTCGTCACCGACCTGGCCGCGCGCGGGATGCAGACCCTCGTGCTCGACGCGCGCACGCGTCCGCTCACCGAGGCGCTCAGCTACACCACCGACGCACGCGCCGAGCTGCCGGCCGGCTCGAGCGCCGTGCTCTTCGACCCCAAGCTCAGCTCATTGGCGGCTCGCGTGCGTCCCGGCGACACCGCCGCCCGCAGCCGCTTCCTGGCCGAGACCGCCGCCGCCACCACGGAGCGTCCGGGGCTCTCCCGCCGCCTGCTGGTCGCGCTGCCCCGATCGGTCGACCTCCAGCCCACCGCCTTCCGCGACCTGGTCACCTCGGCCGCGGCGACGCCCTGGCTCGCGCCCATCTCGTGGGGCCAGCTCGTGGCCCCGCTCGGCTCGCGCGGCGACACCTCCTCGCTGCCGCGGCGGGCGGCGGCGCCCCGGGCGGTGCGGGGACGCCCCGGCGTCACGCAGGCGGACGTCGCCCGCACGATCGAGCTGAGGGGCCGGCTCTCGGCTCTGGGCGAGGTGGTCGACGACCCGGTGCGCACCACCGCCCAGCTGCAGCGCACGACGCTCGCGCTCGTCTCGGCGCGTTGGCGTGGGCACCGAGCGGAGCTGGCCCGTCGGCAGAGCTTGGAGGACACGGCGATCGACGCCCTGGTGCGCCAGCTGCGCGTGCTGCCGACGACGATCACGTTCCTGCGCAGCTCGGGTGAGCTGCAGCTCACGGTCAGCAACGAGCTGCCCGAGGCCGTGCACGGGGTGCGGCTGCGCGTGGTGGCGCCGAGCCCTCGGCTCGTCGTCTCGCGCGAGGTCTCGGAGCCGCTCGACCTGCCGCCGGGATCGCGGGCGAGCGTCCGTGTGCCGGTGCGCGCCCTCGCGAGCGGGCAGGTCGACCTGCAGGCGCAGCTCGTGGCGCCGTCCGGCGCGCCGATCGGGCGGACGGAGCACGTGAAGGTGCGCGTGCGTCCCACCGACAGCTGGGTGCTCACCGTCGGTGGCGCCGTCGCCGGCCTGGTGGTGGTGGTCGGTCTGGTGCGCGCGCTGCGCCGTCCCCGGCGGAGGGTCGAGGGGTGAGCGACAGCAGCCTCATGCGCTCGACGTCGGTGATGGCGGCGGGCACGTTCGTCTCGCGCATCCTCGGGTTCGTCCGCACGTCGCTGCTCACCGGTCTGCTCGGGGTCAGCGGTGCGCTCGCCGCCGACACGTTCATCACCGCCAACACCGTGCCCAACCAGATCTACAACCTCATCGCCAGCGGTCTGCTCAACGCCGTGCTGGTGCCGCAGATCGTGCGCGCGGCCAAGGACCCCGACGGCGGCCAGGCGTTCCTCGACCGGCTGCTCACGGTGTCGCTGCTCGGCATCGCCGCGGTCACCGTGGTCGCCACGCTGCTCGCCCCGGCCGTGCCCCTGGTGCTCAAGCCGAGCGAGGGGTCGTGGGACGCCGCCACCGTGGCGCTGTGCGTCGCCTTCGCCTACTGGTGCATGCCGCAGATCTTCTTCTACGGCGTCTACACCGTGCTCGGCCAGGTGCTCAACGCCCGGGGGCGCTTCGGGGCGTACATGTGGGCCCCGGTGGCCAACAACGTCGTCGCCGTCGCCGGGCTCGTCGCGATGTTCGTCTGGATCGGTGGCTTCGACCGGCTGACCAACCCGCACCCGCCGGCCACCTGGACCAGCGGGCAGATCGCGGGCCTTGCCGGCACCGCCACGCTCGGGGTCGTCGTCCAGGCGCTCGTGCTGTTCTGGCCGCTGTGGCGGATGGGTTTTCGCTACCGACCGCGGTTCGGCCTGCGCGGTGTGGGACTCGGGAGCGCGGGCAAGGTGGCCGGCTGGACCTTCGCCGCGGCCGTGATGGGCCAGGTGTTCTTCATCGTCACGGTGCAGGCTGTGCTCACCGCGGGCGCCGCTGGTGGCCCGGGGCAGAACTCCTACAGCAACGCGTTCCTGCTCTTCATGCTGCCGCACTCGCTGGTGACCGTGTCGCTCGTCACCGCGCTGTTCACGCGGATGAGCGAGTCGGCGGTGTCGGGGCGCAGCGACCTGGTGCGGCGCGACCTGTCGGTGGGGCTGCGGCTCACCGGCGTGGCCTCGGTGCTCGCCGTCGCGGCGATGGTGGCGGTCGGGCCCGAGCTCACCGCCACGCTGTTCATCAAGAACTCCGCGCCCGACACCCGGGCGATCGCCGCCGCTGCCACGGCCATGATGCTGGGCCTGGTGCCCTTCAGCGCGCAGTACCTGTTCCAGCGCGCGTTCTACGCGTTCGCCGACGCGCGCACCCCCTTCCTCATCCAGGTGCCGGTGGTGCTCACTATCGCGGCCACCAGCTTCGCGTCGGGCCACCTGCTCGACCCGCAGCACATCGTCGTCGGGGTCGGCCTCGGCATGGCGCTCGGCTACGTGGTGGGCGCCGTGCTGTCGGCCGTGGCGCTGCACCGACGGCTCGGCGGGCTCGACGGCCGCCGCGTGCTGCGCACCTACGTCCGGCTCGCCCTGGCCGCCCTGCCGGCGGTGGTCGTCGGGCGCCTCGTCGCCTGGGGCGCCCACGCGTGGCTCGGCACCACCAAGGCGTCGTCCGCGCTCGGGCTGGTCGTGGGCGGCCTCGCCGTGCTCGCCGTCTACCTCGGTGCCTGCCGCGTGCTGCGCGTCACCGAGCTCGGCGAGCTCGCCGAGCCGCTGCTCAAGCGACTGCCCGGACGCCGGGCCACACACGGCTGAGGCTCAAGTCCGGCCCGGCGCACGCCGACGATCTCCAGCATGGTGAGCAGTGACCTCCGGACGCCGTCCGGTGACGTGGGTGGCATCGTCGTCGGCTGGCTGACGCGGCTCACCGTCGTCCTGGCCGTCATCGCGGTCGTCGCGTTCGACGGCATCTCGATCGTGACGTCGCGCCTGTCGCTCGAGGACACCGGCAACCAGGCCGCGCGCAGCGCCAGCGAGACCTGGCAGAGCACCCACGACATCCGCGCCGCCCTGGCGAGCGCCCAGCAGGCCGCCACCGACGCCAACGCCGACACCACCGTGGTCACCGACAGCCTGAGCGTCGACCCCGACGGCACCGCCCATCTCGTCGTGACCCGTGAGGCCAGCACGATCGTCGCCCGGCACATCGGGCCCATGAGGCACTGGTGCGAGCTGCGCGTGCCGGGCGTCGGGAAGAGCACCGCGTGAGCGGACGACGGCTCGCCGCCCGCTGGAGCGCCGCGCTGGTGTCCGCGGCCCTGACGGCGGTGACGTTGCAGGTGGCGCCGGCCTCGGCCGATCCCGGTGTCGCGCAGCTGCGCCGCGAGGCGAGCGACCTGCGGCGCCAGCTCGACCAGCTCACGGTCGAGCAGGGCCTGGCCGTCGAACGCTACGACGCCGCGCGCGACGCGCTGATGCAGGCGACGACGGGCGAGGTGGTCGCCTCGACCGCCGTGCTCGACAGCGAGCGCGCGGTGCAGGACAGCGAGGACGTCGCCGCCCGGCGCGTGCGCGCCATCTACCTCAGCGGCGGCCCGATCGGGCTCACCGGCACGATCTTGCACAGCACCTCGCTCGACGACGCGCTGGTGCGCTGGCACGCCGTCGAGTCCATCATCCGCTCGGACGGCGACCGGACCGCCACGCGCCACGCAGCGGTGCAGCGCCAGCGGCAGAGCGCGCTGCAGGCCGGGCGGTTGCGCGCCCGTGCCGTGGCCCTCCAGCTCGCCGCCGACCGGGCGGCCGTGGCGGTCACCGCGACCATCGCGCGTCAACGCGACCTCATCGCGCGCGCCGACGCCCGCGTCGTCGAGCTCGTCGACCAGCAGCGTCGAGCGGCCGAGGCGCGCGCGCTGGCTCAGGCGGCCCAGGCGGCCCGCTCGCTCGGTCTGGGCGGAGTGCTCGCCGGCGACGGGCGGGGACTCGAGGGGCCGTCGTCCGGCGGCACGGCACTGCCCGACGTCCCGGCTCCCAACGCCCTGGCGGCGGCCGCGATCAAGGCCGCGGCCACGCGACTCGGGATGCCCTACGTCTGGGGCGCCACCGGGCCGACGACCTTCGACTGCTCGGGCCTGACCCAGTGGGCCTACGCCCAGGCGGGTGTGCGCCTGCCCCGCACGTCGCGCGCCCAGTACGCGCAGCTGCCGAAGGTGCCGCTCGACCAGCTGGCGCCCGGCGACCTGGTGTTCTACGCCGTCGACGTCACGAACCCCGGCTCGATCCACCACGTCGGCATCTACCTCGGCGACGGCCTGTCGTTGTACGCCCCGCAGACCGGCAGCGTGGTCAAGATCGGCGCCGTGGGTTACGGCCGCATCATCGGCGCCACCCGACCGAGCCTGCTCGGCGGGGCGTGACCGCGCCGTCCGGCGCACCGTGCCCCGGGGGCCCGAGCCCCCTACGATGAGCCACGAGGCGGTTACGGGACGTCCGGGCCGCGACTCGCACCTCGAGGGGAGGCCGACGCTGGACAGGGTGGGACCAGGCAGCTCCCTCGGCGGCCGGTACGTCCTGCGCGAGCGCCTCGAGGACTCCGCGCTGTCGTCCTCGTGGCAGGCGCACGACGACGTGCTCGACCGGCGGGTGCACCTGCGTGCCGTCAGCTCCGACCACCCGCACGCCGCGGCCGTGCTCGACGCGGCGCGCCGGGCTGCCGCCGTCGAGGACGCGCGGCTGGTGCGGGTGCTCGACGTCGGGGAGGACGACGGCGTCACCTTCGTGGTCAGCGAGTGGCTCGCGGCCCCCTCGCTCTCGCACCGGCTGCACGGCGGCCCGCTGCCGCCGTCCGAGGCCCGCACCGTGGTGGGTGAGGCGGCGCTCGCGCTCGAGGCGGCGCGGCACCGCGGGTTGCACCACCTGCGCCTGACGCCCGACCGCGTGCACGTGCTCGACGACGGTGCGGTGAAGATCACCGAGCTGGCCACCGCGGCGGCGCTCGACGGCATCGAGGTCGGTGATGACGCCGGCCACGCGATGGACGGCGAGCAGGCCACCGCGCTCGACACTCGCGACCTGATCGCCCTCGCCTACGCGACGCTCACTGCCACCTGGCCGCTGCCCACCCCGAGCCACCTGCCGCCCGCGCCGCAGATGGGCGGACACCCCGTCCCGCCGTCGCAGATCGTCACCGGCGCGCCCGCTGACCTCGACACACTGTGCGCGCAGACGTTCGCCGGTGCCGGCGCACCCGACACACCCGGCGACCTGGCCGGGCAGATCGCGCCGTGGGGCCGCGAGCGCCGCGAGGAGCGGGCCGGCGGGGCCTTCCCCCACCTGCTGGCCCCGACGCCACGCTCGCCGCTCCCCACCGCGCCTCCGCCTGCGGCTGCGGCGTCGGCCGCGGCGCCCCCCACGCATCAGCTGCCGCCGGCGTCCGAGCCCGTCGACGAGCCTGTCGAGCCTGTCGAGCCGGTCGAGCCTGTCGAGCACGACGAGCACGACGAGCACGACGAGCACGACGAGCACGACGAGCACGACGAGCACGACGAGCAGCCTGTCGAGCAGCCCGCGGCCGAGCCGACGTCCGTGCTCCCCGTGCTCCCTGTGCTCCCCGTGCAGCCGGCCGTGCCCGAGCCGGCCTCGCCCACGGCCCCTGCCGCGCCGCTGGGTGGGCTCGACGTGCTCTACGACGACCTCGAGCACGAGGACGAGCACCTCACGCACGCCACCGATCCGCAGGCCCGCAGCCAGACCCGCACGGTGCTGGTGCTGGTGGCGGTGTTCGTCGCGGTCTTCCTCACCCTCGCCTACTGCGGCCTGCGCGGCCTGGGTGACAACGCCTTCGTGCCGGGGACGTCGACCCGGTCGAGCACGACGTCGACTCCCTCGCCCAGCGCGACGGAGTCGACCCAGCCGTCGCAGTCGTCGTCGACGACGTCGAGCCCGTCGTCGGGTCCGATCCGGGTCAGCTCGGCGTCCGGCTTCGACCCGCAGGGCGACGGTGAGGAGAAGAACGACCTGGCCGCCAAGGCCATCGACGGTGACCCCTCGACCCAGTGGACGTCCGACACCTACAAGTCCGCCCAGTTCGGCGGGCTGAAGAAGGGCGTCGGCCTGCTGCTCGACCTCGGCAAGCGGCAGCCCGTGACCTCCGTGACGGTGCGGGTCGGTGCCGGCGGCGGCACGTTCGAGCTGCGCACCGCGCGCGGCGACAAGCTCGACTCCACCGTCCTGGCCGAAGCCACCGACGCCGCCGGCACCGTCACCTTGACGCCCAAGGAGCCGGTCACCACCGACCGGCTGGTGATCTGGTGCACCCAGCCGGCGCAGGTCAGCGGCGGTTTCCGTGTGGAGATCGCCGAGGTGAGCGTGCGATGACCGCCCGGCCGGTCGCGGCCGTGGCCAGCCTGCCGGACGCCGAGCTGCTGGCCGCGCACGTCCAGGGCGATCCCGACGCCTTCGCCGAGCTCGTGCGCCGCCACCGCGACCGGCTCTGGGCGGTGGCGCTGCGCACGCTGGGCGACCGCGAGGAAGCCGCTGACGCCCTTCAGGACGCGCTCGTGTCGGCCTACCGCCGGGCCGAGAGCTTCCGCGGCGACGCGGCCGTCACGACCTGGCTGCACCGCATCGTCGTCAACGCCTGCCTCGACCGCGTGCGACGGCGCCAGGCCCGGCCCACGGTCGCCCTGCCCGAGCAGGAGCCGGCGGACGCCGTCGACGCCCACGACCGCACCGAGACCGCGCTCGACGTCCGCGCCGCGCTGGCCCGGCTGCCCGAGCACCAGCGGCAGGCGCTCGTGCTGGTCGACATGCACGCGATGTCGGTGGCCGAGGCCGCCCAGGTGCTCGAGGTCGCGGAGGGCACGATCAAGTCTCGGTGCGCTCGGGGGCGCGCGGCGCTCGCCGAGCTGCTGCGGCCGGGGAACCTCGAGGCCGTGCCCGACGTCCCACCGGTGACGCCCGCACCCGATGCGCCAGCCGGGCGCCGGCCCCAGCTCGACGATCCCGAAGGAGGGCGCGCGTGAACCACCCCGCCCTGGAGTCCTTCGGCGACCTCGACGCGGCTGCGCGCGACCCACACGTCGCGACCTGCCCCGACTGCCAGGACGACCTGCGCACCCAGGTGCAGGTGCGCGCCCTGCTGGGAGCACTGCCCGACCCCGGCCCCACCCCACCCGACGTCGTCGACCGCCTCGAGGCCACGCTGCGGCGGCTGAGCGCCGAGGCGTCGTCGGGCCGGCTCGAGCAGCCGGCCGCGGCCAGCACCGTCGTGCCCCTGGCGCCCGTGCGTGAGCGTCGACACCGCGCGTGGCTCGCAGTGGCCGCGGCCGTCGTCCTGCTGGGTGCTGGCGGTGCTGCGCTCAGCCAGGTCATGCCCGGCAGCCAGGCTGACAGCACGGCGGCCGGCGCCGCCCTGAGCGGCTCGCCCGAGAAGCGCGTGGCACCGGACGCCGGTCTGCGCGCCACCGCCTCGGGCACCGACTACACGGCCGACCGGCTGGCGGCTCAGGTCGACGCGGTGCTGGCCGGCCGCCCGGCGGCTGCCAGTGCCCCTTCCGGGCCGCTCGCGACCCCCGCGGGCGTCGCCGCCTGCCTGTCGGCCATCGGCGCACCCCAGGCGACTCCCCTGCTCGTGGACGTCGCGCGCTACCAGGGCGCGCCCGCCGCCGTGGTGGTCGTGCCGGCGTCCGGCGGAGGACGCGAGATCTGGGTCGTGTCGACCACCTGCTCGCCCGGCAAGGACGGCACCCGCTACTTCACCCGCACCCGCTGACCGGACGGGGCGCCCGGCCCCGCGGGGAACATCGGGGCCGTACGATCGCTTGACGCAGGTGCTGTCGCACCGCTCCCGGGCCACACGGCTTCGGCTCCGACCTTGAGGGAAGGCACCTCGTGAACGACGTCCGCAACGTGATCATCATCGGCTCGGGCCCTGCGGGGTACACGGCCGCGGTGTACGCGGCACGGGCCAACCTCAACCCGCTGGTCTTCGAGGGCTCGGTGACCTTCGGTGGCGCCCTGATGAACACCACGGAGGTCGAGAACTACCCCGGCTTCCGCGACGGCGTCATGGGCCCCGAGCTCATGGAGCAGATGCGCGCGCAGGCCGAGCGGTTCGGTGCCGAGCTCGTCACCGACGACGTCGTCGAGGCGCACCTCGACGGTGACGTCAAGACGGTCGTCACCGGTCGCGGCGAGACCCACCAGGCGCGCGCGGTCATTCTGGCCACCGGCTCGGCCTACCGCGAGATCGGCCTCGAGAACGAGAAGCGGCTGTCGGGCCACGGTGTCTCCTGGTGCGCCACGTGCGACGGCTTCTTCTTCCGCGACCAGGACATCGCGGTCGTCGGCGGCGGCGACTCGGCGATGGAGGAGGCGACGTTCCTCACCCGGTTCGCTCGGTCGGTGACGATCATCCACCGCCGCGACGAGCTGCGCGCCTCCAAGGTCATGCAGGAGCGCGCCTTCGCCAACGACAAGATCACCTTCCGCTGGAACAGTGAGGTCATCGAGGTCGAGGGCGACGCCAAGGTCAGCGGCCTGAAGCTGCGCGACACCGTCACCGGCGAGCTGAGCCACCTCGACGTCACCGGCCTGTTCGTCGCCATCGGCCACGACCCGCGCACCGAGCTCTTCCGTGACCAGCTCGACCTGGGTCCCGAGGGCTTCGTCGAGGTCGACGGCCGCAGCTCGCGCACGTCGCTGGCCGGCGTGTTCGCCTGCGGTGACGTGGTCGACCACGAGTACATGCAGGCGATCACCGCCGCCGGCTCCGGCTGCGTCGCCGCGCTGGACGCCGAGCGGTACCTCGCCGACCTGGCTGACCACCCGGTGCCGGAGCGCGAGGAAGTCGTCACCCCCGCCTGACACCACGCGCGGCTGTCGCCGCCACCTGGTATGAACTGCTGTGCACCTCACCGATCGGAAGGACCGCCATGGGCTCCCGTGTGACCACTGACGCCACGTTCGACCAGGACGTCCTGGCCAGCGACAAGCCGGTGCTCGTCGACTTCTGGGCGCCCTGGTGCGGCCCCTGCCGCGCCGTGTCGCCGATCCTCGACGAGATCGGGGCCGAGCACGCCGACCGGATCGAGGTCGTCAAGATCAACACCGACGAGAACCCCGCGATCGCCGCGCGCTACGGCGTCACGGGCCTGCCCACCATGAACGTCTACGTCAAGGGTGAGCTGGTCAAGTCGATCACGGGGGCCAAGCCGAAGCCGATGCTCGTGCGCGAGCTGGCCGACTTCATCGGCTGAGCGCGTCCCGCGCGCTCGACCTGACATGACGGACCCCTCGGTCGACCCGAGCGTCCTGCTGCGCGCAGGTGATCGCGGCGACGGCGTGCGCGCCGTCCGTGAGCGGCTCGTGGCCGCCGGGGACCTGCCCGCCTCGGCCGCCGAGGACGACGTCTTCGACCGCACCGTCGAGCAGGCCGTGCGCGCGTTCCAGCAGCGCCGCGGCATGCTCGTCGACGGCGTGGTCGGGCCGCAGACGTTCCGCGCGCTCGACGGCGCCCGCTGGCTGCTCGGCGACCGCATCCTGCTGCACACTCCGGGCCACCTGCTGAGCGGCGACGACGTGGCGGCGCTGCAGGACCGGCTGAGCTCGCTCGGCTACCCCTGCGGCCAGGTCGACGGCTTCTTCGGCGTCGAGACCGACGAGGCGCTGCGTGACTTCCAGCGGGGCGTGGGCCTGCAGCCCGACGGTGTGGCCGGCCCGAAGACCCTGCGGGCGCTGTCCCAGCTGGGCCGGGCTGTCACCGGTGGCGCCCCGCACGCCCTGCGCGAGGCCGACCGCGTGCGCTCGGCCGGCCCCGACCTGCGCGGCCGGCTCGTGGTGCTCGACCCGGGGCACTCGCAGGACGAGCCGGGCGCGGTCGTCGGCGACGTGCGAGAGGCCGACGTGACCCTCGACCTCGCCCGCCGGATCGAGGGCCGGCTCGCGGCACTGGGCGTGCAGACGGTGCTCACCCGAGGCCTCACGGGCAACCCCTCGCAGCTCGAGCGGGCCGAGCTCGCCAACGAGCTGGGCGCCGACCTGCTGCTGTCGATCCACTGTGAGGCCCTGCCCGGCGCGCCGCAGGCCCACGGGGTCGCGACCTTCTTCTACGGCAGCCCCGAGGGCGGTAGCGCCTGGTCGGCGACCGGTGAGCAGCTGGCCTCGCTGGTGCAGCGCGAGGTCGTGGCACGCACCGGCCTGCTCGACTGCCGCTCGCACGCCCGCACGTGGGACATCCTGCGGCGCACGCGGATGCCCGCGGTTCGTCTCGAAGCGGGGTACCTGTCGCACGACGGCGACGCTGGGCGGCTGGCCGACCCCGAGTTCCGCGACACCCTCGCGGAGGCGGTCGTGGTCGCCGTGCAGCGGGTGTACCTCAGCGACCAGGACGAGAGCCCCACCGGAACGCTGCGCATCGCCGACGTGCTGGCCCGCACACGACCGCAGTAGGCTCCGCCGGAAGCCACGCGGTCTGCGCGGGATCCCTTGCGCCACAAGGCTTTCCGCCGGTCAGGGACGGCTCAGCACCGGTGCTCGCACCGATCCCAGGATGCGCTCGAGCGCCTGCTCGACGTCCTCGCGCCACGACAGCGTCGTGCGCAGGTCGAGCCGCAACCGTGGATGGCGCGGGTGCGGCCGCACCGTCTTGAAACCCACACTGCGCAGGAAGTCGGCCGGGAGAACGCAGCCCCCCAGGGCGTTCGGCTCGTCCGCACCGGTGGCCGGACGCTCCCACCCGAACGCCTCGATTGCCCGCACCCCGCGGCGAGTGAGGTCCTTCGCGACGCCCTGCACGAGCATTCGGCCGAGGCCACCGCCGGTGTACCTCTCCGCCACCCGTCCGGTCATGAGCAGCACGGCGTCGCCGCTCACCGGGGCCGTCGGGAAGGCGATCGAGCGCGGCACGAGGTAGGCCGGGGCGTACATCAGGTAGCCGGCGGGCACGTCGTCGACGTACGCGATGCGGCCGACCGAGCCCCAGTCGAGCAGCGCGGCCGACAGCCACGCCTCCTTCTCGAACTCCGTGTCTCCTGCGCGCTCGGCCTGCTGGGCCGCCACTGGGGCCAGCTCCCAGAACACGCAGGACCGGCACGGCAGCAGCAGGTCGGGCAGCGAGTCGAGGGTCAACGGCTCCAGGCGACGACCACTCACCCGACCTCCGCATCGACGCTCGGGGGCACCGGAGCCCGGTAGCTCCCCGCGGGTGCGGGGTAGCGCCGAGGCAGGATGAGGGCTGCCAGGTAGCCCACTGCGGCACCTGTCAGCAGGCCACCGATCACGTGCCGGGCGATGCGCCAGGCCAGCGCGCGACGTCCGGCCGACCGGCTGTCGCCGCTGTGCATGCTGCCTCCCCTGACGTCGCCACCTCGGGTTCGTCGTGGCTTCGAGCATTACCGAGCGCCACGGAACGGCGGGGCCTGCCGGCATCCTACGACGCAGGGGTCGGCGCGGACAGACCGCCTGGACTCACCGCGGCGCGGTGCCGCTTCCGCCGAACGCCTCGTCGC
>JBQCES010000379.1:0-5537 GCA_051960055.1 Angustibacter sp. | reverse complement strand
AGCGGCCGCGACCTCCTCGGGCAACGTCACAGGCGTCGGCACCAGGACGGCGGTGCTGCCGGCCGCGCCCGCGGCCTCCACGTCGGAGCCGATGTCGCCCACCACGGCGAGCTCGTGCGGGTGCACCCCGAGCTCGTGCGCTGCGGCCTGCACCATCCCGGGCTGCGGCTTGCGGCACGCGCAGCCGTCAGCCGGGTCGTGCGGGCACACCTGCCAGGTGTCGAACGGCCCGAGCAGCTCCTCGACGCGCGCGTTGACGGCGTCGACCTGCTCGCGCGTCAGCAGCCCGCGGCCCACCGCGGACTGGTTGGTGACGACACCGACGGCGATCCCGTTGTCGCGCAGTCGCTTCAGTGCCTCCACGGCACCATCGACCGGGCGCACCTTCTCGGGGTCGCCGTTGTACGGCACGTCCTCGACCAGGGTGCCGTCGCGGTCGAACAGCACGGCCTTGAGCGGTGCGCGCCACGGCCGGGCGTTCCGGTGCCGCCACTCCCCGGCGACGCGGTGCCGCACCGCCGCGAACGGGATCGCCACCGACGTCAGCAGCATGCGGCGCACCTCGTCGGCCGTGCGTGGGCCGGGTGCGATGCGGCGCCAGGCGAACTCGGCGGTCAGGGCGAGCCATCCGGCCGCAGCCGCACCTGCCGTCCGCCGGTGACCGGTTGCTCCAGCGAGCAGGGCTGCTCCCGCCGCACCTACGGTCGCCACGTGCTGGCCGAAGCGGCCGGGCGGGCACACGGTGTCGCCGCGCCAGGTGGGTCCGTGCAGGCGGCGCATCAGCGCGTCGTCGGCGTTGCCCCGCTGCTGGTGCAGGCTCGCCCACGTGCCGGACGGGCGCACCGGGTGCACCACCTCACGCGTGCCCTTCACGAGCGCGTGACCGCTCTGCTGCACCCGCCACGCCAGGTCGGCGTCCTCGCGGAAGGCGCGCGGGAAGCGCTCGTCGAAGCCGCCGACCTCCAGCAGAACCGTTCTGCGGTATGCCATCTCAGCGGTGATCCACGACGCCGAGGCGAGGCCGGCCGTGCCGCGCTCCCAGTCGGTCGGGCGCCGCCCCACCGGCAGCGGCACGTGCAGCCGGGCCTGGCTGCCCGCGACGTCCGCGTCGAGCGCGTCGAGGTCGGCGAGCATCCGCTGCGACCAGTCATCGGGCAGCAGCACGTCGTCGTCGACGAAGACGACCCACTCGGTGGTCGCGGCCCGCCAGCCCACGTTGCGCGCGTGCGCCGGGCCCCGGCCGCCTCCGGTCAGGGGTCGTGCACTCGGCATCGCGGCCAGGTCGAGGGGGCCGTCCGGCTGCGGGCGGTCGTCGACCACCAGCACGGCGTCCGGCTGATCCGGTTGCGCGGCAAGGGTCTCGAGCAGCGCGGCCAGGCTCGGCCGGCCGAGGCTCGGGATGACGACCGTCCAGCCCGTCACTGGGCGCCCCTTGGCTCCAGATCGGCCCGGCGCACCACGAACGGGCCGAGCACCAGGACGTCGACGGGAGCGGAACCGAACAGCTCCAGCACGTCCTGGGGGCTGTCGACCATCGGGCGGCCGGCGGTGTTGAGGCTGGTGTTCACGAGCACCGGCAGGCCCGTGCGGGCCTCGAAGGCGTCGAGCAGCGAGGCGAGCAGCGGCTCCTCGCGCCGGTCGACGGTCTGCGCCCGCGCCGTGCCGTCGACGTGCACGACGGCGGGGATGCGGTCGGCCCAGCCCTCGCGCACCTGGTGGACGAAGAGCATGTAGGGGCTGGGCACCTTGCCGTCGAAGACGTCCTCGGCCCGCTCCAGCAGCACCAGCGGCGCCACGGGCCGGAACTGCTCGCGGCCCTTGATGTCGTTGAGGAGCTCGAGGTTCTCCTTCAACCCGGGGTGGGCGAGCAGCGAGCGGTGACCGAGGGCTCGCGGTCCGTACTCGCTGCGCCCCTGGAACCAGGCGATGACGCGGTTCTCGGCCAGGTCGGCGGCCACCGACTCCACGAGGTCGTCGGGGCGCTCGTACGGCACGCGCGCCGTCTTCAGCGCCTGCTCGAGCTCGTCGTCGCTGAAGCCGCGACCCAGCGCGGCGGATCCCATGGGGTCGCCGAGCGTGTCGTGCTCGCGCGCGGCGTGCAGCGCGGCCCCCAGGGCCGTGCCGGCGTCGCCCGCCGCGGGCTGCACCCAGATGTCATCGAACGGACCCTCGCGCAGCAGCACCGAGTTGGCGACGCAGTTCAGCGCCGTGCCGCCGGCCATCGTGAGGTAGCGCTCGCCCGTCGCGTCGTGCAGCCACGTGGCGAGCTGCAGCAGCACCTGCTCGAGCCGCTTCTGCACCGTGGCGGCGAGATCGGCGTGCACGCTCGTCAGCTGGCCGTCACCGCGCGGGGCGTAGGCCTCCCAGTCGACCTTCTCGGTGACGAAGCCACCGTCGTCGGTGACGCGCACGAGGTCGGTGAAGTCGGCCAGGTGGCGCGGCTCGCCGTAGCTGGCGAGGGCCATCACCTTGTACTCGTCGCTCGAGCGGTGGAAGCCGAGGTGCTCGGTGAGGTCCTCGTAGAGGAAGCCGAGCGAGCTCGGGAGCGACTGCGCCGCAAGGACTTCGAGCGCGCCGTCGACGTAGTGGCCCGACTGGTGCGACGCGCGCTCACCGCGGCCGTCGAGCACCAGCGAGGCGCTGGTGCGGTAAGGGCCCGCGAGCGCCGCGGAGGCCGAGTGCGCCGTGTGGTGCGGCACGAACTTCACCTTGGCGGGGTCGAGGCCGGGCAGGGCGTCGGCGAGCAGCGTCGGCGTGCGGCGGGCGAACTCGACGCGCAGGTGGTCCCACGGGTCGTCGAGCGAGAGCTCGTCGGGCGGTGCCGTGAGTGACGGGTCGAACGAGCACGCGACGACGTCGAGGTCGTCCGGACGCAGGCCGGCCTCGCGCAGGCACCAGGCCGCCGAGAGCACCGGCATCTCCCACGCGGAGAAGGGCACGTTGGGCTTGCCGTGCTTGCGCCGGTTGAACCGCTCCTCCTCGGCCGCGGCCACGATCCGGCCGTCGACCACCAGCGCCGCCGCCGGGTCGTGGAAGACCGTGTTCACACCGAGTACTCGCACTGCGCGCCTCCTGGGTCGGATCGAGGACGTGATCTCTCGTTCGCATACCCGTCGAAGCGCTCCTTACACGCCACGTAGCGCTTCTCCTCCGACACCCGCAGAGAGCTGCGAAGACCCGCTACTGTCCGTGGCGAGATCTCACCCACTGTTCTCCGGTGGCCGAGGGCCGGGCACCGTGTTGGACTGGCCGGACGGATGGTTCAGCAGCTGCCATCAAGCCTTCGTCTTCCGGAGGACCGATGGACACGACTCACACCCCCGACACCCACACCCTCAACTCCCCGGGGTACGTCGACCGCCTCGTCAGGGAGAACCTGAAGCTGGCGCGCGGGGTGGCCGCCCGCTACCGCGAGCGCGGCGAGCAGTACGACGACCTCGTGCAGGTGGCTTGCCTCGGTCTCGTGAAAGCCGCCCAGAAGTACCGCCCAGAAGCCGGCTTCAACTTCGCCGCCTACGCGGTGCCCACCATGACCGGCGAGCTGCGGCGGCACTTCCGCGACCGCGGCTGGGACGTGCGCCCACCCCGTCGGCTGCAGGAGCTGCGCGGCCGGCTGCGTGACGCCGAGGACGTGCTGAGCCAGCAGCTCGGACGGCGGCCCAACACCGCCGAGCTCGCCGAGCACCTAGGCGTCGACAGCGACGAGGTCGACGAGGCCCGCATGGCGTCGGAGGGCTACAACGCGATCTCGCTCGACGCGCCCC
Organism: Angustibacter sp.; assembly: GCA_051960055.1. Classification (GTDB taxonomy): domain Bacteria; phylum Actinomycetota; class Actinomycetes; order Actinomycetales; family Angustibacteraceae; genus Angustibacter. Next base: position 1,773 of record JBQCES010000379.1, on the reverse strand, counting down.
CGCCCGGCACGGAGGCCTCCGACTGGGCCGGCGCGGACTCGGCGGCCGACGTCCACCTGGCGCACGCAGAAGGCGAGGCGTCCGAGATCGACGACCTGCTCGACGCCACCGCCGTGCGGCCACTCATCAACCAGCTCACTGAGCGCGAGCAGCTGATCCTCGCGCTGCGCTTCTACGGTGGCGCGACGCAGCAGCAGATCGCCGACCGCATCGGCGTGACGCAGATGCAGGTCTCGCGACTGCTCTCCCAGCTGCTGCAGCGACTTCGCCTCGCAGCCCTCGGCGACCAGCCGCTCGCCGGTACGGGGGTGCGGTGACACGTGGCCGCAGCTGAGGTGGTCGACGCCGTCGTCGTCGGCGGCGGCGTCAACGGCCTCGTGGCGGCGGCGACGCTCGCCGACCAGGGCTGGGACGTCGTGCTGCTCGAGGCGCACGACGTGGGCGGGGCCGTGCGCTCGCAACAGCGAGGCGACGCCGTGGTCGACCTCTTCAGCGCCTTCTATCCGCTCTCCGCCGGATCGCCTGTGCTGCAACAGCTCGACCTCGAGGCCCACGACCTGCGGTGGCGCCGGGCGGACGCCGTCGTCGCCCAGCCGATGTCACCGGACGACGACCGCGGCGCGGTGATCGAGCACGACCCCGAGCGCACCGCGGCCGGGCTCGACGCGTGGTACCCCGGCGACGGCGAGCGCTGGCTCGAGCTGTTCGCCGAGTGGCAGCGGCTGCGAGGGCCGTTGCTCGACGCGCTGCTCCGGCCCTGGCCGCCCGTGCGCGCGGCGGCTCGGCTCGCCCGCGCGATGGGCGTCGCGGGGGCTCCGCGCACGGCGCGCCTGCTCGCGCTCCCGGCGACCCGCATGGGCGAGGAGCTGTTCGGCGGCGAGGCGGCGCGCCAGCTGATCGTCGGCAACAGCCAGCACGCCGACATCCCGCCGAACGCCGCCGGTAGCGGCGCCTTTGGCTGGCTGCTGTGCATGCTCGGCCAGGACGTCGGCTTCCCGGTGCCCGAGGGCGGCGCGGGCGAGCTCGCGCAGGCCCTGGCGCGGCGGGCCCGAGCGGCCGGCGCACGGGTGGAGGAGCACGTCGCCGTGGCCTCCGTCGACGTGCGCGGCGGCCGGGCTGTGGGGGTGCGCACGGCTGACGGCCGCGAGATCCACGCCCGGCGGGGGGTGCTGGCCGCTCTCGACGTCGAGGTGCTGCTGAACCAGCTCGTGGGCCATTCCCACCTCCCGCGCTCGGCGGTCGACGACCTGCACCGCTTCGAGCGCGACCTGCCCACCCTCAAGGTCAACTGGGTGCTGCCGCACACCGTGCCGTGGCGGGCGAGCGCCGCGCGCCGCGCCGGCACGGTGCACGTCGGACGCACGGTCGGCCCCTCGGTGCGCTGGGCCGCCGACCTCGACTCGGGCCGCACGCCCGACGACCCCTTCCTGCTCACCGGCCAGATGGCCACCGCCGACCCCAGCCGGGCGCCGTCCGGGCACGAGGTGCTGTGGGCCTACACGCACCTGCCGCGCGCCCTCGTGCACGCCGACGCCGCCACGCTGGAGCGCGAGGCTCGCGAGCACGTGCAGCGGGTGAGCGACGTGATCGAGCGCTACGCCCCCGGCGCGCTCGACGGCGCCTACGACCACTTCGTGCAGACGCCCCACGACCTGCAGGACGCCGACGCCAGCCTCGTGCGCGGCGCCCTCAACGGCGGCACCGCCCAGCTGCACCAGCAGCTCGTGCTGCGGCCGCTGCCCGGCACATGGGGCGCGCGTCTACCGATCGAGG
>JBQCES010000378.1:0-4943 GCA_051960055.1 Angustibacter sp. | reverse complement strand
TCCGGAGCGCACCGTCACGCTCGAACGTGCCTCCGCCGCGAGCATGGGCACGATCATCCTCATGCTCGGGCTGGTCTCGCTCATCTCCGGCGGCGTCCACAGCCCGTTCCTGCCGTTCCTGTCGGTGCCGACCCTCATGCTGGCCGCCCGCTTCCGCGTCACGGTCGTGGCGGCCGGTCTCGCCGCCTGCACCATCGTGGGTGGCATCGCGATGCTCGGCGCGCTCGCGCTGCCCCCCGCGCCCCAGGCGCCCTGGTGGGTGTCACTGGGCGCGTACGTCGCGCTGCTCACCGGCCTGGCCGCGATCTCCATGACCCTGCTCGGCGCGGAGCTGCAGTCGCGCGGCGAGGCCGCGGTCGACCCGCTGACCGGCCTGTTCAACCGCAAGGCGCTGGCCGGCCGGTTCGCCGAGGCCGGCGCGCAGGCGGCCGTGCTCGGCGGCTGGATCTCGGTGGTGCTCTGCGACCTCGACCACTTCAAGACGGTCAACGACCGCTTCGGCCACGACCGGGGCGACGTCGTGCTGCGTGAGGCCGCGTACCGGATGCGCAAGACGCTGCGCACCTTCGACCTGGTCTACCGCATCGGCGGCGAGGAGTTCCTCATCCTGCTGCCCGGCCAGGACCTGTCCGCGGCCGTGATCGTCGCCGAGCGGCTCGTCGAGGACGTCGCGGCCGCCCCCATCGACGGCCTGCCTCTCACGATGTCGGCGGGGGTGGCCGCCGCCCGCGGCAGCGACCTGCGGCTCGAACCGCTCATGAAGCGCGCCGACGTCGCGTTGTACGCGGCCAAGGCCGGTGGCCGCAACCGGGTCTGCGTCGACGGGCGGCTAGCCGAGCCCGCCTGAGGCCGCGACGCGCGCGGCGAGCGACTCGCCGATATCGCGGGTGCTGCGCGAACCGCCGTCGCGGGCGGCCAGGTCGTCGGCCACGGCCTGCTCGACGGCGCGAGCCTGGGCGCTCAGCCCGAGGTGGGCCAGCAGCAGCGCGACCGACAGCACCGTGGCCGTGGGGTCGGCCAGCCCCTGCCCGGCGATGTCGGGCGCCGAGCCGTGCACCGGCTCGAACATGCTCGGCGTCGTGCGGTCGGGGTTGACGTTGCCGCTGGCGGCCAGGCCGATGCCGCCTGTGACGGCCGCCGCGAGGTCGGTGACGATGTCGCCGAACAGGTTGTCGGTGACCACGACGTCAAAGCGCGCGGGGTCGGTGACCAGGAAGATCGTCGCCGCGTCGACGTGCAGGTAGTCGGTGGCGACGTCGGGGTACTCCTGCCCCACGCGCTCGACCGTGCGCCGCCACAGGTGACCGGCGTAGGTGAGCACGTTGTGCTTGTGCACGAGCGTGAGCCGCCGTCGCGGGCGCGCCTGCGCCGTCTCGAAGGCGTACCGCACGACCCGCTCGACGCCGAAGGCCGTGTTGACGCTCACCTCCGTGGCCACCTCGTGCGGCGTGCCGACCCGCAGGGCTCCCCCGTTGCCCGTGTAGGGCCCCTCGGTGCCCTCGCGGACCACCACGAAGTCGATGTCGCCGGGAGCCGCGAGCGGGGTCGAGACGCCGGGGAAGAGCCGGCCGGGCCGCAAGTTGACGTACTGGTCGAGCTCGAACCGCAGCCGCAGCAGCAGCCCTCGCTCGAGCACGCCGCTCGGCACTGCGGGGTCGCCGATCGCGCCCAGCAGGATCGCGTCGTGCTCGCGGATCTCGGCCAGCACCGAGTCCGGCAGCGTCTCCCCCGTGGCGTGCCAGCGGCGGGCTCCGAGGTCGTACTCGGTGCGCTCGAAGCGGACGCCGCTCGCCGCCCCGACGGCGTCGAGCACCCGCAGCCCCTCGGCCACCACCTCCGGCCCGATGCCGTCCCCGGCGACGACGGCGAGCGAGACGGTGCGAGCGGCATCAGCGACGTTCGACATGACGGTCACGGTACCCAGTCGTCCAGATGGCGGGCGTGAGGTCTCGGGATGCGCTACCAGCCGGGTGGCCTGCCTCAGCGCACCCTCACGTGGATCAGCGACGAGTAGCTGGGCGCGTACCCAGAGTTCCCGCTGTAGTACGCCCGCACCGGGTGCTTGCCCCGGCTGAGCACCGGCAGCTTCGCGCGGGCCTTGCCGCGCACGACGGTCGCTGTGGCCAGGACCTTGCTGCCGCTCTTGAAGGTCACCCGACCGGTCGCGGACGACGCCACCGTCGCCGTCACCGTCGGACGCCCGCCGTAGCGGTAGCTGTAGTCGTTGGCCGTGAGCCGGACGCTCGTCGTGAGCGCCCGCACGTAGACCCGCAGCAGGCTCGAGTAGCTGGCCATCACGCTCGACGAGCCGTTGTAGTAGGCCCGCACGTAGTGCGTGCCGCGGCTCAGCCCGCTCGCCCGGAACACCGCCTTGCCGTTGCTGACCGGCACGGTGCCCAGCCGCCTGGACCCGATCTTGAACGTCACGGTGCCCGTGGCCGACGACGGCGAGACGGTCGCCGTGAAGACGGGGTGACCCCCGTAGCGGTAGTTGTCGTCGTTGACCGTCTGCTTCACCGACGACGCGGTGCGCACGGCCGTGACCTGCGCCTTCGCCCCGTTGGCGTTGAGGTGGTGCAGGGTCAGCAGACCCAGCGGCTTGTCGGCCGCCATGGTGCGCAGGTCGCGACGCACCTGGAGGGCGGCCTCGCCGCCCGGTGCGTCGCTGCTGAGCACCGCGTAGCCGCCGTCGCCCTTGGCCGACAGCGCCGGTGAGACGACGTCGACCGACAGCGGCCGGGACGACGAGCCGATCCGGTCGGTGTCGCCAGACTCCACCGTGCCCGCCTGCACCCAGTACTTGATGCGGTGCGACGACGGCGTGCCGGTGGGCGTGCCGCCGGTGTGCCCACCGGGCAGGTACTTGCCGATGGCCGCCAGCGAGACCGGCAGGAACAGCGAGTCGCTGTGGAACAGCCCCGTGTCGTACTGACCGGGCAGCCCGTTGATCAGCTGCAGAGCGGCCCCGTCGACCAGATCGGGGCAGCCGTCCTGGTCGCTGTCCGGCGTGTTCGCCACCTCGACGAGGCAGCCGGTGTGGGCGTCGACCAGGACGCTCCACATGGTGTCACTGGTCGGGTCCAGACGGGTGTTGTAGACCATGAGCTCCGGTCCGGCGACGGCCGGGTCGGTGTCGAGGTAGACGTCGAACTCGGCGTACGACGCGGGCGTCCGCCACGGACCCCAGGCGCTGATCCCGAAGTACGCCAAGACACTGTCGGCATCCGCCGGGTCGAACGGCTTGTCGGTCGTCAGGGCGTCGGAGGCGAAGCCCACGTAGCGCAGGTCACCCGCCCGGTCGTCGGTGAACGGCGTGCACGCGATGACGACGGTCGACGAGCAGTCCGGGCGGCGCGGGCTCGTGCCCTGCAGCTCGAACGCGCTCACCGCGCTGGCGTAGTTGTGCGGGTCGCCGAGCTCGCCGCCCTGGTAGACGTCCGAGCCGGACGACGTCAGCGTGCCGTACTGCACGGTCGTACCCGAGACACCCACCGCCGAGCGCGTCCTCATCGTCGACGCCGGGTGCGGCGCCACGTAGAGGGGCACGCGCGAGGCGCCGGGGACGCCCGAGGTGGTCACCTCGACGCGGCCGCTGAAGTCGCTGAAGTAGCTGCGCAGGCCGTCCTCGGCGTTCATGGTGGGGTCGAGGGTGTGCTCCAGGGCCGCCGCGGTGATGCTGACCCGGACCCGCACCTCAGTGCCGTGGTGCCCGGCCAGCGTGAAGGTGGACGGCGAGACCGAGACCTTCACCCCCGGCGTGGTGACGATGCCCTTGTACGCCACGGAGTACGACCGCGCGCTCGAGCCGGCGTTGACGACGCGGAGCGTCTTGGTGAGCGTGGTGTCGCGGGCGACCGGGACGTCTCCCCACGACAGGCTCACGACGCCCGAGTCGTCCTTGACGTAGGCCAGCGTCGGCGTCGTGACCGCGCGGTCGACCTGCACGCGACCGGCACCGGCGCGGGCCGGGCCGACGACCCGGCTGCCGAGCTTGACGTCGGCCCCCGCGGTGTTCATGATCGCGGCCTTCACCTGCTCGACCGACCACGTCGGGTGGGCCTTGCGCACCAGGGCCGCCACACCCGCGACGTGCGGGGTGGCCATGGAGGTGCCGCTCTCGGACACGCCGTTGAAGCCGGTACCCACGTCGGTGGAGAACACCGACACACCCGGCGCCGAGACGTCCGGCTTGAGGTTGTGCGCGGTGCCGAAGCCGCGCGAGCTGAAGTCGGCGACCTGGTCCTTGGCCGACGGCGTCGTCAGTTGCACGGTGTTGTGCGCGGCGTGGGTCATCGTGACCCGCACCTCGGTCTTGGCGTCCAGGGCTGCGGAGATGGCCTTCGTGGCCTTGGACGTGACGCCCATGGCGGGCAGGGTCTCGCTGCCCGTGAACCCGCCCGAGAAGCGAGCCACGTCCTCGCCGTACAGCACGCCGACCGCGCCCGCCGCCTCCGCGTTGACGGCGCGGTCCTTCGAGCCGCAGCGGAAGTCGGCGTCGTGCCAGTTCGTCAGCAGGATCTTGCCGGTCAGGTCGACGGAGATCGCGTCGCAGCCGTCGGTGTTGTTGCCGGTGCCAGGCTCCTTGCTCCAGCTGCCGATCTTCACGACCGGCGCGTTCGTGACGCCCGCGCCGGTAGCCCAGGGGTAGGCCACCGACTCCTCCGCCGCGAAGACGTTGTCGACCGCACCCTCGGCGTTGGCGGTGGTCTCCAGACCCGCCGGCGCGTCGATCTTCAGACCGTCGAGGACGTCGACAGGGTCGTCGGACGCCGCGACGCCGATCACCCGGGCCGCGTTGCCCGGAGAGCCGGCGACGTCCGAGACGTCGCCGGCGTTGCCCGCAGCCCCCCCCACCATCGTGCCCCTGGGCGACAGGTTGTTGGTGGCGACCGCGGCGGGGGCGTCGGGCGAGGCGAAGTCGCCGCCGAGCGACAAGTTCACCA
>JBQCES010000377.1:0-3229 GCA_051960055.1 Angustibacter sp. | reverse complement strand
AGGTGGTGGTCATGGCGACCACTGTGGCCAGGGACGACCACCCGGCGTCGCTGCGCACCCCAGGCCTGTGGACCCACTGGCCGCTGTGGACGGCAGCCTGTGGACGACGAACCGTGGTCCACAGATCAGGACGAGGGGGTTGCGCCGCTCAGCGGTTCAGCGCACGACCTGCCCGGGGACGACGTCCGGTCGCCGACCGGCCGGCTCTGAACGCTCCCAGCGCAGGAACGCCTCGGTCTCGGCGAGCACGCGGCCGGCCACCCAGGTGACGACGAAGGCGTCGTCGGCGAGCCCGATCAGCGGGATGATCGCCTCGGGCACGAGATCGACCGGTGACACCGCGTAGAGCACGCCCAGCGCGATCAGGCCGAGCTGCCCACGCGTGGTGCCGCGGTAGCGGCCGGTGAGCGTCGCCACGACGAGCCGGGGCAGCGCAGTGAGCCGCTCACCGATGCCTGGGGCGCCGTCACGTCCGGCGCCGCGCAGGGCGCGGGCCAGCGCGACGAACGCCGTGGTCTTGCGCAGACGGGCCATGACTTCGCTCCTCACTCCTGCCCGGACGGCAGGTCACCGTGGGCTTGGACGTCCCATCGCCGCGCAGGGTTCCCTCCAGGGTTCCCGCTCAGCGGGCGGTCATTGCGTGCGGGAACTCGCGCCGCCCGTTCTCCGCGATCCGGCGCATGAGGTACAGGTCGACGCCCGCACCCACGACGCCACCCACCACCGGCACCCCCTTGCCGAAGCGCGACAGCGCCGACTTGCCCACCTGGCTCACCAGCCGGAAGCCGATGCCCTTGTTGATCACCATGATCGCCGGGCCCGGGAGGCGCTGGGCGGCGAGGCTGGCCAGCCGCCCGCTGGTGCGGACGCCGGCCTTCGCGAGCAGGTCGGTGGCGTCCGCCCCGACGAGGGTCAGCATCACGGCCTCGCGCACACCGGTCTGGCGCAGGTCGTAGCCCCGCAGGCTCGCCACCGAGCCGACCATGCGGGTCGCCACGGCGTAGAAGCCGAGGATGTTGGCGGGCAGCGCCACCGGCAGGGTGACGAAGCCGCCGAGACCGGTCACGAACCCACCGGCCGCCGCGAGCCGCAGGTGCGAGCGGACGACGGCGTCCACCCCGCGCGCGGGGTCGCCGTGGTCGCGGCGGGCCCGGTCCCCGACCGTCTGGGCCGAGTCGAAGGGGCCGCGGCCGTCGAGGCCGACGTCGAGCAGCTGCTCGACGACCTTGCCGGCGTGGGCGGCCAGACCCTGGGGGTCGTCCTGACGTGCGTCGGGCACTGCTCCTCCTCGGTCGGCGTCCAGCGGCGGGGCAGCCGCCCTGGTGTCGTCCCACCCGATCCTGCCTCGCCGTGCTCGACAGCGCACGGCGACGGGCCGGTGCCGGGCCCAGGTCGCGAGCGCTGAGGGGCTGCCGGTGGCGACTGTCGGTGGCGGCCGACAGCATGAGGGGCGTGCTGCTCCAGGAGGTCGCCACGGCCAGCGCCGACGTCCGCTCCACCGGCGGGCGCCGCGCCAAGGTCGCGCGCCTGGCCGCCTGCCTGCGCGACGCGGCCGCCACCGCGGACGCGCACCTCGTGGCGGTGGTGTTCAGCTACCTCACCGGGGTCCTGCCGCAGCGGCGCACCGGCCTCGGTCCGGCGGCGCTGCGGGACGCGCCCCGCTCCTCGTCGGGCGGCGTACCACCACTGACCGTGCAGGAGGTCGACGCCGCGTTCACCGCGGCCGAGGCGCTCTCCGGCGCCGGCTCGACGACGGCGCGGCGCACGCTGCTGCACGAGCTGCTGGCCCGCGCCACAGCACCCGAGCGGCAGCTGCTCACGGGACTGGTCACGGGCGAGCTGCGCCAGGGCGCGCAGGAGGGTGTGCTGCTCGATGCCCTGGCCGAGGCCGCGCAGGTGCCCGCGCCGGTGGTGCGGCGCGCCGTCACGGTGGCGGGCTCGGCGTCCGAGGTGGCCGTGGCCGCCCTGGTGGGCGGCAGCGAGGCGCTGTCCGAGTTCACCCTGCGCGTGGGCACCGCGCTCGGCCCGATGCTCGCACGCTCAGCGCCCGACGTCGCCGCGGCCCTGGAGCAGGTGAGCCCGGCCGCCGTGGAGTGGAAGCTCGACGGCATCCGGGTGCAGGTGCACCGCGACGGCGACGACGTCCAGGTGTTCACGCGCAGCCTCGACGACATCACCGCTCGAGTGCCGGAGGTCGTGGCGGCGGCGCTCGAGCTGCCGGTGCGGTCGGTGGTGCTCGACGGTGAGGCCATCGCCCTGCACCCCGACGGCCGTCCGCGCCCGTTCCAGCAGACGTCGGCGCGTGTGGCGGTGCAGGACGCCGCGCGGGCTGAGCACGCCGTGCGGCAGTGGCCGCTCACGACGTACCTCTTCGACGTCCTGCACCTCGACGGCGACGACCTCACGGTGCAGCCCCTGCGCGAGCGGAGGCAGGCGCTCGAGCGCGTCGCTCCCGCGCACCTCGTGGTGCCGCATCTCGTCGTCGACGCCTCGGGCGATGGGACGGACGGCGTGCGCACGGCAGAGGAGTTCGCGGCTGACGCCATCGCCCGCGGTCACGAGGGCGTGGTGGTCAAGGCGCTCGACGCGCCGTACGAGATGGGACGGCGCGGAGCCGGCTGGGTGAAGGTCAAGCCGGTGCACACCTTCGACCTCGTCGTGCTGGCCGCGGAGTGGGGCCACGGCCGGCGCACCGGCAAGCTGTCGAACCTGCACCTGGGGGCACTGGATCCCGAGGGCGACTACGGGCCGCCCGGGGGCCACGTCATGCTCGGCAAGACCTTCAAGGGCCTCACCGACGCGCTGCTCGCCTGGCAGACCGACGCCCTGCTGGCCCTGGCCGACGGGCCGACCGACCACTGGGTCGTCCCCGTGCGCCCCGAGCTGGTGGTCGAGGTGGCGATCGACGGCGTCCAGACGTCACCGCGCTACCCGGCCGGCCTCGCGCTGCGGTTCGCGCGCGTGGTGCGCTACCGCCCCGACAAGACCGCCCAGCAGGCCGACACCGTGGCCACGTTGAGGGCGCTCCTGCCCCGCTGACGCGCGCCCACGATGTGAGAATTCGCGCGCCGGCTGGGATCATGGAGCCGGCGACCGGTGTTGTCGCCCAGAGACGACGACCGCAACCCCACCGTATGGAGGCCCCTGTCGTGACCGCCCCGCTCGACGCCGACCCGCAGCTCGCCGAGTACGCCCACCCCGAGCGGCTGGTGACCACCAGCTGGCTGGC
>JBQCES010000376.1:0-35794 GCA_051960055.1 Angustibacter sp. | reverse complement strand
CGCTCGAGGTGCTGCACCGGATCCGCCTCGAGCCGATCGCCCGCGAGCGCCGGCCGCTCACCGTCGAGGACCTCGTCACGGCGCCCGGCCCGTACGCCGCCCTGTGCGTCGAGCTGCCGCTGCGCGACGCCGGCTACCTGCTCCCTCCCTGGGAGGACCTCGTCGACCTCTGCTCCGCGGCTCGCGACCAGGGCATCCCCGTGCACCTCGACGGCGCGCGGCTGTGGGAGAGCCAGCCGTTCTACGACCGCAGCCACGCCGAGATCGCCGACCTCGCCGACACCGTCTACGTGTCGTTCTACAAGGGCCTCGGCGGCATCGCGGGGGCCGCGCTCGCCGGGCCCCAGGACGTCGTCGACGCCGCTCGCCACTGGCAGCACCGGCACGGCGGCACGCTCTTCGGCCAGTACCCGTACGTCGTCGCCGCACGCCAGGGGCTGGCGCGGCTCGACGACTTCCAGGCCTACGCCGTGCGGGCCCGCGAGCTGGCGGTGGCGCTGGCCGCCGTCCCCACCCTGCGGGTGCATCCGCAGCCCCCGCACACGAACGCCTTCGTCCTGTACGCCGAAGCTCCCGCCGAAGCGCTCACCGAGGCCGCTCTCGCGCACGCCGAGCGCACCCGCGACTGGGTGATCGGCCGGGTGGCGCCGGCCGACGTCCCCGGCTGGTCGATGACCGAGTTCACCGTGGGCCCAGCCACCATGGAGTGGCCGGTGCAGGAGCTCGTCGAGGCCGTGACCGCCGTCGTCTCCAGTTGCGGCGCCGCCAGAAGCGAGTAGGTGTCAGGTATGACCACCTACCGCGTGAACAAGGACGGCGTCGCCAAGGCCCGCGAGCTCATCGACGCCGGCAAGTACGACGACTCCACCGAGTGGTCGGACGCCGCGCCGTCCGCCGACGAGGAGAACACCTACATCGACAAGCACGGCTATGACGGCTACGGCGCGTGGCACCTGGCCCTCGACCAGGAGGCGAACGACGAGACGAAGGACCGCTACGGCTTTCCCTTCGGCGACCTCCGCAAGGTCAACCGCGCGGCGCTGATCCACGCCAAGCAGCGCGCGTCCCAGAACGGCCACGACGCCGTGGCCAAGGAGGCCGACCAGCTCCTCGAGCGCCTCGACGCCGCGCGCGAGAAGTAGCGTTCAGGCCGACGCCGAGAGCTGCACGTCGTCGAAGTACAGCCGGACGGCGGTGCCCGGCCCGGTCGGCCGGATCGACAGGTCGTCGGCGATGCCGCGGGCGATCCACAGGCCGCGTCCGGAGTCGAGGTCCGGCCCGGGGGCGCGTAGCCGGCAAGTGGGTCGTGCAGGCCGGGGCCGTCGTCCCTGACCTGCCAGACGACGGCGCGCCCGTCGCGCCAGTGCGTCACCTCGGCCGCAACCCCGACCTTGAGCGCGTTGCTCACGACCTCGTAGACACCGAGCAGGACGTCGGGCTGTCGGCTCGGCAGCATCGCCGCCTCGACCAGCTCCTGCACCTGGGCGAGCGCCGTCCGCGGGCGCGCCACGACCACGGTCTCCGCCGAGCTCGGCGCCGGCGTCCACGGCGGTTCCACCGAGTGCAGGTACGCGGCCGGTGAGACGTAGTGGTCGTTCGGGATCGGCTCCCCCGACCACACGAGGGGGTGCGTGCGCAGCTGCTGCTCCACGCGCGGGTGCGCCACGCGGCGGGTGTCGTGCAGGCACAGGCTGTAGTACGGGTAGTGCGCGAACGCGACGTTGGCCACCGCCTCGTAGCGCGACCACCGCTCGCCGCCCGGGTAGCTGAGCCACACCGGCTCGCCGATGAGCCGCCAGGGCTCGCCCGCCTCGAGCAGCGGGCGCATCGACTCCTGGTAGGCCGCCAGGGTCGCTGGTGCACCGTGCCACGCGGCTTCCGCCGCCTGCATCGTCACGTACCCGTCGAGGCGATCGCCGAGCACGGCGAGCAGCATCTCGCGCACAGGGCGCGACGCCACCAGCACGACCTGCTGACCCAGGTCGAGTCCCTCCTCGACGTACGGCACGCAGCGTCTGCGCACCTCGTCGTCGGTGTCATAGACGAAGGCCTCGTGCGCGAACTGCTCGCCTTGCCAGGCCCCCACTGTCGGCGATGTGCTCATGTCAGATCCTCAACCACCAGACCGAAAGCTGCCAGGACGTCGGCGCTCACCCCGCGGACCCCGCGCACCGCGGAGCGTCGCCCCTGCGACTGCAGACCCTCGACGAAGCGGGCGATGGCGCGCGCACCCGTCGCGTCGACGAAACGCGTCTGCGACAGGTCGACGACGAGCGGCCCCAGCGTCGTGCGGGCCGCCGTGACCAACGCGCTGGTGAGCTCGGCCACCGTGCCGAGGTCCAGCTCGCCGGTGAGGTACACCGTGCCGCCGTCCAGCTCGACGACGAACTCGCACGCGCCCGGCCAGGTGCGGCGCACCCGATGACGCGCCGAGAGCGTGGTCCAGTGCTCGAGCGAGTCGCCGACGTCGATGGCGCACACTCCCGTGACGGCCTGCCGACGAAAGAGCGAGTCGACCGCCGTCTCGTAGTCGAGCAGCCGCTGGCGCACCTGCGGGTCGCACACGAGGCTCGTGACGTCGGCCCAGACCCGGATCCCCGAGTAGCCGTCCAGGCGGGCGTCCTCCACCTCCCGAGCGAAGTGCTGCACCTGGCTCCAGGGCTGACCGGTGGCTGCCAGCCGGTAGGTGTCGGCGACGTCCTGCACGACCAGCCGGCCGTCGTCCAGCCAGGCCTTCAGCTCGCACCAGCCCGCGAGCACGCCGTCGCCGCCACCGGCGCAGATGAAGATCATCTGCTCGCCGCGCTCGGCGCCCTCGTGGAAGAAGTCGGCCAGGGCATCGGGCAGCGCGCTGTCGTCGTCCATCGCCCACACCACGTGCTCACCGGGGTGCAGGCCCCGCGGACGGTCGAGCGTCCGGATGCCGGTCACCGACTCAGGCTAGGTGCGGCACCTTGGCCCTGGCCAGGGCTTTCGTCATCCTCGTTCCGCGCGTTCAGCCGACGGCGCAGCGTGCCGATGACCCGCAGGTGAGGTGGCGACGCGAGCGGGCGGACGACGACGAGCGCGCGTGGCGCCGTCGGATCGAGGCCGTCGTGGCCGACCCCGCGCAGCTGACCCTGGTGTTCCAGCCCATCGTGAGCGTGGCGGACGCCTGCGTCGTCGGGTACGAGGCGCTCTCCCGCTTCGCCGGGTCACCGTCGCTGACGCCCGACCTGTGGTTCGCCGCGGCCGACCGCCTGGGGCTGGGCGCACCCCTGGAGGCCGAGGTGCTGCGCCGCTGCCTGGCGCTGCGCACCGCGTTGCCCGATGACTGCTTCCTCACCGTGAACCTCAGCCCGCACCTGCTGGGCGAGCCGGAGGTCCGCGACCTGCTGCTCGGAGAGCGTGACCTCTCGCGGATCGTCATCGAGCTCACCGAGCACGTCGCGGTGACCGATGCCGCCCTGCTGGCCGCGACGCGCCACCACGTCACCGAGCGCGGGGGTCTGGTGGCGATGGACGACGCCGGCTCGGGCTACTCGGGCCTGCAGCAGCTGACGGCCCTGCGGCCGCAGCTGGTCAAGCTCGACCGCGCGTTCGTCGACGGCGCCGACGGCGACCCGCTGAAGCTCGCGCTGGCCGAGCTGCTCGGCGAGCTCGCCGACCGCATGGACGCCTGGCTGCTGGCCGAGGGCGTCGAGACGTGGGCCGAGCTCGAGGCGTTCGCGCGGCTCGGGGTCCCGCTGTACCAGGGGTACCTGCTCGGGCGGCCGGCGCCGCCGTGGGCGCAGCTCGACGCGGCCACGGTGGTGCGGCTGCGCGAGGTGCAGGCGCGCACATCGCTCGTCGAGAACGTCGCGAGCCTGGTGGAGGACGTCGCGGTCGAGGGACGCGCACCCGTGCTGCCGGGCCGGTACGGGCTACGTGTCGACGGCTTCGGGCGTCCGGTGCGGCTGCTGCTCCCTGGCGGCGACGGCGACGAGACCCGCCGCGACGCACCGGTGAGCCTGCGCGTGCCACCGTCCGCCGGCATCGGGGACGTCGCCCGGCGCGCGGCCAGCCGGACAGACGGCGAGCGGTTCCACCCCGTGGTGTGCGTCGACGACACCGGCGCCGCGCTCGGGCTGGTGCGGGTCGAGCAGCTGCTCGTGCACCTGGCCCGGCTCAAGACCGTGGGCTGACCTGCCGAGGCACTCGGGGTGGGCGTCCCGTCGCCCCCCTCAGCCGACTCGGAGGTTCGCCCCCATGAAGTCCTTCTCGTGCGGGGACGTCGTCCCCGGCTGCCAGCGCCGCTTCACCGCCGACGACGAGGCGGGCATCCTGGCCGCCGTCGCCGCGCACGCGACCGCCGACCACGGTCTGGCCACTGTGCCGCCGGAGCTGGTCGACCAGGTGCGCGGGCGGATCACCGACTGACCCGCGGCGCCCGGCGGCGCCGCCTCACAGCCAGCCGTGCTCCTGCGCGACGCGTACCGCCTCGGCCCGGTTGCGCGAGCCCGTCTTTCCGATGGCCGACGACAGGTGGTTGCGCACCGTCCCCTCCGACAGGAACAGCCTCCCGGAGATCGCGGCGACCGACGCGCCGTCCTGGGCCGCGCGCAGGACGTCGGTCTCGCGCCCGGTGAGCGGCGACTCCCCCGTCACCATGCTCTCGGCGGCCAGCACGGGGTCGACGACGCGCAGCCCCGCGTGCACCCGCCGCACCGCGTCGGCGAGCTGGCGCGCCGGGGTGTCCTTGACGACGAAGCCGTCCGCGCCCGCCTGCAGCGCCCGCCGCAGGTAGCCCGGACGCCCGAACGTCGTCACCACGAGCACGCGGACGCCGGGCTGGTCGGCCTTGAGCGCCGCAGTGGCCGCGATGCCGTCCAGGCCGGGCATCTCGACGTCGAGCAGCGCGACGTCGGGGTGGTGCTCGCGGGCCGCCTCGACGACGGCGTCGCCGCTGCCCACCTCGGCGACCACCGTGAGGTCTGGCTCCAGGTCGAGCAACGCGGCCAGCGCCCCGCGCACGAGCGCCTGGTCGTCGGCCAGCAGCAGGCGGATCGCCTCGCCCATCAGCCGCGCACCTCCAGGACGAAGCCGCGCGGCTCGCCGCTGCGGGTGATCACCGTGGCGCCGGCTCTCGCCGCGCGCTCGCGCAGCCCGGCCAGCCCGTGGCCGGAGCCCGCGTCACCGCTCGGCCCGTCGCCGTCGTCGGCGACCGTCATGGTGCGGGCGGCCAGCGTCACGGTGCAGCACCTCGCCCGGCTGTGTCGCACGGCGTTCGTGACGCCCTCGCGCACCGCCCACGCGAACAGGTCGCGCAGGTCGCTCTCGACCTCGTCGGTCGAGCTGGGCAGCTGGGCCTCGATCCCGGCCGTGCGCAACGCCTCCCGAGCGCGCGAGCTCCCCGGCGAGGCTGATCTCGCGAAAGCCCTGCACCGCCCGACGGACGTCGACCAGCGCGTCGCGGCTGAGCCGCTCGAGCTCGGCCACCTCCGCCCGGGCCCGCTCGACGTCGACGTCGAGCAGGCGGCCGGCCAGCTCGGCCTTGACCGTGATGACGGTGAGCGAGTGGCCGAGGATGTCGTGCAGGTCGCGGGCGAAGCGGCCCCGCTCCTCCTCGATCGCCAGGCGGGCGTTGAGCTGCTGGGCCCTGAGCAGCTCGAGGTTGCGCACCATCAGCTGCTGCACACCCCACATCGCGAAGGCCGCCGTGGCGATGGCGAAGCTGACGCTCGCCTGCTCGGTCCACCCCGGCACCAGGCGGGCCGTGAGCTCGTTGGCGACGATCAGCGCCGCACTCACCGCGACGGCGGGCCACGCGGGCAGCAGCATCACCGCCACGACGGCGATGAACACCGAGCACGCCGTGCCTGACTGCCCGATGGCGGCCGACGCGACGACCATCAGCGCGGTCATCGCGGTCAGCAGGGCCACCGCCGTCCCGATCGGCACGACCAGCTCGCCGCGCTGGCGACGTCCGCGGATCCACGCGAACGTCGCCAGGTACGTCGCCGCGAACGCCAGAAGGGCCAGCAGCGCCAGCAGGCCCAGGCGGCCCGCCGCCGAGTGGTAGCTGCCGCGGCTCAGCGCCTCCTGCACCGGGTCGACGAGGAACGCGAGCCACACCGCGGCGAAGACGAGGCCGAACCGCCGTCCCCGGGCCGTGCGCACGCTCTGGACGTCGGCTGCGAGCGCCGCATCGGTCATGGCGGTCACGGTAGTGGTGGTTCAGACGCGAGCGGTGTCGCGACGCATCCGCCAGACCGCCCCCGCCGTGAACACCACCAGCCAGCCGATGACGTTGGCCACCCAGGTCAGCTGCACGGTGTCACCGGTGAGCGGCGAACGGGCCAGCTCGGCGAGCCCGTACATCGGCGTGAGCTGCGCGAGCGTGGCGACGAGCGAGCCGTCCTCCAGGGGCATGAAGAGCCCGCCGGCGAAAGCGAGCAGCGCCATCACCGGGCCGAGCACCTGCATGACGTTCTCGCTCGGCAGCAGGTAGCCCATGAAGAGCCCGAACGCCGCGAACACGATCGAGCCGAGCCACGCGACGAGGGCGGTGAGCACCCAGGCGCGCATCGGCATGTCCGGCTTGCCGGTGGCCGCTCCCACCGCGTAGACGACGATCACCGAAGCCAGGCCGAGCACCAGCGAGACGATGATCTTCATCGCGACGTAGGCCACCGGCGAGAGCGGGGTGAGCCGCAGCTGCCGGCTCCAGCCCAGCGCCCGCTCGACGGCGACCGTGGCGCCGCCGCTCGTCGTGGCGAGTGCTGCGCCGTACACCGCCATGCTGATCATGATGTAGGCGGTGACGTTGCCGTGGCCCGCGCGCTGGTGCACGTACGACGCGTTGGTGCCGACGAAGAGGAACAGCGCGAACGGCATGACGAGCGTGAAGACGACCGTGCGGCGGTTGCGCAGCAGCCGGCGCAGCTCGAGGCGGACGACGCCCGAGCTGAAACCTCCGGCGCGCGGTAGGGGACGGTCGGTGCTCTCGGTGGCGAGGTCGGGAGTGAGGGTGGTCATCGGTCGGCTCCGTTCACGGTGGTGAGGGCGACGAACGCGTCCTCGAGGCCACGCGCGGTGATCTCGAGGTCGCGGGCGTCGGTGTGGTTCAGCAGGAAGCGTGCGACGGCGTCGGTGTCGCGCGCGTGCACCCGCACGGTGTCGCCCTGGACGTCGACCCCCTCGACCCCGTCGATCGCGCTCAGCCGGGCGACCGCGCCGTCGTCCGGGTCGGCCATCGTGGCGCGCACGGTGCGCCCCGACGCCAGGGCCTTGACCTCGGCCGCGGTGCCGTCGGCCACGACCCGGCCGCCGCTGACGAGGACGACGCGGTCGGCGTACGCGTCGGCCTCCTCCAGGTAGTGGGTGGCGAAGACGACGGTGCGGCCCCGCTCGGCGTCGTCGCGGATCGCCGCCCAGAAGGCGCGCCGGCCTTCGACGTCCATACCCGTGGTGGGCTCGTCGAGCAGCAGGAGCGCCGGGTCGCTCAGCAGGGCCATGGCGAACCGCAGCCGCTGCTGCTCGCCGCCCGAGCACTTGCCGACGCGGCGGTCGGCGAGCCCGGTGATGCCGGCGCGCTCGAGGGCGTCGTCCACGCGCCCCACCGCACCGCAGAGGTGACCGATGTAGGTGAGCGTCTCGCGCACGGTGAGGTCCTTGAGCAGGCCGCCGGACTGCATGACGGCCGAGACGAGGCCGCGCGCGACGGCGGCCCGCGGCGGCAGGCCGAGCACCTCGACCGCGCCGCTGGTGGGCTGCGACAGGCCGAGCACCAGGTCGAGCGTCGTGGTCTTGCCGGCGCCGTTGGGCCCGAGGAAGGCGACCACCTCGCCGGGCTGGATGACCAGGTCGATACCGCGCACGGCCCGCACGTCACCGAACGACTTGGTGACCGCGGTGAGGCGCAGGGCTGCGGCGGCACCGGCCGGCCGTGGTGGGCGCGTGAGTTCAGGAAGCGTCATGACACCGACTGTGCCGACCGGACGGCGGCCGGCCATGCGTCGTCCGTCACGAACCACCCATGACAAACGTCATCAGCCGCGTGGTGGCCCACCACCCCACCGCGAGCAGAGCGGTCGTCCCCAGCGCGACCGTCGTCGGCACCCGCAGCAGCGCGAGCGCCGACACCCACACCAGCACGATCACGGCACCGCGCAGCAGCGCGGCTGGCGCACGCGCCGACAGCCGGGCCCCGACGTACGTGGCCGGCACGGCGCCCACCACCAGGGCGGCGGTCACCGACACCCGGACGTCACCGAAGAGCGCGTGCCCGAGCGCGGCCGCCGCCACGACCGGCACGGCCTGCACCAGGTCGGTGCCCACCAAGCGGTTCGCGCGCAGGGCCGGCTGCGTGGCGAGCAGCAGCGCCAGGACGACCGAGCCGGCCCCCACCGACGTCAGCCCGACGCACGCGCCACCGACCACGCCCACGGCCACCGTGCGCCAGGCGGGAGCTGGTGGCTGCTGCGTCGCCGGGGCGCGGTGCAGCAGCCGGCTCGCGACCATCGCCGTGAGCGAGGCCAGCAGCACGACACCCGTCACGACGCGCAGGTGCTCCTGCAGCGCCGCACCGGCACCGAGAGCCCGCAGCACGAGGACGCTGCCGAACGCCACCGGCACCGCCCCCGCGCACAGTCGGCGCACCAGGGGCCAGTCGACCGTGCCGGCCCGCAGGTGCACGGCCGCACCGACCGGCTTCATGAGCAACGACGTCACCAGGTCGCTCGACACCGCGGTCAGCGGCGGCATCCCGAAGCCGAGCACGAGCAACGGCGTGAGCAGCGCACCACCACCCATCCCGGTCAGGCCCACCAGCAGGCCCACCAACGCCCCTGCCACCACCAGCGGCGCGGTCGGATCCGTCGTCACCCGGGAGCCCAGGGCAGAGGTCCGGCCATGCCCGCCGCGACGGTGGCACCGCTCGGCTCGTCGATCAGCAGGAACGCCCCGGTACGACGGTTGCGGGCGTAGTCGTCGAGCGGCAGCGGCTCGGCGACACGCACCTCGACTCGGCCGATGTCGTTGAGCCCCAACGAGCTCGCAGGCCGCAGCCGAGCCGACGTCACGTCGAGGACGCCGGTGGCCAGCACCTCAGCACGCGTGGTGCGCGTGCCGTGCTTGAGCAGGTAGCGCCCCGGGGTCAGCGGCTGCTCGGCCAGCCAGCAGACCGTCGCGTCCAGCTCGCTGACCGCGGGTGGCGCGTCGTCCAGCGCGGCGATGACGCAGCCGCGGCTCACGTCGACGTCGTCGGTGAGGCGCACGACCACCGACTGACCCTCCACCCCGCGGTCGAGGCGGCCGTCGTACGTCTCCACAGCCGCCACGGTGGTGCGCACGCACGAGGGCAGGACGACGACGTCGTCGCCCGCGCTCACCGTGCCGCCGGCGACGCGACCGGCGTACCCGCGGTAGTCGAGGTGCGGCGCCCGCACGACGTACTGCACGGGCAGGCGCAGGCCGCTGGCCGGGGCATCGGTCGCGCCCTCGACCTGCTCGAGGTGCTCCAGCACGGCCGGGCCGTCGTACCACGGCGCGTGCGGCGAGCGGTGCACGACGTTGTCGCCGTGCAGGGCCGACACCGGCACCGCCAGCACGTCGTCGAAGCCCAGACCCGAGACGTGCGAACGGAACTCGCGGGCCACCTGCTCGAAGGCGGCCTCGCTCCACACTACGAGGTCCATCTTGTTGACCACGAGCAGCACGTGCGGGACACGCAGTAGCGCCGCCACCGCCGCGTGCCGGCGCGACTGCTCGGTGACGCCGTGCCGGACGTCGACCAGCACGACCGCGACGTCGGCCGTCGAAGCGCCCGTGACCATGTTGCGCGTGTACTGCACGTGACCGGGGGTGTCCGCGAGGACGAAGGTGCGGGCCGGCGTCGCGACGTACCGGTAGGCCACGGCGATCGTGCTGCCCTGCTCCCGCTCGGCCCGCAGACCGTCGGTGAGCAGCGAGAGGTCGAGCTCGGTGCCTCGGCGCTCGCTGGCGTCGGCCACCGACGCGAGCTGGTCCTCGAGCACCCCCTTGGCGTCGTGCAGGAGGCGGCCGAGCAGCGTGGACTTGCCGTCGTCCACCGAGCCCGCGGTGGCCACGCGCAGCAGCGTGCTGGTCATCAGAAGTACCCCTCGCGCTTGCGGTCCTCCATGGCGGCCTCCCCGGCCCGGTCGTCGGCGCGGGTTGCCCCGCGCTCGGTGACGCGCGTGACGGCGACCTCGGCCACCACCTCGGCGACGGTGCGCGCCGTCGACTCCACGGCGCCGGTGCAGGTGACGTCGCCGATCGTGCGGTAGCGCACCGTGCGCCGCTCCAGCACCTCACCCGCGCGGCGCGGCAGGTGGGGTGAGTCGGCGAGCCACATGCCGTCGCGACGGAACACCGCCCGGTCGTGGGCGAAGTACAGCGCCGGCACCTCGAGCTGCTCGCGCTCGATGTACTCCCACACGTCGAGCTCGGTCCAGTTCGACAGCGGGAAGACCCGCACGTGCTCGCCGGGGCGGTGGCGTCCGTTGTAGAGGTCCCACAGCTCGGGTCGCTGCCGGCGGGGGTCCCACTGGCCCAGCTCGTCGCGCAGGCTGAACACCCGCTCCTTCGCGCGCGCCTTCTCCTCATCGCGCCTCGCACCGCCGAACACGGCGTCGAAACGGTGCTCGGCGATGGCGTCGAGCAGCGTCACGGTCTGCAGCGGGTTGCGGCTGCCTCCCGGTCGTTCGTGCACGCGCCCTCGCGCGATGGAGTCCTCGACGCTCGCGACGACCAACCGCACGCCGAGCTCACCGACGCGCCGGTCGCGGAACGCGATGACCTCGTCGAAGTTGTGCCCGGTGTCGACGTGCATCACCGGGAAGGGGATGCGCCCGGGCCAGAACGCCTTGGCGGCCAGGTGCAGCATGACGATCGAGTCCTTGCCGCCGGAGAACAGCAGCACGGGGCGGTCGAGCTCACCGGCGACCTCACGCAGGATGTGCACGGCCTCGGACTCCAGCAGGTCGAGGTGGCTCAGGGCTGCGCGTGGACGCAGCGGGGTAGTGGTCAACGTCTCTCCTCGGGGCGTGGGGCGTGGGGCGCGATGGCACGGCGCGATGGCCTGACCGGCGTACCGGCTCGGGGCGATGAAGGGTCACGCCACCGGCGCTCGTCGAGCGCGGGGCGTCGTGCAGTGCTGGGGCGGTCGGCTAGCGCTGACAGGTCGCGCTGGAGACGCGCTGGAGGTCGACGTGCCGACGCGACACCAGGACCAGTCCGGCGTACGCCGGGGCTGCGGTGCGGGATCCGGTCACGGCTCCCCTTCTCGTCAGGACCCTGCTGCGAGGTCCGCGCTTGCGCCGACGGGGGTCCGTCGTCGCCTGGTCGTCACCCGGAGCACCCCGCCGCGAAGGAGGGTTGCCGGCCAGCGAGCCGGGGCTTGGCGCTGGCGCTCATGACCGTGATCAGGAGGCTAGGCAGCGGCGCGGGCGGGGCGCAAGGACGTCGGCGAACGGTCCACCACGTGGGACGGCGACCGAGGAGGGCCAGCCGCGAAAGCCCGGAGACGACAGCAGCCCCGGACATCTCCGGGGCTGCTGGATACCGCTGTCTCAACGGTGCGCGCCCGAAGGGATTCGAACCCCTAACCTTCTGATCCGTAGTCAGATGCTCTATCCGTTGAGCTACGGGCGCCCGGCCAACTGGCCGCGTCGATAGTAGCGGACGCCGGACGCTGCCCTGAAATCGGACGCCGAGCCCTCGCCGTCCGGGGGCTCACCCGATCAGCGCGGCAGCGGGAATCAGCGGGAATCAGCGGGAGTCAGCGGGAGTCAGCGGGCTGACGCTCGTTGCCTCGATCCTCACGCGGCCCGCCGTGAAAGCGCTCTCACACAAGGCATCTGCCGGATCTCGCAAGGATGCTGCAAAGAACCGCAAGAACGCCGCAAGAACCGGCCTGCTTGTGAGTGATTTCACGAGCCGGTCACCCAGATCGACGTACCACCACGTGAGATGTGGGGCTACGGTGCTTGGCAACCCAGCCTCTGCAACGGATCGGTCTTGACGATCCGTGAGGCGACCGATCAAGAAGCCGACGGTCGAACCAGGTCGACGAAGACCGCCCGAAGGGACAGCCAGCGCCATGACTGCCGACACCTCCTCCACCACGAGCGATCTGAGCGTCGAGCCGGCTGCGCCGGCCGAGACCGCCTCCACTCAGCAGCCCACGACCCACGCCCGGCTGCTCGCCTGGGTGTCGGAGGTCGCCGAGCTCACCCAGCCCGACCGTGTCCACTGGTGCACCGGCTCGGACGAGGAGTGGGCGCAGGTCACCGACGACCTCGTCGCCTCCGGCACCTTCGTGCGCCTGAACGACGACAAGAAGCCGAACTCGTTCTGGGCCGCCTCCGACCCCACCGACGTCGCGCGCGTCGAGGACCGCACCTTCATCTGCAGCGTCGACGAGAAGGACTGCGGCCCCACCAACAACTGGATGGCGCCGGACGAGATGAAGGCGATCATGACCGACCTGTACCGCGGGTCGATGCGTGGTCGCACCATGTACGTCATCCCGTTCGTCATGGGCCACCTGGACGCCGAGCAGCCGATGTTCGGCGTCGAGATCACCGACAGCGCGTACGTCGTCGCGTCCATGCGGATCATGGCCCGCATGGGCACCTCGGTGCTGCGCCGCATCGAGGAGCTCGACGCCGACTTCGTGCCGGCTCTGCACTCGGTGGGCGCGCCGCTCGAGCCCGGCCAGGCCGACGTCGCGTGGCCGTGCAGCGACACCAAGTACATCGTGCAGTTCCCCGAGGAGCGCATGATCTGGAGCTACGGCTCCGGCTACGGCGGCAACGCCCTGCTCGGCAAGAAGTGCTACAGCCTGCGCATCGCGAGCGTCATGGCGCGCGACGAGGGCTGGCTGGCCGAGCACATGCTGATCCTCAAGCTCACCAGCCCCGAGCAGCAGACCTACTACGTCGCGGCCGCGTTCCCGAGTGCCTGCGGCAAGACCAACCTGGCCATGCTCGAGCCGAGCATCCCCGGCTGGAAGGTCGAGACCCTCGGCGACGACATCGCCTGGATGCGCTTCGGCGAGGACGGCCGCCTCTACGCCGTCAACCCCGAGTTCGGCTTCTTCGGCGTCGCGCCGGGCACCAACGAGAAGACCAACCCGAACGCCATGCGCACCCTCGAGCGCGGCAACTCCATCTTCACCAACGTCGCCCTCACCGACGACGGCGACATCTGGTGGGAGGGCATGGAGGGCCAGCCGGCCCACGCGACGTCCTGGAAGCACCAGGAGTGGACGCCGGAGTCGGGCGAGCTCTCGAGCCACCCCAACAGCCGCTACTGCACGCCGATCAACCAGTGCCCGATCCTGGCGCCGGAGTACGACGACCCGAAGGGTGTGCCGATCTCGGCCATCTTCTTCGGCGGACGCCGGGCCTCGACCATCCCGCTGGTCACCGAGGCGCGCGACTGGGTGCACGGCACCTTCATGGGCGCCACGCTGTCGTCCGAGACCACGGCGGCAGCCACCGGCCAGGTCGGCGTCGTGCGCCGCGACCCGATGGCCATGCTGCCGTTCATCGGCTACAACGCGGGCGACTACTTCCAGCACTGGCTCGACGTCGGCAAGAGCGCCGACGCCACCAAGCTGCCGAAGATCTTCTACGTCAACTGGTTCCGCCGCGACGACGAGGGCCACTTCGTGTGGCCGGGCTTCGCCGAGAACGCGCGCGTGCTCAAGTGGGCGATCGAGCGCATCGAGGGCCGGGCTGCCGCGGTCGAGACGCCGATCGGCCACGTGCCGACGGCCGAGTCGCTCGACACCGCCGGCCTCGACATGACGCCCGAGGAGCTCGCCACCTGCCTCACGGTCGACCCTGAGGAGTGGAAGGCCGAGATCCCGCAGATCCAGGAGTGGTTCGAGAAGTTCGGCGACAACCTGCCGACGACGCTGTGGACCGAGCTCGACGGCCTCAAGGCACGCCTCGGCCTGAGCTGACCCACGGACGGTTCTTCACCGCCGCTTCGCAGCACCTGCACACCACCGAAGGACCCTCAGCCCCTGGCTGTGGGTCCTTCGGTGTTGGATGGACCAATGCGTCGAAACCGACCGTTGATCTGGGTGCTCGCTGCCGTCGTCGTCGTGGCGCTGGTGGCGGGCGGGGGACTGATCTGGCGCCAGCAGCAGCAGAAGGCGGCTGACGAGGCCGCCCGGCAGGCCGCGACCGCGGTCGCCGCCGCGCTGGCGAAGAACGACGTCAGCAGCGTCGCCTTCGCCGGCACCGACGGGGCCGCCGCGCAGAAGGCGTACGCAGCGACGGTCGGCACCCTGGCCAGCAGGCCGACGTCCGCGAAGGTGACGTCGGTGACGCGCGAGGGCGACTCCGCGCGCGTGGTGCTCGCCGTCAGCCGCACGCTCGGGGGCGACGTCACGTGGTCGTACGACCTACCGCTCGCGCTCACGCACGACGACGCCTGGCGCGTGCCGGCGTCCCAGCAGCTCGTGGCCCCCGACCTGCGAGACGGCGAGCGGCTGCGGCTGCGGCGCATGGCCCCGCCCCGCGCTGACATCCTGGGCGCAGACGGCAAGGCGCTCGTGTCACTCGGTGATGTCGTCGACGTCGGCATCCAGCCCAGCCGCATCAAGGGCCCGGTGGCGCAGACGGTCGCCAAGATCGCCGGGATCGTCGGGGTCGATCCCGCCCCGCTCGCCCAGCGCGTGCAGGCAGCCGACCCGCAGGCCTTCGTCGACGTCATCACGTTGCGTCGAGCCGACTACAACGCGGTGCGCGACAAGCTGCGGCCGGTCCCCGGCGCGGTGTTCCGCGAGCGCCAGCAGTCGCTCGCGCCCACTCGTGAGTTCGCCCGGGCGCTCATCGGCACGGTCGGCCCAGTCACCGGCGACATCGTCAAGGAGAGCAAGGGCCGCTACGTCGCCGGTGACGTCGCGGGACTGTCCGGCCTGCAGCGCCAGTACGACGACCAGCTGGCCGGCACACCCGGCGTCACGGTCGAGGCGGTGCCGTCCGGCAACAGCGCCGAGGCGCGCCCGCTCTTCTCGAAGGACGCCGTGCCCGGCAAGCCGCTCAAGCTGACGCTGAGACGTGACGTCCAGGAGGCCGCCGACGCGGCGCTGCAGGGGCTGTCGCAGCCGAGCGCGCTCGTGGCGGTCGACGTGCGCACCGGCGCCGTGCTCGCCGTCGCCAACAGCCCGGCCGGCGGGCTCAACCGCGCGATGGTGGGCAAGTACCCGCCGGGGTCGACGTTCAAGGTGGTCACGACGCTCGCGTTGCTGGAGAAGGGCCTGCGGCCCTCCGACACCGTGCCGTGCCCACCGACCGCGACCGTCAGCGGGCGCACGTTCAGGAACTACGAGAGCGAGAAGTTCGGGCCCGTGCCGTTCCACGTCGACTTCGCCAAGTCGTGCAACACCGCCTTCGTGGGGCTGTCGAAGCGGCTCGGCGACGACGACCTCGCCGCGGCGGCCAAGAGCCTCGGCATCGGCGCGAAGTGGGACCTCGGCACCAGCGCCTTCTCCGGCAGCGTGCCCGTCAACGAGTCCGACGTCGACAAGGCGGCGGCCGCCTTCGGCCAGGGTCGCACCGAGGTGTCGCCGCTCGCCATGACCGTCGCGACGGCGTCGGTGGCCCGCGGCAGCTACGTGCCGCCGTCTCTGGTGCTGACCGGCGACGGGCCCTCGGCGCAACCGTCGGCGCTGCCCGGCGCGGCGGTGCAGACGCTGCAGTCGCTCATGCGCGAGGTCGTCACCAACGGCACGGGTGAGGCGCTGCGGTCGGTGCCTGGCGGCCCGGTGCACGCCAAGACGGGCACGGCGGAGTTCGGCACCGACGTCCCGCCGAAGACGCGGGCGTGGATCACCGGCTGGCAGGGCGACGTCGCCTTCACGGCCTTCGTCGAGGAGGGCAAGAGCGGCGGCACCGTGGCCGGGCCGGTGGCCGCGCGCTTCCTGCGCGCGCTCGGCGGCTGAGCCGCCGGCTCACTCGTAGAGGACGTACTCCGGTTGGGGCCGCAGCCCCAGCACCTGCCGGGGCGTCATGATCGGGCCGTGGCGACGGTCCTCGTCGAAGAAGAGCTTGAACCCGGTGTGGATCGAGGCCGGCAGGTCGGCGACGAGGGTGTTCCACGTCGCGGTCTTCAGCCGGCGTGAGCCGATGCCGTCGACGCTCTTGATCACCACGACGCCGGGCCGCTCGCGCACCGCCGACTGGCCGACGACGACGCTCGCCGCGACCTGGTGGAACACCAGCGGCTTCTGCGGCAGGTCGTGTCGGCGCACGAGGGCGTCGACGTAGGCGGCGACCGCGTCCAGCTCGCGTCCGGTCATGCGGCCGAAGGACTGCCCGGGGACATCGCCCGGCTCGACGGCCCACTCGGGGTCGAGGGCCAGGCCGACGTCCGGCTGCTCGAGCCAGCGCGCGAGGCCCTTCACCAGCGGCAGGAAGTCCTCGCGGCCGGGCTGGACGTCGAGCAGCAGCATCGCGCGGTGACGCCGGGCGGCCGCCAGGTAGCGCGCGATGACGGCGTCGTCGACACGGCTGTTGTAGAGGCCGTCGCGCCCTGGCGTGTCGTGGGCCACCACGGTGATGAGCTCGAACACGGGCAGCGGCTCGCGCGCGCCCGCGAGCGCCCTCGCGTAGCGCTCGACCTCTCGACCACGGGCGTCGAGGTCGCCCACGCCGAGGCGGCCGAACGCCGCCGTCCCGACGCCACCGGCGAAGCCGACGAGCCGGTACCGCGGGAAGAGCGTCGTCCCGCCGCGGGGCAGCTGGGCGGCGGACGGCGAGGGCGAGGGCTGGCGGGTTGCCCGGGGGGTGCCGCTGCCGGCCGAGACGGCAGACGCCGTCGCCGCCGTCCGGCCGGCCGCCGACTCCCGCGCCGGGCCGCCGGTCGTGGGCGACGCGCAGGCGGCGGCGAGCGCCAGCACGGCTGCTGCGGCGGCGGGAGCGCGCCGTCGGGGGTGGGCCATGCGAGCACCCTCGCGCACCCGGGCATATCCGGCCATTCGGGCGGGATACCCCATTGGGGAGGATCACTCCACCCGAGGATTGGTGCGGTGTGCCCCAGCTCCAATAGGTCCGTTGCAGGGTGCCACCGCACCAAACATGGGAGAGGTACGGCGAGGCCCCGGCACCCCGAGGGGCGCCGGGGCCGTCGGCGGAGGCGGCGGGATTTGAACCCGCGAGAGGTTTTATCCTCAACCCGCTTAGCAGGCGGGCGCACTAGGCCACTATGCGACGCCTCCCGGTCAATCCGAGCACAGCCCGGGCGGCGAGCCGCACGAGCCGGATCAGCGTACCGGGACGGCGCCGCGCCGCCAAAGCCAGCCCCAGGGCCGCGCCTTCACGAATCTCTCACGACATCTCGGCACGCTGACCGCCTGGCGTGGTGAACGGTGGTCTGCGGGATGGTGAAATAGAGGTGCCGGGGTGCGTGCCGGGTTCGAGTGGACCCATCGCCTGCTGCCGTCGCAGCCGCCGCTCGCGTCCCGTGTCCCAGCGTCCACGCCGTCCAGCCGTCCGAGGAGCCACGCCCGATGCACATGCGGCCGGCCTCCCCCAAGCACCGCGCCCCGCGCTCCGGCGGCTCTGCGCGCCAGCGCGGGCGGCACGTCAGCGAGTACGGCGACGGCTTCGGACGCTTCGCCGCCCTGACCACGCTGGCGCTGCTGCCGGGCGCGGGCCTGGTCGCCACCGGGCGGCGCCGCCTCGGAGGCGCACTGCTCCTCCTGGCGGGCGTCGGGCTGGCCGTGATCGCCGCTGCGGCACTCACGGGCGACGTCATCAAGCGCGCGCTGGAGGTCGCGGTCAGCCCGGGTCGTCTGCTCGCGATCACCGCGGTGGTCGTGCTGGTCGGCATCGTCTGGTGCGCGACCATCCTCATCACCGCCTGGCGCGCCCGGCCCCACCGCCCGACACCATTCCAGGCCGTCGTGGGCCTGGTGCTGGTGGGCGCCCTGTGCAGCACCGTGGCCCTCCCCAGCGCCAAGGGCGCGCAGCTGGCGCTGGTGCAGCGAGACCTCGTCGGCTCGCTGTTCAACGGCGGCGTGCACTCGGCGAAGGGCGCCGCGAACCCGAACTCCAAGGCGCGCGATCCCTGGAAGGGCATCCCGCGCGTCAACCTGCTGCTGCTGGGGTCGGACTCCGGCTCCGACCGCACCGGCGTGCGCACCGACTCGATGATGGTCGTCAGCATCGACACCAAGACCGGCAACGCCACCCTCATCGGCCTGCCCCGCAACCTGCAGAACGTGCCGTTCCCCGAGTCGAACCCGCTGCACCAGCTCTGGCCGAACGGCTTCAACTGCGGCTCCGAGTGCCTGCTCAACGCGGTGTGGACGCAGGCGGTGCAGCACAAGGACCTCTTCGGCAGCGACCCGAACCCCGGGCTGACCTCCACCCGCGACGCCATCAGCCAGGTCACCGGCCTGTCGATCGACAACGTGGTGACCATCGACATCGCCGGCTTCCGTGAGCTGGTCAACGCGATGGGCGGCGTGGTGGTCAACGTCCACCAGAAGCTCCCCATCGGCGGCGGCAAGATCAGCGCCAGCGACCCCCGGCCGCGGCCGGTCACCGGCTGGATCTACCCCGGCCGTCAGCGCCTGTACGGCGAGAAGGCCATGTGGTTCGCCCGGTCGCGCTCGAGCACCGACGACTACGACCGCATGCGCCGCCAGCGCTGCCTCGTCGGCGACCTCGTCAACCAGGTCAACCCGGTGCGCGTGCTGAACCGGTACGCGCAGCTGGCCGACGTGCTGAAGAACAACCTCACCACCGACATCCAGCAGGACGACCTGCAGGCGTGGGTGGTGCTGGCTGACCGGATGAAGAAGGCACGGATCAACTCGCTGCCGCTGACCAACGAGGTCATCAACAGCGCGAACCCCGACTTCGAGGCCATCCGCAGCTACGTCGCCGACGCCCTCGCGCCGAAGCGGCCCGCCGCGTCGAAGTCCTCGACCTCCTCGAAGACCACGCCCAGCACCCCGGCGCCGACCACCCAGGCGCCGACCACGGCGAAGCCGGGGGCCTCCGACAGCAAGCAGGCGCAGAACCTCTCCGACGTCTGCTGAGCCGGCGGCTCAGCCGATCGTCTGCACGTCGAGCGCGCCCTCGGCGTACGACTTGCGCAGCACCTTCTTGTCGAACTTGCCGACGCTGGTCTTCGGCACCTCGTCGATGAAGGCCCACCGCTCGGGCAGCTGCCACTTGGCGAAGTGCTGGGCCAGGTGGTCGCGCAGCTCCTCGGCGTCGACGCTCTGGCCCTCGGCGACGACCACCGTGGCCAGTGGACGCTCGCCCCACCGCTCGTCCGGGACGCCCACGACGCTGGCCTCCTTGACCTTCGGGTGGGCCATGAGCACGTTCTCGAGCTCGACCGACGAGATCCACTCGCCGCCGGACTTGATGACGTCCTTGGCGCGGTCGGTCAGGCGCAGGTAGCCGTTCGGCGTGAGCGAGCCGACGTCACCGGTGCGCAGCCAGCCGCCGTCGAACTTGGCCGGGTCGTCGTCGAGGTAGTACGAGCCGGTCACCCACGGGCCCCGCACTTCCAGCTCGCCGACCTGCTCGCCGTCCCACGGCACCTCGCGGCCGTCCGGCCCGACCAGCCGGCCCTGCACCAGCGGCGAGAGCCGGCCCTGCGACTGCCGGTAGGCCCAGCGCTCGTCGCCCTCCGACTCCGCCGGCGGCACGGCCACCGACCCGAGTGGTGAGGTCTCGGTCATGCCCCAGGCGTGCACGACCTGGATGCCGTAGCGGTCCTCGAACGCCTTCATGAGCGCCGGCGGGCACGCCGAGCCGCCCACGATGCACGACTCCATCGACGACACGTCGGCGTCCGGGTGGGTGTCGAGGTAGGCGAGCAGGTCGCTCCAGATCGTCGGCACCGCCGCGCTGTGGGTGATGCGCAGGGTCTGGATCATCGTCGCGAGCGGCTCGGCCTGCAGGAACCGGTCGGGCATCACGAGGGTCGCACCGGACAGCAGCGCGCCGTACGGGATGCCCCACGCGTTGGCGTGGAACAGCGGGACGATCGACAGCATCCGCTGGCCCTGCGCCATGGCCATCGCGCTGTTCATGCACACCTGCATCGAGTGCAGGTAGTTCGAGCGGTGGCTGTAGACGACGCCCTTGGGGTTGCCGGTGGTGCCGGAGGTGTAGCACATGGCGGCGCCGGTGTTCTCGTCCAGATCCGGCCACTCGAAGGTGTCGGGCTGGGCGTCGAGCAGCTCGCGGTAGTCGTGCACGCCGCGGCCGTCGGCCCCGAGCGCCGCGCGGACGTCGTCCGGCACCGGACCGTTGACGACCACGTGCTGCACGGTCTTCAGGTGCGGCAGCAGCTTGCTGAACGGCGCGGCCAGGGAGTTGTCGACGACCACCACGCGGTCGTCGGCGTGGTTCGCGACGTAGATCAGCTGCTCAGGGAACAGCCGGATGTTGAGCGCGTGCAGCACCGCACCCATGCTGGGCACGGCCAGGTACAGCTCGAGGTGCTCCTCGTTGTTCCACATGAACGTCGCCACGCGCTGGTCGGCGTCGATGCCGAGCCCGCGCAGGGCGTTCGCCAGGCGGCGGCAGTCGCGACCGACGTCGGCGTAGGTCGAACGGCGCGGGCCGTCCGGCGTCCAGGTGATGACCTCGGAGGCGTGGTGGGCGCGCGCGCCGTACTCGAGGATCTGCGAGATGAGCAGCGGCACCGGCTGCATCGTGCTCTTCATGGCCTGACTGTGCCACGGCTCGCCTCCCGACACGAGGCTTGCATCGCGCCAGGTCAGGCGGTAAGTGGGATTCCTTCAGCCGGTCGCCGCCGGTGCCGATCCAGAGCACGTGACCCGCTCGACGACGCCGCCCCCCGTGGTGGGTTCGTCGTGGTCGCCGGAGGTCGTCGACCTGCTCACCGAGGGCGTCCTGCTGCACGGGCCGGACGGCCGCGTCGTGCGCGCGAACGCGGCCGCGCGCCAGCTGCTCGGGTGCTCCGAGCTGGTCGGTCAGGACGGCACCGAGATCTGGTCGCGGCTCCTCGGCCCGTCCGGCGTCGCGCTGGGTCCGGCCGAGCACCCGCTGCAGGTGTCGCTGGTGACCGACCGGCCCGCCGAGCGCGTGGTGGGCGTGCGCAGCGAGAGCGGCGACGTGCGCTGGCTCACCGTGCGGGCCGTGCCCCTCCCGCGCGTGACCGTGATGCGCGACGAGGAGGTCCCCGCGCCGGAGGCGGTCGCCGTGGTGATCGTCCCGCCGGAGGACGGCGAGGCCCTGGCCGCGCGGGCCGATCGCGAGCACCTGCTCGGCGTCGCCCAGCGGCTGGCGCACCTGACCGTGTGGCGCTACCGGCTGGGCGCGGGCGGCGTGGAGTGGCTCGACGGCGACGACCGCGACCTGGGCACCGACCAGCAGCAGCGCACGATGGAGCAGTACCTCGACGGCGTCCACCCCGACGACCGCGCCGCGCACGACGACCTGTTCAACCGGCTGCTCAACGAGCCGGGCGCCGGTGAGATCGACGTCCGCTACCGCTGGGACGGCGGCTGGCGCCACTGGCACATGTGGGCCGAGTCCGTGGTCGGTGACGACGGGCGGATCACCGGCCTCTGGGGCACCACGCAGGAGGTGACCGACCGCCGCGAGGCCGAGGCCGCCGTCCGCCGGCTCACCATGACCGACCCGCTCACGGGCCTGGCCAACCGCGCCCAGGCCGCCGACCGGCTCGCCGACCTGCTCGCGCACGGGGAGTCCGGCTCGACCGGGCTGCTGCTCATCGACGTCGACCGGTTCCACGCGGTCAACAGCCGCTACGGCCACCCCGCGGGCGACGCACTGCTCGTGGCGGTGGGTCGCCGGCTCGCCCGGTCCACCGACACCCACTGCACCCCCACGCGCCTGGGAGCCGACGAGTTCGGCGTGGTGCTGGGGCGCACCGACCCGGCGCACGCCGCGCGCACGGCCCGCGAGCTGCACACGCACCTGAGCCAGCCCTACGACCTGCCGGGCGTCTATGAGCCGGTGGAGGTGCGGTTCAGCGTGGGCGTCGTCGTGGCCTCGGAGTCCGGCCGGCTGACACCGTCCGAGCTGTACCACCAGGCTGACCTGGCGGCGGCTGCAGCCAAGGCGTCCGGCGGCGACGACGTCGTGGTGTTCGACGGCGCGCTGCGGGCCCGCACCGTGACCCGGTTGGAGATGGAGGACCGGCTGCGCCTGGCGCTCAGCGACGGTTCGCTGCAGCCGCTCTACCAGCCGCTCGTGTCGCTCGGGTCCGACGTCGCGAGCGACCGGGTGACCGGCTGCGAGGCGCTGGCTCGGCTGAGCCGCGACGGCCGACTCGTGCCACCGGTGGAGTTCATCGACGTCGCGGAGGAGACGGGGCTGATCGTCGACCTCGACGTCGCGGTGTTCGCCGAGGCGGTGCGCCAGGTGGCCGCGACGCCGCCGCACGCCGGCTTCGGGCTCGCCGTCAACCTCTCACCGCGCTCGTTGCAGGTGCCGGGGCTCGCCGACCGCGTGCGCGGCGTGCTGGGGTCGCGCGCCCGCTCGGGCACCGCGCTGCGGTTCGAGATCACCGAGAGCTCCCTCGCCGAGCCCACGTCGACGCTCGTCGAGAACCTGCGCGGCCTGCGCGAGCTCGGCGGCCGGATCGGCCTCGACGACTTCGGCACCGGCTACAGCGCACTCAGCTACCTGCGGCGCTTCGACCTCGACTTCATGAAGATCGACCGCTCGTTCGTCACCGACGTGTGCACCGACCGGCGGGCGGCCTCGATCGTGCAGGCCGTCATCGAGCTCGCTCACGCCCACGACCTGACCGTGGTGGCCGAGGGCGTCGAGACCGCCGACCAGCTGGAGGCGTTGCGGCACATGCGGTGCGACATGGTGCAGGGCTATCACCTGGGCCGGCCGATGCCGGCCGGCGACCTCCTGCGCCTCGCCGCCTGACGAGGCCGCCCTCCCTACCTCTCGCCTCCCCTCGGGCAGGGTGGGGCGCGGGTCAGGCGTCGGCGGCGGAGAGCACCTCAGCCTCGTCGCGACTGTGCGTCGCCGGCTCGTGCGCGTCGACGTGAGCGAGCACCCGGCGTCCGGTCGACAGGACGACGACGCCGAGCGCCGTCGCGGCCGCACCGACCCAGAAGGGCAGGTGCGGGCTCACCGACTCGCCGAGCTTGCCGGCCAGCCACGGCGCGATCGCACCGCCACCGAACCGCACGAAGCTGTACGCCGCGCTCGCCGTGCCGCGCTCGACCGGAGCGGCGAGCATGACCGCCTCGGTGATGAGGGTGTTGTTGACGCCGAGGAAGGCACCGGCCGCGATCACGCCGACCACCAGCACCGGGCGGTGCTCGGTGAAGAGCGCCATGACGGCGAGGTCGGCCGCGAAGGCGAGTAGCGCCGCGGAGATCACCGGCAACATGCCGA
The DNA here is from genome assembly GCA_051960055.1 of Angustibacter sp. Lineage (GTDB taxonomy): Bacteria > Actinomycetota > Actinomycetes > Actinomycetales > Angustibacteraceae > Angustibacter. Next base: position 12,419 of record JBQCES010000376.1, on the reverse strand, counting down.
AGCGGCGCTGCAGCACCGGGGCCACGAACACCGACGTGACCGCCAGGCAGATGCCCCAGCCGAAGAAGATCAGGCCGATCGCGTGCGGCCCCATGGCCAGGGGGAACGGCGTGTAGGCCAGCAGCGTGAAGAAGCCGAAGTTGTAGAGCAGCGCCGTGATGCCGACGGTGAGCAGGCTGCGGTGGCGCAGCGCGCGGAAGGGATCCAGCAGGCTCGTGGGTCGCGCGACCTTCGGCGTGGCGGGGAGGAACACCGTGATCGACACGAAGGCGATGGCCATGAGCGCTGCGACGCCGAAGAAGGGCCCGCGCCACGAGATGTCGCCGAGCACGCCGCCGACGAGCGGGCCGGCGGCGATGCCGATGCCGAGCGCGGCCTCGTACAGGATGATCGAGCTCGCGACGCCACCGCTCGCGGCACCGACGATGGTCGCGAGCGCCGTCGCGATGAACAGCGCGTTGCCGAGGCCCCAGCCGCCGCGGAAGCCGACGATCTGGCCCACCGTGCTGCTCGACCCGGCCAGGGCGCTGAACACCACGATGATCGCCAGCCCCGCCAGCAGCGTGCGCTTGGCGCCGAGCCGGCTCGACACCGCGCCGGTGATGAGCATCGCGAGCCCCATGACCGCCATGTAGCTGGTGAACAGCAGCGAGACCTGCGACGGGGAGGCATCCAGCTTGTCGGCGATCGGCTTGAGGATCGGGTCGACGAGCCCGATGCCCATGAAGGCGATCACGCAGGCGAAGGCCACGGCCCACACGGCGCGGGGCTGGTGCAGGATGCCGGTGTCCTGCGACGACTCGGTGGTCGAGGCGGCGGTCATGCGTTCTCCTGATCGGTGGGGTTGAGGCTCGGGGTGTGCTGCAGCACCGCCTTCAGGGCCTGCACGCCCTCGACCAGCGCGGTGAGCTGGGTCGCGTCGAGGGTCTCGAGGCGCGGGGTGAGCGCCGAGGCGGCGTCGTGGCGGAACTGCAGCTGGGCAGCGCGTCCGGCGTCGGTGATGCGGATGCGCACGGCACGGGCGTCGGTGGGGTCCGGCGTCCGCTCGACCCACCCGCGCTCCTCGAGCTTCTGCACCAGGTTGGTGGCGGTGGGCTGGGAGGTGCGGTCGGCGGCGGCGATGTCGCTGATGCGCGGCTCGCCCAGGTCGACGATGACAGCGAGCGCGCGGGCGAGGGCGCGAGGCACCGACGACGTGCTCTCGCGGGCCGCGAAGCGGATCAGGCGCGAGCTGACGGCGATGAGCTGGGCGCCCAGGTCGGCGAGGTCGGGTTCTGACGTCACCACACGAGTATTACATAGGTAACCTATGCAGGCCAGCGGGGGTCAGAGCGCGAGGTACTCCGCCCAGAGGTGCACCATCGCGAGCGAGCGGTACGGCGCCCAGCGACGTCCCAGCTCGCGCACCGCCGCCGGCGAGCCGTCGTGGCCGAGCCGCTCGACCGCGCGTCGCACGGCGAGGTCGGTGGTGAGCAGGACGTCGCGATCGCCGCGAGCGCGGGCGTCGAAGTAGTCGGCCGTCCAGGCGCCGACGCCGGTCAGCGCCAGCAGCTGCTCGCGCGTCGGTAGCGCGGCCTGGGTGAAGGCCTCGGCCGCCGCGACGACGGCCCGCGCGCGGCTGCGGGGCATGCGCAGGGCGGTCGTGTCCGGTGGCAGGGCGGCGACGCTGGACGGCGACGGGAACAGGTGCGTCACGCCCGCCTGTGCGACGTCGTCCGGAAGGCGGTCGCCCACCGCCTGCACCAGGGCGGCCGTCACCGTGCGCGCCCCTGCCACCGACACCTGCTGGCCGATCACGGTGCGCGCCAACGTCTCCCATGGGTCCGTCGTCCCCGGTAGTCGCAGGCCGGGACGCCGCACGACCAGTGGCCCCAGCAGCGCGTCGTCCGCGAGGTGGCGCTCAGCGTCGCCGACGTCGGCGTCGAGGTCGAGCGCGCTACGCAGTCGTTGCAGCGCAACGGTTTCATCCGACGCCGCGGTGAGAGCCAGCTGGACGTCGGCACCTGGGCGGTCGCCGTCCGCTGCGGTGCGCACTGCCGCGACGCCGGGACCGCTCGGAAGCCGCAGGGACGTCGTCCAGGTGACGCCGTCCCACGTCTCGACCCCCGGCACCGCGTGCGCTCCGAGGAACGCCAGTACCCGCGCGGTGTCGTGCCGGCCCACTGCACTCAGCCGATGCGTGCTCGAGACCGCCACAGCGGCACGGTAGCGGTGGGCAGCGCTCAGACGGTGGCGGGGAAGGAGACGCCGACTCCCCCGCGGGTCTCGGCGCCGTACCGGTCGATCTCGGCATCCAGGTCGAGCGGCGCTGTCTTCATCGTGAGGTCGGGCGTGATGCGGTCGGCCGGCACGAGCCAGCTCACCTCGAACTCCAGACCGTCGGGGTCCTTGGCGTAGAGCGCCTTCGTGGTGCCGTGGTCGGACGCGCCGGCGAGGGCGCCCAGCTCGGCCAGGCGACCGGCGATGCGCTTGAGCTCGGCGAGCGTGTCGACCTCCCAAGCCAGGTGGTACAGACCCACGCTCGACCGCCCGGCCGCGGACGGCGCGGCCGCCGAACCCACCTCGAACAGGCCGAGGTCGTGGTCGTTCTGGCTCGCCGCGGCCTGGAGGAAGGCGGCGCCGGGCAGCTCGGCCTTGACCCGGAAGTCGAGGGCATCGCGGTAGAAGGCGACGCTGCGCTGGACGTCGCGCACGAAGAGGACGGCGTGGTTGAGGCGGGTGACGGGCATAGTGGCCTCCATCGGCGTAGTTGATGCTTCAACTACTATAGCGCAGGTGGCCGGCAATGGGAACGGGTCACGACGGGTGCGCGGTCCGGAACCGTGCTCAGGTGGAGGCATGAAGCTGCGCACGCTCGCCGCCACGTCCGCCGCCGTCGCCGCCACCGCGGTCGCCGGCAGCGTGGCCAGCCAGGACGTCGGCGGCCGCTGGTACCGCCGGCTCGACAAGCCCACCTTCCAGCCGCCGGGCGCGGTGTTCCCCGTGGTCTGGACGGCGCTCTACACCGACATCGCGGTGACCACCGCCGCGGCGTCCGACCGGCTTCGTGAGCGCGGCGACGTCGAGCAGGCCCGAGGACTGCACCGCGCCCTCGGCGTCAACCTCGTGCTCAACGCCTCGTGGTCGTGGGTGTTCTTCCGGTTCCACCGCCTGGGGCCGGCCGTGGCCGTCGCCGGCGCCCTGGCCGCGAGCAGCGCTGACCTCACCCGCCGCGTCGGCGCGGCCGACCGCCGCGCCGGGACCGCGCTGTCGCCGTACGCGGCCTGGACGGCGTTCGCCACGGTGCTGTCGGCTGCGATCTGGCGGCGCAACCGCTAAGTCGGCGGGCGGCGTCGCTGGCTTGTCGAGGGTTCCCAGCGCTTGCCGAGGGGTGCAACCCTCGGCAAGCGGAGTGTCACCCACTGAACGTGATCAACGTCCGGAGGTCAGCGGACGGTGGCGCGCAGGTGCTCGCCACCGCGTGACGACACGAGGACGTCGAAGCCGCCGTCGAGCGCCCGCGTGCGGAGCTCGACGGTGCTCGGCAGCAGCACCGCACGCCGGAACTCGACGTCGGCGGTGTAGGCGTCGGGAAGCCGCGGCTGCAGCGCCGCCAGGCACCGCGCCGTGCTCCACATGCCGTGGGCGATGGCCCGCGGGAAGCCGAAACCCTTGGCCGCCAACGCCGTCAGGTGGATCGGGTTGACGTCGCCACTCACCCGGGCGTAGCGACGACCGAGGTCGGCCGGCAGGTGCCAGCGCGCCTGCGGAGGTGCCTCACGGTCGACCGTCACGTCCACGCGCCGCGACTGCGCCTCCGGCAGCTCGGACGACGACCCGCGGGCCAGGTAGGTGCTGCGCCCACGCCACACCACCTCGTCGCCGACCCGGGCCTCACCGACGAGGTCGACCTGCCGTCCCTTGGCGTGGGCGCTCAGCGACTCGGCACGCACCCGCAGGTCGAGCTCGTCGCCGGCCCGCACCGGGCGGCACTGCTCGACGCGGTTCGCCACGTGCACCAGACCGGGCAGGGGCAGCGGGAAGTCGGGCTCGGCCATGAGGGTCAGCTGCAGACCGAACGTCAGCACGTGCACGAAGGTCGGGGGCAGCAGGTCGCTCACGGCGAAGCCGCAGACCCGGTCGTAGCGCGCGAGGTGGTCGAGGTCGGCGCGCACGCCGTGCCGCACCACCTCGGTGTCGGGCAGCAAGCCCGCCCGGCCGCCGGCCGTCGCGGTGGCGCGGGTCATGAGCAGGGCGACGTGGGGGTCGCCGTCGAGGGTGATGGTGCGCACGCTCACGCCCCCAGCTGGCTCTGACCGCAGACCCGCACGACCTGGCCCGTGACGCCGGCGCTGCCGGGCTGGGCGAACCACGCCACCGTCTCGGCGACGTCGACCGGCAGGCCACCCTGGCTCAGGCTGTTGATGCGTCGTCCGACCTCGCGCGTCGCCAACGGGATGCGGGCGGTGAGCACCGTCTCGATGAACCCGGGCGCTACGGCGTTGTAGGTGATGCCGCGGTCGGCCACCTCGCGCGCCCGCGCCTGCACCATGCCGATGACGCCGGCCTTGCTCGCGGCGTAGTTGGCCTGGCCGCGGTTGCCGGCGATGCCGCTGGTCGACGACAGCGACACCACGCGGCCGCCGTCAGCGAGAGCGCCCTCGCCGAGCAGCACGTCGTCGATGCGCAGCTGCGACTCCAGGTTGACCGCCAGCACGCTCCCCCAGCGGTCGGCGTCGGTGTTGACGAGCAGCTTGTCGCGCGTGATGCCCGCGTTGTGAACCACGACGTCGAGACCGCCGTGACGCTCGCGCACGTGGTCGGCGATGCGGCGTCCGGCGTCCGGCGCGGTGACGTCGAGCTGTAGCGCCGTGCCACCCACGCGGTTGGCCACCGACACCAGCGCCTGCCCCGCCGCGGGCACGTCGACCGCCACGACGGTGGCGCCGTCGCGAGCCAGCACCTGGGCGATGGCCTCGCCGATGCCGCGCGCCGCACCGGTGACCACGGCGACCTTGCCCTCCAACGGTTGCTGCCAGTCGGTCTGCGGCACCGTCGCCCCCGTGATGCGCACGACTTGACCGTCGACGTAGGCCGAGTGCGCCGAGAGCAGGAAGCGCAGCGTCGACTCGGCCGCCTCGTCGGCGCCCTCCTCGACCAGCACGAGGTTGGCGGTGGCCCCGGCGCGCAGCTCCTTGCCCACCGACCGCACGATGCCCTCGAGGGCACGCTGAGCAGCTGCCGCGGCCACCGTCGACGCCGACTCGGGTGGGCGGCCGATGACGACGACTCGAGCGCACGGCAGCAGCCGCTTCAACGCCGGGGCGAGCACCTCGCGCAGCGTCTCGAGTTGCCCGGGATCCGTTGCGGCGCAGGCGTCGAAGACCACGGCACCGAGACGCTCGCCGCTCGCCGAGTGCGACGTCGGCGAGTCGGCGAGCGCTGTCGCGATGACGGACGACGGCGCACCGACCCCCGCCACGAGCGCCGGCCCCACCAGCAGGGCCTGACCGGGCTCGTAGCGACGCAGCTCCACCGGCCGGGGCAGCCCCAGTCGTTGGGCGAGCGCCTTGCCGAACGAGCCGTTGACGAAGTGGGTGTACCGGTCGCTCATCACGCCCCCTCGAGGATCGCGACGACACCCTGGCCACCCGCCGCGCAGATGGAGATGAGCCCACGACCGGAGCCCTTCTCGTGCAGCTGCTTCGCGAGCGCGGCGACGATGCGGCCGCCGGTGGCGGCGAAGGGATGGCCCGCGGCGAGCGAGGAACCGTTGACGTTGAGCTTCTCGCGGTCGATCGACCCGAGCGGTGCGTCGAGCCCGAGCCGCTCGCGGCAGAACGTCTCGCTCTCCCAGGCCGCCAGCGTCGTGAGCACCGTCGAGGCGAAGGCCTCGTGGATCTCGTAGTAGTCGAAGTCCTGCAGCGTGAGGCCCTGCCGCTTCAGCAGCCGCGCCACCGCGTACGTCGGTGCCATGAGCAGCCCCTCGCCGCCGTGCACGTAGTCGACGGCGGCGGTCTCGGCGTCGACCACGTGCGCCAGCACCGGCAGGTGGTGGTCGGATGCCCACTCGTCGCTGCCGAGCAGCACCGCGCTGGCGCCGTCGGAGAGCGGCGTGGAGTTGCCCGCCGTCATGGTCGCGCCCGGGCCGTCACCGAACACGGGCCTGAGCCTCGCGAGCTTCTCGACGCTGGAGTCGGGGCGCAGGTTCTGGTCGCGCGTCAGCCCGAGGTAGGCGGTGACCAGGTCGTCCATGAAGCCGCGCTCGTAGGCCGCGGCGAGGCCCCGGTGGCTGGCCGCGGCGAGCTCGTCCTGCGCCTCGCGCGAGATCTCCCACTCGGCCGCCGTGATGGCCATGTGGTCACCCATCGACAAGCCGGTGCGCGGCTCGCTGTTCTGCGGGATCTCGGGCACGACGTGCCCGGGGCGCAGCCGCGCCACCGCCTTGAGCCGCTGCTGTACGGTCTTGGCCCGGTTGAGCGCCAGGAGGGCCTCGCGCAGGCCCTCGTTGACCGCGATCGGCGCGTCACTGGCGCTGTCGACACCGCCTGCGATGCCGCTGTCGATCTGCCCCAGTGCGATCTTGTTGGCCACCAGCACGGTGGTCTCGAGGCCGGTGCCACAGGCCTGCTGGACGTCGTACGCCGGCGTCCACGGCGACAGGCGCGAGCCGAGCACCGCCTCGCGCGTGAGGTTGAAGTCACGGCTGTGCTTCAGGACGGCGCCCGCGGCCACCTCGCCGACGCGCTCACCGGCGAGCCCGAAGCGGGCGACGAGCCCGTCGAGCGTCGCGGTCAGCATGTCCTGGTTGCTCGCTCGGGCGTACGGACCGTGGGCCCGGGCGAAGGGGATGCGGTTGCCGCCGATGATCGCGGCGCGGCGGGGCGGGGCCATGAGAACACCTTTCGAGCAGGTTCACGGGCGGACGGAGATCGCGATACCGACGGTAGCAGGAACTGCGAGTACCTGATACTTTCGCCGACGTGCCCTCTCCCGACGCCACCGCCTCGACGCGCCCCGACGGCCGCGCGACGCGCTGGGCCGAGCACCGGCTCACCCGGCGCGCCGAGCTCGTCGAGGCCACCCTGCGCGCAGTGCGCCGCCACGGCGCGGGCGTCGGCATGGACGACATCGCGACCGAGGCCGGCACGAGCAAGTCGGTGCTGTACCGGCACTTCGGCGACAAGGCCGGCCTGTACCTCGCCGTCGTCGAGTCGGTCGACCGGCTCATCGCGCGCGACCTCGACCGCGCCCTCGCGTCCGTCGCCGCTGACGACCAGCCCGAGGCGCTGATCGCCCACCCCGAGCAGGTGATCGAGGCGGCGGTCGACTCGTACCTGACCCTGGTCGAGAAGGACCCCGAGGTCTATCGGTTCGTCGTCACCCACCCCCTGCTCGACCGGCCGATGGGTGACGACCCGCTCACGGGGCTCACGAGCCGGATCGGCGACCAGCTCGCCACGCTGATCACCGCGGCCCTCGCGACCAGTGGGCGCGAGGCGGCTGCCGCCGGCACCCTCGCGCACGGCGTGGTCGGCCTCGTGCGCGCGGCCGCCGACCACTGGCTCACCACGGCCAACCCGTTGCCGCGCAACGACCTCACCCGACAGCTCAGTGCCCTGATCGCCGGCGGGCTCACCGCCGTCCTGTCCCCCCAGGAGCAGCCATGACCACCACGCCCACTGCCGCCGCGGCCACGTCCGACACCGTCGCCGCCCTGCGCTCGCTGCTCGGCGGCCGCTGGGCTCACGTGCGCCAGCAGGCCCGCGACGAGTTCGACGCCGACGCGCTGCTGCCCGACCCCTCGCTGACGCTCGAGCAGCAGCGCGAGCGGGTCGCGGAGCAGATGCGCATGCTGGCCGCGAGCGACCACGCGCGCAGCGGCTTCCCGGTGGAGGCGGGTGGCACCAACGACATCGGCGCGTCCGTGACGGCGTTCGAGATGCTCGGGCACACCGACCTGTCGCTGCTGGTGAAGGCCGGCGTGCACTGGGGGCTGTTCGGTGGGGCCGTGTCGAACCTCGGCTCCGACGAGCAGCGTCGCGAGCTGCTGCCGCGGATCATCTCGCTCGAGCTGCCGGGCTGCTTCGCCATGACCGAGACCGGGCACGGCAGCGACGTGCAGTCGCTCGGCACCACCGCGACCTACGACGCCGACACCGACGAGCTCGTGGTCAACACGCCAGACCGGCTGTCTCGCAAGGACTACATCGGCGGAGCCGCGCGTGACGCGCGCATGGCAGTCGTGTTCGCCCAGCTCGTCACCGGGACGCCGGACGACCCGCAGCACCACGGCGTGCACGGCGTGCTCGTGCCGATCCGCGCCGACGACGGCCGCCCGCTCCCCGGCGTCAGCATCGAGGACTGCGGGCCCAAGATGGGCCTCAACGGCGTCGACAACGGGCGGCTGGCCTTCGACCACGTGCGCGTGCCCCGCACCAACCTGCTGGGCCGCTACGGCGACATCGGCCCCGACGGCACCTACACCAGCCCGATCGACAACCCCAACCGCCGTTTCTTCACGATGCTGGGCACGTTGGTGCGCGGGCGGATCAGCGTCGCCGGGGGCGCCGGTGCGGCGACGCGGACGGCGCTCGCCATCGCGATCCGGTACGCCGAGCAGCGCCGGCAGTTCCAGGCACCGGGGTCGTCGGACGAGGTGCTGCTGCTCGACTACCGCACCCACCAGCGTCGTCTGCTGCCCGCGCTGGCGAGGTCGTACGCGCTCGCCTTCGCGCAGAACGACCTCGTGTCGCTCATGCACGACGTTCAGACCGGGGCGCACGCCGACCGCGACGTCGACGACGAGCTGCGCCAGCGCCAGCTCGAGGCCCTGGCGGCCGGCGTCAAGGTGCTCGCCACCTGGCACGCGACCCACACCATCCAGGAGTGCCGGGAGGCCTGCGGTGGCGCGGGCTACCTGGCCGAGAACCGCCTGCCCGCGCTCAAGGCCGACACCGACGTCTTCACGACGTTCGAGGGTGACAACACGGTGCTGCTGCAGCTGGTCGCCAAGGGCCTGCTCACCAGCTACCGCGACGCGTTCGGTGACCTCGACTCGTGGGGAACCGTGAAGTTCGTGGCCCGTCAGGTGGCCTCGGCGGTGGCCGAGCGGACGTCGGCCCGCGCCCTGGCGCGCAAGCTCGCGGACGTCGCACCCAGCCGCCGCGACGACGTCGACGACCTGCTCGACCCCGCCGGGCAGCTGCGGCTGCTCACCGACCGCGAGACGCACGTGATCGAGGGCCTCGCCCGCCGGCTGCGGGCGGCCGCCAAGCCGGGCGCCGACGCGTTCGCCGTCTTCAACGACGCGCAGGACCACGTGCTGCTCGCCGCTCGGGCGCACGTCGAGCGCGTCGTCCTGGAGTCGTTCCTGGCCGCCGTCGAGCGGTGCGCCGACCCGAGCGCACGCGAGCTGCTGCGTGAGCTGTGCACGCTGCACGTGCTGTCGGGCCTGGAGCGCGACCGGGCGTGGTACGTCGAGCACGGCCGGCTCACCCCGGCGCGCAGCCGCGGCCTGACGCGGCTGGTCAACGACGCGTGCGAGCGGGTCCGACCGCACGCCCGCACGCTGGTCGACGGCTTCGGCATCCCCGACTCCTGGCTCGGCGCCGCCCTCCTCGACTGATCCCCCTCCGGCAGGGCGCGTCTCGAAACGCGAGATCGGAGGTCCACGTGTTGACACGGGACGGCCTGTGGGAGCACGATCTCGACCATGGCCCAGGTCCAGCCCACCGAGCTCGTCGTGCGACGTCACGTCGACCTCATGCGGCTGTGCAGCGCAGCGTGTCGTTATCCCGCTGCCTGACGACCCCCCAGCCACCAGCCGCCGGACGTCATCCCGCGGCCCACCCCGAAGGTTCGGCCATGACCCTCATCGCCTCCCGACCCACCACCGACGACGGACGCCGGCTGCTCACCACGCACGAGCTGGCGCTCGTCGTCCGCCGCGTCGCGAGCGAGCCGCGCCGCTGGCGCCCGCACGTGAGCCGCGCCGTCGACGCCCACGAGGTGCAGCTGTCCGGCCCCGTCGGCGTCGAGGTGTGGCTGCGCAACTGGCTGCCCGCTCAGCAGCAGGCGCTGCACGACGACGGCGCACTGGCGGCCTTCGCGGTCGTCGAGGGCACGCTCACCGAGGTGCGCGACGACGACGTGCTCGGCTCGTGGGCCACGGTGCTGCAGGCGCCGGCCGTGCGGGTCGCCGAGCGCGGTCTGCTCTACGGGCTGCGCAACGACCACGGCCGCCCCGCCGTCACGATCCACGCCTACGCTCCGGGTCTCAGCGTCCCGGCCGCGCGCGAGGGCCTGTCGACCACGGCCTGACCTCGGGGTGACATGCTCGGGCGCAGCAGCCCACGCACCCCGGGAGGTCCGATGTCCACCGACAGCTCGCTGGATGAGAGCGCGCCGGCGTTCCCTGACGGCGCCTTCGGCCTGGTCGGCGACGCGATCGGCCTCACGGTCGACGAGCTGACGTCCGACGTCATGCGGGTGCGGTGGCACGTCGTGCCGGCGGTGCACCAGCCGCACGGCATCCTGCACGGCGGCATCCACGCCTGGATCCACGAGACCGTGGCCAGCGTCGCGGCGTCCACGTGGTTCGGCGACCAGGGCCAGGTCGTGGGCGTCTCGAACCAGACCGACTTCTTCCGGGCAGTGCGCGAGGGTGAGCTGACGTCAGTGGGCACCCCGTTGCACCGTGGCCGCTCGCAGCAGGTGTGGGTGGTCGAGACGCGCGACGCCGGCGACCGGCTCATCGCGCGCGGCCAGGTGCGGCTGCAGAACCTGGCCGGCCGTGGCTGAGCGCGCCGACGCGTTCGTCCTCGATGCGGTGCGGACGCCGTTCGGCCGCTACGGCGGGGGCCTGGCCGACGTCCGGCCCGACGACCTCGCCGCCCACGTCGTGCGCAGCCTCGGCGAGCGCAGCCCCGACCTCGACCCGGCGGACGTCGGCGACGTCCTGATCGGCGACGCGAACGGCGCCGGTGAGGACAACCGCAACGTCGCGCGCATGGCCGTGCTGCTGTCCGGCTGGCCGACGTCGGTGCCCGGCGCCACCGTGAACCGCTTGTGCGGCAGCGGTTTGGAGGCGGCGATCCAGGGTCGTCGCGCCGTCGAGTGCGGTGACGCCGACCTCGTGGTCGCGGGCGGTGTCGAGTCGATGACGCGCGCACCCTGGGTGCTGCCCAAGCCGTCGACGCCGTTCCCCCGCGGGCACGAGACGCTGCACTCCACGACGCTCGGCTGGCGCATGGTCAACCCCGAGATGCCCTCGGCGTGGACCATCTCGCTCGGCGAGAGCACCGAGCACCTGGTCGACCTGCACGGCATCAGCCGCGAGGCGCAGGACGAGTTCGCAGCGCGCAGCCACCGCCTCGCGGACGCCGCGTGGTCGGCCGGGGCGTACGACGCCGAGGTGGTGCTCGTGCCCGGCACCGACCTGGAGCGTGACGAGTCGATCCGTCCCGGCAGCACTGTGGAGAAGCTGGCCACGCTGAAGCCGGTGTTCCGCAGCGACGGCACGGTCACCGCCGGCAACTCCTCGCCGCTCAACGACGGTGCGAGCGCGGTGCTCATCGGCTCGGCCGAGGGCGCGCGCCGGGCCGGTCGCGAGCCGCTCGCCCGCATCGCGTCGTCCGCGGTGTCGGGGGTCGACCCCGACGTCTTCGGCATCGGTCCGGTCGAGGCCGCGAACCTCGCGCTGCGCCGGGCCGGCATCGGCTGGGGCGACCTCGCGCAGGTCGAGCTCAACGAGGCCTTCGCGGCACAGTCGCTCGCCTGCCTCGCGGCGTGGCCGGAGCTCGACCCCGAGATCGTCAACCCGCACGGTGGCGCCATCGCGATCGGGCACCCGCTCGGCGCCTCGGGCGGGCGGGTGCTCGGGCACCTCGCCCACAGCCTGCGCGCCCGCGGCGGTGGCTGGGGTCTGGCGGCGCTGTGCATCGGCGTCGGCCAGGGCATCGCCGTCGTCCTCGAGGCCTGACCCGGCGTCCCCTCCTATCCGGGCCCTCCTTCCGCCACCCTCCTTCCGCCGGCCCCTTCCGCCACCCAAGCCGCTCTCCGCCGTCCGGCCGCGGCTTGACGGGCGGAAGCACGGGTGCCTCCGCCCGTTATGCCGGGGCTGAGTGACGCAAAGCGGCTTGGGTGGCGGAAAGCGGCACGAGCGGCGGAAGCGGGGAGAGGGACCGGGTGTGGGGGCGGGGCACATAGGGACGCCGACCCGCCGCGGCTAGGGTGGCGCCGACGATCACTCAATGGCGAGGGAGTCTGACGTGGACAAGGTGGTGGCGGACGCCGCCGCGGCAGTCGCTGACGTGCGGGACGGCGCGACGCTCGCGGTCGGGGGCTTCGGGCTGTGCGGGATCCCGTCGGTGCTGATCGAGGCGGTCCTGGACTCGGGGGTCGACGGGCTCGAGGCGGTGTCGAACAACTGCGGTGTC
>JBQCES010000375.1:0-11234 GCA_051960055.1 Angustibacter sp. | reverse complement strand
GCCAGCCAGGACTTCTTCGCCGAGGCGGGAGTCCGGCCCGGCGACCTGCCCGGCGCGCTGCACGCCGCGGAGCACGCGGCGATCGGGCTGTTGCCGCTGTTGTCCACGTGCGACCGCTGGGACGTCGGCGGCGTCTCGACCGCGCTGCACCCCGACACCGGGCAGCCCACGGTCGTCGTGCACGACGGTCACCCGGGCGGCGCGGGCTTCGCCGAGCGCGGGTACACCGCGCTGGCGACCTGGCTGCGGGCGACGGCCGAGACCCTGGCGACCTGCGCCTGCCCGGCGGGCTGCCCGTCGTGCGTCCAGTCGCCCAAGTGCGGCAACGGCAACGAGCCGCTCGACAAGGCGGCGGCGCTGCGGGTGGTGCGCGCGCTGCTGCGCGTCGCTCCGGACGCCGACGCTCAACAGGACGAGTCGGACACCGCGCACTAGGGTCGTGGTGATTCGGCGGCCCAGGCGCCGGACCGGACGGAGGTCATCATGATCGCCCTCGCTCTCATCCTGCTGCTGCTCGCCGCGGCGCTGGTCGTCGGGATCGTGGTCACGGGGACGTCGCAGCAGGTGCTCTTCGACTCCTCGGTCGGCACGTTCACGACCCAGCCCATCTGGATCTTCGTCGCGGGCGTCGTCGCCGCGCTGCTGGCCCTGCTCGGCTTCGCCGCGCTCGGCCGCGGCACACGCCGCCGTGTGGCCCGCCGTCGCGAGATGAAGCGGCTGCGCCGGGTCGAGAAGGAGCAGGCCGCGCAGCGCCGTGCCGACGAGCGCGACACCGCCGAGACCCGCGACACCGAGGCGGCCGGCACCACCGAGCGCCCCGGCTACGACCAGCCCGACCGTCACCTGGTGCGCGAGCCCCGCACCGAGCACTACGACCCCGAGGCCGGCGAGCACCTGCGCCCGTCCACCGATGGGACGAGCCACACCGACGGCGCCAGCCACACCGACGGCGCCAGCCACACCGGCACGGGACAGACGATCCAGCTCGACGAGCCGGCGCGTCACCGCCAGCCCTGACGCCGGGCCCGCGCCGGTGCGGGTAGCCCCGGGCCGGCGCGCGCCCGGCCGACCGCCTCACCCAGGTGACGGGCCAGGCCGGCCGGCCGTACTCGCACGCTCACGTCGACTGACGTCGCGAAGGCCGCGCACCCGCTGACCCGTGCCCCGTTGCGCTGCGCGACGCGCGCCGCCGTGGCGCACGCGTCGCCCGGTGACCGGCTGAGCGTCGACGCCGCGGCGAGGGCCGCGAGGTCAGCCGCGCTCGCCGCCCGGTGCCGAGCCAGCACGGCGCTCGCCAGTCCGGCGAGCAGCACCGCCAGCACGGCCGCGAGCGCCACCAGCGCCGTGGCGAGCACGGTGGCACTGCCTCGGTCACCGGCGGCACCCACTCCCGGCTCGGCCTCGGCGGACGCACGGGCGCGCACCGTGATCGCCGGTCCGTGCGGCAGCACCAGGTGCACGCGCCGGTGCACGGCCACGGTGACCCCCGTGCCGGACGCGCCGACGTCCACCACGGCACCGGCGCCGCCGGCGGCCTCGTGCGTCAGCTGCTGCACGCGCGAGGCGCTGTCGCCGCGGGCCGCCGCCCGGGCACCGGCCCGGGCGGCGTCCACGCAGCTGACCTGAGCGACGGCGGCCTGCGCCACCGCGACGACCGCCGCGGCCGAGAGCGCGACGGCAGGCAGCGCCACGGCCAGCTCAGCGGTCACGACGCCCTGGTCACGCAGGGCCGGACGTCGGCGTGGGGGCCATCGCCGCTCAGCCACCCAGCGCCAGCGCCTTCGTGATCACGCCGAGCAGCAGACCGCGGACGGCGGAGCCGCGCAGGATGGTGACGAGCAGCGCGGCGAAGCCGCACGCCGCCAAGGTGCCGATGGCGTACTCAGCGGTCGTCATGCCGTGGTCGGCGAGCCGCGGCAGACGCGGCAGACGACGCAGACGACGCAGACGACGGAGCGCAGAACCCATGTGATCTCTCCTTCTGTGGTGGAACGCGTTGCGGCGCAACACGATGTGGACCGACCGCGAGGTCGGGGGTGGCGGTTCAGGGCGACAGGAGCTGCTGGGCCAGCCCGATCACCACCGGTGCGACACCGAGCAGCACGAACGCCGGCAGCACGGCCAGACCCAGCGGGACGACGAGGCGCACCCCGAGCCGGCTGGCCGCCACGGCCAGGGCAGCGCGCCGGGCCGCACGTTCGTCCGCCGCGGCGCGGCGGAGCAGCTCGGCCGCCGACGCACCGGTGCGCTCGGCGAGCGCGAAGGCCCGGACGACGGCAACCGGCAGCGCGTGGCCGCCACCGTCGGCCGCGGAACCCCCTGGCGGTGCCGCTGCCCAGCGCGCGGCCGCCACCGCGGACGTCGTCGGGAGCCCGGCCGCGAGCGCTGCCACCACGAGGTCGACGAGCACCACGTCGGGGATGCCGACGCTGCCCTCGCCGCGGGCCGCAGCCGACGCGCCGACCTGCGGGGCGCTGCTGGCCCGGCAGGACGCCCCGCCGCGGGGCATCGGCCAGCACAGCCACGCCGCACCCGCGAGCGCCGCGCTCACGCCGGTCGCCACGGCGCCGGTCACGATGCCGACCCAGCGGGTACGGCGGCGTCCGGCCGCCCCGGCGCAGCCAACGCCGCGACCGAGGCGACTTGGCGGCGCATCCAGACCCGGCCGACCAGGAGCAGAGCCGAGCCGATGACGGCGCACGCCCGACCGGCCGGTGTCGCCCACAGGATGTGCACGGGCGACGCGCCGATGAGCTCACCCAGGCCGATCCCGGCCACGGGCAGGGCGAGGAGCAGCCGGCTGGTGGCTCGGGGACCGGCCAGCGCGGCTTCGACGGCCGCCTGGTCAGCCCGCTCGGCGCGCAGCGTCGCGCAGACGCTGTCGAGCAGATCAGCCAGCGGCGCACCGGTGGTGTCGGCCAACCGCCAAGCCGCCGCCGCGGCCTGAGCCGGCTGGGCGACGGACGCATCGCCGGCCCAGCGCACGAGGTCGGCCACCGGCTCGGCCGTCGTCCGCGGCACGTCGACGACGTCCAGCGCGGCCGACCAGGCCTGCGCGGGTGCCGCTCCCGCGCGCACCTGGGCGGCGACCATGTCGAGCACCTGCAGCACCTGGTCGGCCGGTGTCAGCGCGCCCCGTCGCCCGCGCCGTCGGACGCGAACCCGCCTGAAGCGCCCGGCGCGCCGCCGGGTACCTGCCGGGGCGAGGGTGCGCCTCGCGGGCCAGCACAGGACGGCGAGTGCCACCGCGGCGGCCGACGTCGCGGTCAGCCCCCCGGCGGCCGTCACGCCGGCTCCCCCAGCAGGCGCTGCAGCACCGGCCACCCGTCGCCCCGCGCCCCATCAGGCCCCGAGCCGGTGACGTCACGCACCAGCGCCGGCACCACCTCGACCCGGCCGTCACCCGCAGCGGCGGCAGCGCGCACGACGCCCACCTGCGTCAGCCGCCGCCGGGCGCCACGCCGGGTGAGGTGCAGCACCACCTGCACGGCTCCCGCCAGCTGGGCGTGCACGGCGGCCCGGCCGAGCCCGGCCAGTGCGCCCAGCGCCTCGAGCCGCGCGGGCACCTCCGTCGCGTCGTTGGCGTGCACCGTGCCGCAGCCACCCTCGTGGCCGGTGTTGAGGGCAGCCAGCAGCTCGCGCACCTCGGCCCCGCGCACCTCACCGACGACGAGCCGGTCGGGCCGCATGCGCAGCGCCTGGCGCACCAGCTCCGTCAGGTCGACCCTGCCGCGGCCTTCGACATTCGGAGCCCGCGACTCGAGCCGGACGACGTGCGGGTGGTCGATGCACACCTCCGCGCAGTCCTCGACCACGACGATGCGTTCGTCCTCCGGCACCCGGGCGAGCAGCGCACCCAGCACCGTGGTCTTGCCCACGCCGGTGCCACCGCAGACGAGGAACGCCAGCCGCCGCGCGACCATCGCGGTGACGACGTCCGCCCAGCCGGCCGGGATCGTGCCGCACTCGACCAGCTCGGCCACGGTCATCGCCCGACGCGCGGGGACGCGCAGGCACAGGTGCGTGCCGCCCTCGACCAGCGGCGGCAGCGCCACGTGCAGGCGCACACCCCCGGGCAGCCGCGCGTCCACGAACGGCGAGGCGTCGTCGAGGCGGCGTCCGGCTGCCGAGGCGAGCCGCACGGCGAGCGCCCGCACGGCGGGTTCGGGTCCGACGTCGACCCGCACCCGCTCGACACCCCGCCCGCGGTCGACCCACACGCCCGTCGCGCCGTTGACCATGATGTCGGTGACGCGCGGGTCGGCCAGCAGCGCCTCGAGCGGCCCGGCGCCGACGAGCTCGGCCTGCACGACCGTGGCCGCGGCGAGCACCGCCTGGTCGCCGAGCACCCCGCCGGTCGCGCGCACGGCCTCGGCCACCCGGCCGCGGGTCACCGCCCCAGGACGGCTGGCGAGCTCGGTGCGCACCCGGTCGACCAGCCCGGGGTCGACCCCCCTCACGCCGCGGCCGGCTGCGCCGCGCGGTCGAGGCAGTGCACCGCAGCGCGCCGCAGGTGGCTGCGGGCGCGCTGCCCCGGCAGCAGGCCCTCGCTCAGGTCGGCGTCGAGGTGCGCGTCGTCGCGCAGCTGAGCGGCCAGGGCGACGCCCAGGCTCTCGGCGACCTGCCGGCCGCTCCACCGGCCTTGGCCCGTGCGCACGACGGCCGACGGCGCCACGCCGTTCCCGCCGAAGGCCGCCACCACCTGGCTGGCGGCGGCGACCGCGCGGAGCCGAGCGGGCAGCACGACGAGCAGCTCGTCGACGCGAGCGAGGGCCGCCTGGGTGAGGCCGTCGAGCGCTCGGGGCAGGTCGACGACGACGAGGTCGTGCGCCCGGCACGCGGCGTCGAGCACCGCGTCGACCGCAGCGGCCGGAAGGTCGACGGGGTCACCGCGGCCCCATCCGAGCACCGCCATCGCACCGGCCCGCGGCAGCGAGGCGTGCAGGTCCAGGCCCGGCAGCCGGCCGCGGGCCGTCGCCAGATCGGGCCAGCGCAGCCCCGCGACGTCGTCGAGCCCGACGAGGAGGTCGATGCCGCCGCCGAGCGTGTCCGCGTCGACGAGCACGGTGCGCCGTCCCTGGCCGGCCCCCACCACCGCGAGCGCCGCGGCGAACACGCTCGCGCCCGCCCCGCCGCAGCCGCCCACCACCCCGAGCACGTGCGCGGAGGCGGCCGGCTCAGCGATCCGCGCCAGCCGGGCCAGCAACCACTCGGTGGCCTGCGGCAGCGGCACCACCTGCTCGGCCCCGGCCGCGATGGCGTGCTGCCAGAGCCGCCCGTCGTCGCCCCACGCCGCGGCGCCGTCCGACGCGAGGGCCACGAGTACCAGCTCGGGCCGGGACCCGGGGTGCCGGGCGAGCGCCGGCGCGAGATCCGCTCCCACCAGCACCAGCCCGCGCGGCCAGCGGCCCGGTGCCGGCAGCTGCGTCCGCACGGTCAGCCGCACCGCGGCGGCCGCCGCCAGGCGCTGCAGCTCGTCGACCAGGGCCGGGTCGGCGGTCAGCGCGGTCACCGCGCTCCCGGTGTCGGCCGGGGCGGTCTGGTCGGCACGAGCTGAGGTCGACGCCATCGAGAAGCCTCCTGGGGTGGGGGGCTCTCAGCGTCGGCGACGGCGACCACGTGGCGCATCCAGCGCGAGCCGGCCTGTGGACAACTCAGCCGGCGGCCCAGCCTGTGGACGACGCCCGGCTCTCGCTCGCACCCCCTACGCGCGGCGGCCCCCGCCGGGGGGACGACGGGGGCCACCTGGCACCGCCGGCTCGGGGGGGATGAGCCCGCGGCACCTGCACGGCCCGTGGACCGGCAGCCTCAGTGTGGACCCGCGCCTAGGCCGACGCAATGTCCTTCGCGCACTCCGTGCGGTCCGATTCGTCCCCGCACGAACCGCGAATGTCAAGGCTTCACTTCCCCGCGGGGCAGGAGTAGACAAGGTCGTGAGCCGCCGGAGATCGGCGACCCAGCACGGCCCTCCCGGTACCCACGTGCGGGCAGTCCACTGATGGACCGGTTGTGGCGGGCTTGCCCCGCTGCGACGACGCGCAGCACGCTTGGTAGCCGATGACCGTGCACGTGACGGCGTCCCGCTCGCGGGGCGCCGTCACCGTGTGCCCGCCTGGGCGCCCGGTGAAGCGCTACCCAACCGTCGGCGACCGGGTGACACTGGCAGACGTGGGCTACGAGGTGCTCGACACCGGCGGGGCCCGACACGAGCAGCCCTCGTCGCCGGACACCCCGGCCGAGGTCGTGGCCTACGACGCGCTGGCTCCGGTGGAGCCGCAGCCCACCCGCTGGTCGCCGCGCGCCGACCTGGTGTCGCTCAACCGGTTCGGCCTCTTCCCCGTCGTGTCCGCTGCGGTGGTGCTGCTGCTCGTGGGCTGGGGCGTCGGCGGCAGCCTGGCCTCGCGCCACGCCGACCGCGTCCGCGCCGCCGAACGCGCCTCCCGCCTCGCCGTCGTCGCGACGGTCAGCAGCGTCGACACCGTGCCCGGGCGCCCGGTCGCCGACTTCACGGTGCGCCTGCAGAACGCCGGTCCGCTGCCGGTGTCGCTCGTGCTGTCACCCGAGAGCGACCGAGCCACGACCACAACACCGGTCGTGCGGCCGCTCGGCGGTGCCGCCGTCGTCCCGGCCGGAGGCACGCTCTACGCGAGCCTGCGCCTCGGCGTCGACTGCACCGGCCCCCAGGACGTGCGGGCTGCGCTCCGGGTACCGGTGCGCACCGCGGACGGCGTGGAGCACCGCCTGCAGGTGGCCGACGAGGGTGAGACGGCCAACCCAGGGGTCTTCGGCGGATCGCCCTGCAGCCGCGGGTTCCCGTCGATCGACGCGTCCGTCGCGGGCACGCTCGACCGCCCGCTGCTCCGGCTCCGCAACACGACCGACGGCGCGCTGCTCGTGCGGCTCGACGTCGAGAACTCGCCGTTCGTCGCGCAGACGAAGAACTTCTCGGTGCTGCGCCTGGTGCCCGACCTGCCGCAGGTGGTGCCCGCCGCAGGCACCCTCGACCTGGCCCTGACCCTGGTGCCGTGGTCGTGCCCGCAAGGTCTGTCGGTGGTGCTGAGCTCTCAGGTGTCGCCGTACATCGTGCTGCTGAGCGGTCACCCGGGGTCGGGACCGCTGGCGCAGGACCGCATCGGGGTCGACCTCAGCACCCTGTGGGGTGTGGCGCTGGCGCGAACCTGCTCGTGAACCCCTCCCGCGCGGGCAGCCGGCACGACACAATGCCCGCGTGGGGTACGAGGTCCTCGACACGGGGCGGACGAGCGACGGCGGGGGCGCGGGCCTCGGCCCGATCGACGTCGTCTCCCTCGACGACCTCCCGGACCCGCACGAGCACGCCGGCCGCCCACCCGGGCCACCCCGGCTGCCCGACTGGGTCCGGCGGGCCGCCGCGCGCATCTCGCCCGTGCTCGCACTCGTGCTGGTCGCCGCCCTGGCTGCGGGCGGGGCCACCGGCGCCTGGGTATCGCACGAGCGAGCCGCGGCGGCGCAGGACAACGCAGCCCGCGGCGCCGTCAACGCGTTCGCGCTGGCCGTGGGCCTCGACAACGGCGCGAGCAGCGGCACCGGGAAGACGCAGGTGCCCGTGGCCGTCAGGATCTTCAACGTCGGCAGCCGACCGCTGACGATCGCGGCGGCCAAGGGCGTGGGTGCCCTGGTGGACACCGGATCGCGCGTCACGGTGGTCACGGGTGACGGCGTCGTACGGCCCGGTCGCGACGCGCTCGTGCGGGTGCGCGCCACCCTCGACTGCGACGCGATGGAGTCACTCAAGCTCTCGGTGCCCGTACGCAGCGAGGACGGCACCCTTCATCAGCTGACCGTCCGTGACAGCGACCAAGGCATGCTGAGCCAGACCCCGCAGGCGGTCTGCAACCAGGAGACCGGCGTCGAGCCGATGTCGGTGCAGCTCAAGGGAACGCTGCGCGAGCCGGTGCTCGAGATCACCAACGGCACGGGGCAGCCGGCCACCGTGAGCCTCGACTCCGGCTCGCCGCTGACCCAGGGGGCGAGCCAGTTCCTCGCCATCACGACGCGACCGGCCCTGCCGGTCACCGTTGCGCCCGGCGCCACGCGGCGCCTGGCGCTGCGGCTCGACGTCAACGGCTGCCACCGCGACCTCACCCCGCTGGCCGACGGCAGCGGCCAGAGCTACATCGCTCTCCGCGTCGACGGCGCGGGCGGCGTGACGCAGATGGGCGTCGACCTGAGCACGCTCGTGGGCGCGGCACTCGAGCGCTCCTGCCGCTGAGCGGCGCGCCACGCGGTCAGCGCGGCAGGCGGCCGGCCAGCACCGCGTCGGCGACGGCGCGGCCGTCCGCGGCACCGCGCCGCACGAGGTCGGCGCAGTACACCAGCCATGCCGAAACACCCTCGGGTGTGCCCGCCACGTAGTCCTTCAGCGCATCCACATACGCCGGGAGACCGGTTGCGAGACAGGCACTCTCAGGGATCGCGACACCCGTGGGGTCGAGGCCGCGGTCGATGACGACGGCCCGGAAGACCGCTCGGGCCACGAGACCGTTGCCGGCCACGAACGGCCGCGCCGCCATCACCTCGCCGTGCGCGAGCGCGGCCACCACGAGCGCGGGGACGTCACCCGGTGCCCGCAGCAAGGCGGCCAGGCCCTCGACCCGCTCGGTGAGCTCGCCGCCGCGCGGCGCCGGGCCGGGACCGGGCAGGTCGCGCGGCTCCTCCTCGCCCTGCCGCGGGCGCCCCACCTCGTCGGGGGGCAGCAGGTCGGCGGCGGCCGCGGTGTGCAGCCGGGCGATCGCCTGCAGCGGCGCGCTGCGCACGATGCCACCCAGCTGATGAGCCTCCGCGGTCACGCGGACGGCGCCGGCGACCACGCGCCCCACGGCGTCGTCCGGGGCCGGACGCGCCCCGCGCAGGACGTCACGCACGACGTCGACCGGCAGCTCCGCCCCGTCGAGCGCCGCACTCGCCCGCGCCGCCCGCGCCGCCGTCTCCGCGCGCGCCTCGGCGGTGCGCCGGCGCAGCGCCTGGTGCCAGCGCAGCTCGGTGCAGGCCTCGCGGGCCGCCGTCACGGCGTCCTCGACACCGGGCAGCGCCGCGAGCTGGTGCAGGGCGTCGTCCACGATGGGCGACCCTACGCGGCGCCCGCCGACTACTGTCACGACGGTGCACCCTCTGGGCCTGCTGACGGCGGTCGCGCAGCACTCCGGTCTGCTCGTCGGCCTCGTCGGCGCGCAGCCGACCGCCACCGGCGCAGGCACCAACCTCCTGCCCTTCGTGGCGCTGACCGCCGGGGGTGTGCTGGTGGCCGCGGTGGCCGCGCGCGTCGTCCGGCGGCGGCGCGACTTCGGCTCGTCGGCCGATCGCGCCACCTTCGAGACGCTGCACACGGCATCACTGGCCGGCCCGAGCTTCAGGGAGGGCCTCACCGAGTCGGGCGCGCAACGGGCGGCGCGGCACCTGCGGGCCCTGCTCGGCACCCCGGCCATCGCGCTCACCGACGCCGCCGGACGCTGCCTGGCCTGGGACGGTCTCGGTGCACGGCACGCCGCCGACGCCCACGACCACGCCGCCGGCGTGCTGGCGACCGGGCGCTCCGCCGTCGTCTCCGGTGACGCCGTCGCGCCGGGCACCAAGGCCCGCTGCGACGACCTCACCTGCCCCCTGCGAGCCGTGGTGGTGGCGCCCGTGGTGAGCGGCGACACCGTCGTCGGGGCGCTGCTCGCCTACGGCGGCCTGCCCTCTGCCGGCCTCGTGCGGGCCACGGACGAGGTCGCACGGTTCGTCTCGTCGCAGGTCGAGCTGGCCGAGGTCGACCGCTCGCGCACCCGGGCCATGGAGGCCGAGCTGCGGGCCCTGCGCGCCCAGATCAGCCCGCACTTCATCTACAACTCGCTCGCTGCGATCGCGTCGTTCGTGCGCACCGACCCCGAGCGAGCGCGCGAGCTGCTGCTGGAGTTCGCCGACTTCACCCGCTACGCCTTCCGCCGCGGCGGTGAGTTCACGACGCTGGCCGACGAGCTGTCGAACGTCGAACGCTACCTGCGCCTGGAGAAGGCGCGCTTCGGTGAGCGGCTGCAGATCTCGCTGCTCGTCGCGCCCGAGGTGCTGTCGGTGGCCGTGCCGTTCCTCGTCGTCCAGCCCTTGGTGGAGAACGCCGTCCGGCACGGTCTCGAGGGACGCGTCGGCACCGGGCACGTCACGATCACCGCCGAGGACGCCGGAGCCGAGGCCCTGCTGGCCGTGGAGGACGACGGCGTGGGCTCCGACCCGGAGGTGGTGCGCGCCGCGCTGTCCGGGGAGTCGTCGGCCGACTCGGTGGGCCTGGGCAACGTCGACGCGCGCCTGCGCCAGGTGTACGGCGACGCGCACGGCCTCGTCGTCGAGACCGCCCCCGGCGCCGGCACACGCGTCAGCTTCCGCGTGCCCAAGTACTCCCCGGGCGTCACCACCCGCTGAGCGGCGCTACTTCACCATGAACCAGACGGCCTTGCCGTGGCCCCGACTCGGTGCCACACCCCAGCGGTCGCTGATGACGTCGACGAGGTAGATGCCGCGGCCGGACTCGTCGTCCTCGGCGGCCTCGCGTGGCACCGGCGTGTGGTCGCTGCCGTCGGTGACGGCGACCCGCAGGCCTTGCGTGCCGTCGCACTCGACGTTCACGGTGATCGGTGGAGCGCCGTGCACGACGGCGTTCGTCACCAGCTCGCTGACCAACAGCTCCGCCTCGTCCATGACGCGCGCGTGGTGCGTCTGGCACGACGTGTCGCGCAGGAACTTTCGCGCGACACCCGGGGCCCGTTGGTCTACAGGCAGGGTGAGCTCTGCGGGCGGCGTCACGGAGCACATGCTCAGATCATCGGGCATTCCGGCCGATCGCGCTCGCTCGACGCGCTGCACCGGCTCCGGCGATCATGGTGACCGTGGTGTCCGTGGTGATCGGGCATCGCCGACGACGCCGGGCCTCCACGTCGTAGGCTCCGCGCATGGCCGAGGCACCGCCGCTCAGCGTGCTCGTCGTCGACGACGAGGAGCCCGCGCTCGCCGAGCTCACCTACCTGCTCCGTCGCGACGAGCGCATCGGCCGGGTGGTCACCGCCAGCGGCGGCCCGCAGGCCTTGAAGGTGCTCGAGCAGGAGCCGGTCGACGTCGTCTTCTGCGACATCGCGATGCCGGGGCTCGACGGGCTCGACCTCGCCCGCGTGCTGGCGCGCTTCGCACGTCGGCCCCAGGTCGTGTTCGTCACCGCCTACGACCAG
>JBQCES010000374.1:0-5698 GCA_051960055.1 Angustibacter sp. | reverse complement strand
ACCGCCGCCGCGACCGCCCGGGCCCTCACCCGAGGCGCGGCTGGCGCCCTCACCGCCACCTTCGCAGCCGTGCTCGGTGCGGCCGCGCTGGGCGCCACGGTGCCCGCACTCGGCGTCGCCGTCGTGGTCGTCGCCCTGCTGGGCACGCTGCTGTGCCGGGGCGCCGCTCGCTGGCGGGCGCTGACGCTGGCGGTGCTGCCCGTCGGGCTGCTCGGCCCCTGGGTCGCCGACCTCGCGGCCCACCCCAGGCTGCTGCTCGGCGGTGCCGGCGCGGTGGCCGACCCCGTGGCGGCGCTCACGCTGCCCGGCGGTCTGCACCTGCCCGGTGCCTGGACCACCCTGGTCACCCTGCCCGTTCACCAGCCGCACTGGGTGGCGGCCCTCTGGCTCGCGCCGCTGGTGCTGCTCGGCGCCCTCGCGCTGCTCCGCGGTGGTCGGCGCGGCCGCGTCGTCACCGCGCTCGGCTGGCGCGCGCTGGCCGGCCTCGCGCTCGCCGTCCTGGCCCCGGCCACCGTGCTCGACCGCCAGGGCGCGGACCCGCTCGTCGGCTGGGCCGGCACCGGCGCCCTGCTCGGGCTGCTCGCCCTCGTCGCGGCGCCCCTCGTGGCGGCCGACGGCCTGCAGTCGCGGTTGGCCCGGCACGGCTTCGGCTGGCGCCAGCTGCTGCTCGCACCCGTGGCGGCCCTCGCGGTGCTCTCACCGGTGGCCGCGGCCGCCGTCGGTGCCTGGGTGGGCGTGCAACCGGTGCAGCACAGCGCTTCCGTCGGCCTCCCCGCTGTGGCGGCCGACGCCGCGACCGGCCCTACCGCCTCGCGAACGCTCGTGCTGGCTGCTGTCGACGGCCAGCTGACCTACCGGCTCGACGGTGGCGAGCCGGGGCCGGCGGTGCGCGACGTCACCGGCGCCAGCCCCGCCTCGGTGGACGCGCCGGTCCGGACCGCGGTCGAGGCCCTCACCGACGCCGGTGACGCGGCGTCCGCCGACGCCGTCGTCACCGACCTGCACCGCCTCGCGGTGCGCTTCGTGCTCGTCCGGCGTCCGGTGCCCGCCGCGCTCGGCGACCGGCTCGACGCCACGGCCGGGCTCTCGCGCATCGGCAGCGCGCCCGAAGGTCAGCTGTGGCGTGTGGGCTCCGGGCCTGCCGCGCAGGCGGCCCGCGCGCGCATCGAGCGCGCCGACACGCGTGTGCTGGCGGCCGTGCCCGTGAGCGGGCCGCACGCCGCCATCGACACCACCATCGCCGCCGGCCCGAGCGGTCGCCTCCTCGTGCTGGCCGAGACGCCGTCGCCGCTGCGCCGGGCCACGCTCGACGGGCAGCGACTGCGGCCGGTCACCCTCTCCGACGCCGGCAGCTGGCGTCAGGCCTACGCCCTCCCTGCGCAGGGCGGCCACCTCGTCGTCCGCACGGTCGACCCGACGCTCGCCTGGTGGCGGTGGGCGCAGCTGGGGCTGCTCGGGCTCGTGGCGCTGCTGGCGCTCCCGGTACGTCGTCCGAGCGGGGAGCTGCGGTGAGCGCCCGCCGCGTGGCCGAGCTGGTCGCGAAGGCCTCGGTGCCCGTGCTCGCCGTGGCCCTGGCCGGCTACGTGCTGGTCGAGCCGCCCAAGGAGCTGGCCCGGGCCGCCGTCCACCAGCCGCCGACCGCCGTGCCGCTGGAGGCTGCGACGCTCGTGTGCCCTGGCCCCGAGACCGTCGGGGTGCGGGGAGCGGACGCCGACCACCCCAAGGCTCCGCCGTCGCCCGCGCGCGTGCTGGCGGCCGCCCCGCCTGACACGGTGCGGCCGGCTGGGGTGGGTGGGTCCGGTGGCCGCGTCGTGATCGGCAACGGCGCGAGTGCCGTGACTGCCGACCGCCCGGGTTCCGGAGCGCTGCGGGTGCAGGCGGCCACCTCCACGGCGGGCTCCGTGCCTGTCACCGCCACCGGCGCCGCGGCGTCCGGTCTGGTCGCCGAGCAGCTCACGCGCACGGCCAAGGGTGACGAGCGGGGCGTCAGCTCGGCCACGTGCCTCGCGCCGGCCGACGACCAGTGGCTCGTGGGCGGCGGCACCGACGTCGGCCGCCGTGGCCGGCTGGTGCTCGCGAACCCGCACGACGCCCCGGCCGACGTCACGGTCGACGTCCTGACGACTGACGGCGCGGCCACCCGCACGCCCGGCAGCACGGTGGCTGTGCCACCGCGCTCACGCGTCGTCCTGCTCCTCGACGCGCTCGCCGCCAAGGCGACCTCACCGGTGGTGCACGTGCGCAGCGCCGGTGGCTCGGTGACCGCGGTGCTCTCCGACACCTACCTCGACGGCACGACACCACGCGGTATCGACGACGTCGTGGCGGCCATGCCGCCGTCGACGCAGACGCTCGTGCCCGGCGTGCGGGTCGACGGGCGAGCCCTGCTGCGGTTGGCCGTGCCGGGGGACGCCGAGGCCGTCGTCCAGCTCACCGCGCTGGGGCGCACCGGCGCCGCTGAGCTGCCCGACGGCGGGGTGGTGCGCGTCCCGGCGGGGGCGACGCGCGACGTCTCGCTCGCCTCCCTGCCGAAGGGCGACTACGGGCTGAAGGTCGTCTCCGACGTCCCCGTCGTGGCTGGAGCGTGGGTCGAGCGGCGCACGGACGGCGCGGGGGAGTTCGCGTGGTCGGCCTCCAGCGGCCCGGTCACCTCCCTCGCCGGCCTCGCCCAGGCCGACGCCGCGGACGGCGCTCGCACGGACGTCGTGCTCACCGCCCCGCGTCAGGACGCCCACCTCGACGTCGTCACCGTGGCCGCCGACGGCACCGCCAGCACACGCCGCGTCGACGTCGCGGCGGGCACCACGCAGGTGGTGTCCGTGTCGGGAACGGTGTGGCTGCGTCCCGCCTCCGGCAGCGGCCAGGTCGTCGCGGCCCGGTTCACCGAGGTCGACGACCCCGCCGGCCCGCTGGTGACCACCGGACCGCTGCGCCAGGTGGCGCTCACCCGCATGCCCACCGACCTCGCGCCCGCCGACCGCTGACCCGCCGCCCCCCACCCGCTGACGTTGATCACGTTCAGTGGGTGACACTCCGCTTGTCGAGGGTTGCACACCTCGACAAGCGGACGGATCCCTCGACAGGTGCAGGGTCGGGACGCCGGCCGAGCCCGCCGTCAGTCGTCGCCCAGCCGCGGGTCGACCTGCTCGGGCTCCAGGCCCAGCAGGTGCGCGACCTGCTCCACGACCACCTCGTGCACCAGCGGCGCGAGAGCCGACCGGTCGCTCGCCCGGGTCTCGACCGGACGCCGGTAGACCACGATCCGGTGCGGCAGCGCCCCCTGCGCGGGGAAGAACCGCCCGAGCGGCACCTCGCCGTGCTCCCAGGGCGCCGGGTCGCTCGGCGGCACGTCCTCGACGGCGAACTCCACGCCGTCCAGCTCGCGCGACCAGCGCTCCTCGAGGCGCTCCGCGGCGTCGAGCACCAGGTCGTCGAACTGCTCGCGGCGAGTGCGGTGAGCCGGCAGCTCGGCCGGCGCCAGGGGCCCGCGCAGCCCGCGGCCGTGCCGGTCGCGCCGCCGCACGCGCGGACGCGAGGACGCCGGACCGTCGGAGCGGGACCTGCGCAGCACCCCGCCAGTCTAGGTCGGCCCGACACACCCGGCCGCCGCCCGCTCAATCCCCGGAGCGCACACCGCCGGGCGGTAGCGTGAACGATCGTGAAGTCCCTGCGTCGCTGCACGCGCACCGCGTGCGCCCGGCCCGCCGTCGCGACGCTCACGTACGTGTACGCCGACTCCACCGCCGTGCTCGGCCCGCTCGCGACGTACGCCGAGCCGCACTGCTACGACCTGTGCGCCGAGCACGCCGAGCGGCTCACCGCCCCGCGCGGCTGGGAGGTCATGCGCCTGGCGCCGGACCTCGACGCCCCCGGCCCGAGCGACGACGACCTGCTGGCGCTCGCGGACGCTGTGCGTGAGGCGGCCCGGCCCGCGCCCGCGCCGGTGAGCGAGGCGCGCACCGTCGAGGTCGGCCGCCGAGGTCACCTGCGCGTGCTCCGCGACTCCGACCGCGCCTGACCTCCCGGCGTCGCGGACCGGCGTCGCCCGTGCTCGAGCCGTGTCCGATATGTCGCGACACGCCGTCCGCTAAAGGTTGTCATCCGTTTGGCCGAAAGGACTCAGGTCGCCATCGCCCGGCGACGTCCTCACCGCCTCGGAAGGCTCCTGACATGGCTCGCACCGCCGCTCGCCCCTCCCTCCCGCTCGGCTCCCTGACCCAGCGCGAGGCTCGGACCACCGTCGGATGCACCGCCTGCGGCTCCGCCCGCGTCACCAGCCTGTCGATGCACCTCACCGACGGCACCCCGGTCGACTTCACCTCGTGCCGCGTCTGCAGCCACAAGAGCTGGAGCCACGAGGGTGTCGAGCTCACGGTGAGCGAGGTCATCTCGCGCACGCGCAAGGTCAGCTGACCCCCTAGGCTGCTGCGCGCGCCGTGACCACGGCGCCCGTCGAGCAGTCCCAGGAGAGTCACCGCGTGCGCGACCTGTCCAGCATCGTCAAGGCCTACGACGTGCGGGGGGTCGTGCCCGACCAGCTCGACGAGGCGGTGGCCCGGGCCCTCGGCGCCGCGTTCGCCCAGGTGGTGGCGGACGACGGCACCGCGCCGGTCGTCGTGGCCCACGACATGCGGCCCTCCTCACCCGCGCTCGCCTCGGCCTTCGCCGACGGGGTGCAGAGCCAGGGCCGCGACGTCGTCCTCGCCGGCCTCGCCTCCACCGACGGCCTCTACTACGCCTCGGGAGCGCTGGAGGCGCCCGGCGCGATGTTCACCGCCAGCCACAACCCGGCCCAGTACAACGGCATCAAGCTCTGCCGTTCGGGCGCCCGGCCGGTGGGTGCCGACACCGGGCTCGCCGACGTCCGCCGCATCGCCGAGCAGCTCTTGGACGCCGGCCAGCTGCCGGCCGCCGAGCACCCCGGCGAACGCCACGAGCGCGACCTGCTCGCCGACTACGCCCGCCACCTGCGCGGGCTCGTCGACCTGAGCAGCATCCGCCCGCTCACCGTCGTCGTCGACGCGGGCAACGGCATGGCCGGCCACACGGTTCCGGCGGTGCTCGGCGACGCCGCGGGCCTGGCGCCGCTGCCGCTCACGGTCGTCCCGCTGTACTTCGAGCTCGACGGCACCTTCCCGAACCACGAGGCCAACCCGCTCGACCCGGCCAACCTGCGCGACCTGCAGGTCGCCGTCGTCGAGCACGGCGCCGACCTGGGTCTGGCCTTCGACGGCGACGCCGACCGCTGCTTCGTCATCGACGAGCGCGGTGAGCCGGTGAGCCCGAGCGCCGTCACCGCGCTGGTCGCGGCCCGCGAGATCGCGCGCGACCGCGCCGCCGGCGGCACCCACACGGTGATCCACACCCTCCTCACCTCGCGCGCCGCGACGAGGGCGGTGATGGCGGAGGGCGACACGGGCTCGCCGCGCGCGTCGACCACGAAGCAGCGGTCGGCGTCACCGTCGAAGGCGAGGCCGATGTCGGCGCCGGTCTCCCTGACCCGGGCCTGGAGGTCGACGATGTTGGCCGGGTCGAGCGGGTTGGCCTCGTGGTTGGGGAAGGTGCCGTCGAGCTCGAAGTAGAGCGGGTCGACCTCCAGGGGCAGCCCGCCGAGAACGGTGGGGACGGTGTGGCCGCCCATCCCGTTGCCCGCGTCGACGACCACCTTCAGGGTGCGGATACCGCTGAGGTCGACCAG
>JBQCES010000373.1:0-4888 GCA_051960055.1 Angustibacter sp. | reverse complement strand
CAGACCTTCCTCGGCCCGTTCCAGAGCTTCCTCATCACGCTCGGCGTCCCGCTCGCGTCGTGGGCCGGGATCATGATCGCCGACATCGCCCTGCGCCGTCTCGCCTACGACGAGGAGGCGCTGTTCGACCCGAGGGGGCGGTACGGGTCCTGGGACCTCGTGTCCGTCGGCACGATGCTGCTCGCCTCGTCCCTCGGCTGGGGGCTGGTGGTCAACAACTTCGCCGCAGCCCTCGCCCTGGCGCTGGCCGGCGAGGGCCGCCGGGTCCTCCTCACCGAGGTCGAGGGCCGCCAAGGCATCGCCCAGCTGTTCGACGTACCGCCGCTCGGCTACGACGAGCACAAGGTCGCGGTCGGTCACGGCGGCGGTGAGGTGTTCGGGCTCGCCGTCGACCCCAAGGCCGCGCTGCTGGAGTACCTGCAGATGTTCTACAAGCTCGGCCGCGCGGGCGGCCTGCTCGAGCGGTTCGGCGCCATCGACTTCGCGACCACCATCGCCCCCGGCGTACGTGACGTGCTGCTCACCGGCAAGGTCTACGAGGCCGTGCGCCGGCGCGCCCACGGCCGGCCGGTGTACGACGCCGTGGTGCTCGACGCGCCGCCGACGGGCCGCATCACACGGTTCCTCGGCGTCAACAACGAGGTCGCAGGGCTGGCCCGCGTCGGGCCGATCCGCGGCCAGGCCGACTCCATCACGACGCTGCTGCGCTCGCCGCAGACGGCCGTGCACCTGGTGACGCTGCTCGAGGAGATGCCGGTGCAGGAGACCGTCGACGGCGTGGCCGCCCTGCACGAGGCGGGCCTGCCCGTGGGTGGGATCGTCGTCAACCTGGTGCGCGATCCGGTGCTGTCGGGACGACGTCTCACCGCTGCCGCCAAGGGACGCCTCGACGCCGCCGAGGTCGCCGCGGGCCTGGCCGACGCCGGGCTCCCGCACACCGATTCCGCCGTCCAGGCGCTGCTCGGCGAGGCCGAGGAGCACGCCCAGCGGGTCGCCCTGCAGCAGCGCGAGCGCGGCGAGATCGACGCGCTCGGCCGGCCCGTCTACGAGCTGCCCGCGCTGGCCGAGGCCATCGACCTGAGCGCGCTGTGCCGGTTGGGCGACGTCCTGCGTCAGCAGGGGATGGCATGAGCCCGCGCCGTGGGGTCGAGGTGCCGCCGCTCACCTCGCCCGCCCTCGACGTCGACGCCCTGCTGCGCGACCCGGCGACGCGCATCGTCGTGTGCTGCGGCTCCGGCGGCGTGGGCAAGACGACGACGGCGGCCGCGCTCGGCCTGCGGGCGGCGGAGCAGGGCCGCAAGGTCGTCGTGCTCACGATCGACCCTGCCCGTCGGCTGGCGCAGAGCATGGGCCTGGTCGAGCTCGACAACACCCCGCGCGAGGTGAAGGGCGTCGACCAGGCGGCCGGCGGCCGCCTCGACGCCATGATGCTCGACATGAAGCGCACCTTCGACGAGATCGTCGAGGCGCACTCCTCACCCGAGAAGGCCGAGCAGATCCTGGCCAACCCCTTCTACCAGGCGCTGTCGAGCTCGTTCGCGGGCACGCAGGAGTACATGGCCATGGAGAAGCTGGGCCAGCTGCGGCGCCAGGCCGACCGCGACGGCACCTGGGACCTCGTGATCGTCGACACCCCGCCGTCGCGCTCGGCGCTGGACTTCCTCGACGCGCCGCAGCGGCTCGGGTCGTTCCTCGACGGGCGGTTCATCCGGCTGCTCGCGGCGCCGGCCAAGGCGGGTGGGCGCGCGTACCTCAAGGCCTTCAGCGCCGGCGTCAACGTGGTGACCAACACGCTCACCAAGGTGCTCGGCGCGCAGGTGCTGCGCGACGTCCAGACGTTCGTGGCGGCGCTCGACACGATGTTCGGCGGCTTCCGCGAGCGGGCGGATGCGACCTACCGCCTGCTGCAGGCCGACGGCACCGCGTTCGTGGTGGTGGCCGCACCCGAGCGCGACGCCCTGCGCGAGGCCGCCTACTTCGTCGAGCGGCTCGACCGCGACCGCATGCCGCTGGCCGGCCTCGTGCTCAACCGGGTGCACGACGCCGACCACGTCGACATCTCGGCCGAGCGCGCGCTGGCTGCCGCCGAGACCCTCGCCGAGCGCACGGAGCACCCGCTCACGCAGGCCTTGCTGCGGCTGCACGCCGACCGCGTGCGCGTCGTCGAGCGCGAGCAGGCGATCGCCGACCACTTCACCGCCGCCCACCGCGAGGTGCCCGTACGCCGGGTGCGCGCCTGCGCGCAGGACGTGCACGACCTGCCCGGGCTGCGCCAGATCGGCGGCGACCTCGCCGGCGACGCCTGAGCGACCCCAGCCGTCAGATCGCGATGGCGTCGTCGTCGGTGGCGGTGCGCTGGTGATCGGTGCGGGCGGCCTCGAGCAGGCGGCGCCACGAGGTGACGTTGGGCCGCTTCTTCAGCAGGGCCCGGCGCTCGCGCTCGGTCATGCCACCCCACACACCGAACTCGGTGCGGTTGTCGAGCGCGTCGGCCAGGCACTCGGTGCGTACGACGCACCCCATGCACACGGCCTTCGCGCGGTTCTGCTCCGCGCCCTGCACGAACAGGTCGTCCGGGTCCCCCTGGCTGCACGACCCCCGCGTCGCCCAGTCCTGGTCCCACCCTGCATTGCTCGCCATGATGCTCATCGGCGGTCTCCACCCTTGCCATTCATCGGACGACGTGACACCGGCTGCGCGACGTCGCCCTTTCCCCGCTACAGACGGTAGGGAGCGAGGAGGTGCGGCGACCATGACCCGTTCCGGCCATTCCTGGGCCTCCGGTGACTAGTCACAGGCCGTGACCTCGGTCCCGTCCGGGTTCACCCCAGCGCGTGACTGGCGGCGTTGTCAGGTGCGCGGGTTACCCTGAGATGTCCAACGCGCACGGATCGCGCAGCGCCCAGGGCCGTTCGAGGTCCGTCACAGCGGAGGAGCACGGATGACGATGCAGGGTGACGACCGCGGCAGCGGGCTAGTCAGCATCCTCACCCTCCTCTCGGCGCTCATCGGCACCGCCGTGGTGGCCGGGCTCGTCGGGGCCGGCCTGTTCATGCCGGCGGTGGGCGCGGCCGGTGCCACGGCCCGCACCGGCGTCGACTTCTTCGACGCCCTGCCCGCCGAGCTCGAGCAGAGCCCGCTCGCGCAGCAGTCGCGCATCCTCGACGCCGACGGCCACGTGATCGCGACGTTCTACAACGAGAACCGCGTCGTGGTGCCGCTGAAGAGCATCGCCCCGATCATGCGCGAGGCGCAGATCGCGATCGAGGACACCCGCTTCCGCGACCACGGCGGCATCGACCCCAAGGGCGTGCTGCGCGCCGCGCTCAACAACGCCTCCGGCGACTCCACGCAGGGTGCGTCGACGCTCACCCAGCAGTACGTGAAGCTCACGCTGCAGGAGAACGCGATCTACGCCGGCGACGAGGAGGCGGCCAAGGCCGCCGTCGACAAGAACCTCGCGCGCAAGATCCAGGAGATGAAGTACGCGGTCGCGCTCGAGAAGAAGATGAGCAAGGACCAGATCCTCGAGGGCTACCTCAACATCGCGTACTACGGCGACGGCGCGTACGGCGTCGAGACGGCGGCCCGCCACTTCTTCTCCACGACCGCCGCCAAGCTCACGCTGCCGCAGGCCGCGCTGCTCGCCGGCCTGGTGCAGCAGCCCGGTGCGTTCGACCCGCGCCGCAACCCCAAGGCCGCGACCAACCGCCGCAACGTCGTGCTCGCGCGCATGCTGCAGACCGGCAAGATCACCCAGAAGCAGCACGACGCCGCGGTGAAGACCAAGCTCGGCCTGAAGATCAAGCCGGCCGGCAACGGCTGTGACGGATCGAAGTACCCCTTCTTCTGCAACTACGTGTACCGCCAGGTGCTCACCAACAAGGCTTTCGGCGCCACCGAGCAGGCGCGCCGCACGCTCGTGTTCCGTGGTGGGCTCACCATCCAGACCACGCTCGACCCGAAGATGCAGGCCGCCGCTGAGAAGGCCGTGGCCAAGAAGGTGGCCGCGCGCAACAAGAGCAACGTCGCCGCGGCGATCTCCGTGGTCGAGCCGGGCACCGGGGCTGTGCGCGCCATGGCTCAGAGCCGTCCGTACGGCCGCAACACCAAGAAGGGCCAGACGGTCGTCAACTACAACGTCGACAACGCGTACGGCGGCGGCAACGGCTTCCTCACCGGTTCGACGTTCAAGGCCTTCACGCTCGCGGCCGCGTTGTCGGAGGGCAAGGCCCTCAACAGCACGCTGAACGCGCCGGTCAGTGGACACCCCTTCAAGAGGGACGACTTCCAGCTCAACGGCAGCTGCGACGACCTTCGGCCGCTCAGCCCGTACACCGTCAGGAACAGCGAGGGCAACGAGCACGGCACCAGGACCCTGCTCGAGTTCACGGCCAAGTCGGTCAACACCGCGTTCGTGAAGCTCGAGGGCGAGGTCGGCCTGTGCAAGGTGCTGGCGGTCGCCGACAACCTCGGCATGCACCTCGCCGCGCCCTCGAAGGCCGACCGCTCCGACGGCAAGCTGAGCACCAAGCTGCGACCGTACGCGTCACTCACCCTGGGTAGCGAGCCGGTGGCACCCCTCACCATGGCGTCGGCCTACGCGACCTTCGCGGCCGACGGGCTGTACTGCCCGCCCGTCTCGATCACCGCCGTGACCGCGCTCGGCGGTAAGAAGATCAAGCTGCCCGAGCAGCAGTGCGACCAGGCGCTCGACCAGAACGTCGCCCGCGGCGTCACGCAGGCGCTCGAGGCGGTCATCAAGAGGGGCACCGCCCGGGGCAACAGCATCGGCCGACCGGCCGCCGGCAAGACGGGTACCACCAACGGCTCGACCGACCTGTGGTTCGTCGGGTACGTCCCGCAGCTGGCCGCCGCCGTGTGGTTC
>JBQCES010000372.1:0-10989 GCA_051960055.1 Angustibacter sp. | reverse complement strand
CACCCACCCGCTCGCCGTCGCCACGATCCTGGCCGAGCTGGGCATGCCCGAGGCCACCCTCGCGGCCGCGCTCCTGCATGACACCGTCGAGGACACCGACTACACGCTCGACCGGCTGCGCGCCGACTTCGGCGACGAGATCGCGATGCTCGTCGACGGCGTCACCAAGCTCGACAAGGTCACCTACGGCGAGGCCGCGCAGGCCGAGACCGTCCGCAAGATGGTCGTCGCGATGGCCCGCGACATCCGGGTGCTCGTGATCAAGCTCGCCGACCGGCTGCACAACGCGCGCACCTGGCGCTACGTCAGCGTCGAGTCCGCCCAGCGCAAGGCTCGCGAGACCCTCGAGATCTACGCCCCGCTGGCCCACCGGCTGGGGATGAACACGATCAAGTGGGAGCTCGAGGACCTCTCGTTCGCGACCCTGTACCCCAAGGTCTACGACGAGATCGTCCGGCTCGTGAGCGAGCGGGCTCCGGCCCGCGAGGAGTACCTCGCCAAGGTCCGCGAGCAGGTCACTGCCGACCTGCGCAGCGCCAAGCTGAAGGCGACGGTGACCGGCCGGCCCAAGCACTACTACTCGATCTACCAGAAGATGATCGTGCGCGGCCGCGACTTCGAGGACATCTACGACCTCGTGGGCGTGCGGGTGCTGGTGGAGTCCGTGCGCGACTGCTACGCGGCGCTCGGCGCGCTGCACGCGCGGTGGAACCCGGTGCCCGGCCGGTTCAAGGACTACATCGCGATGCCCAAGTTCAACATGTACCAGTCGTTGCACACGACGGTGATCGGGCCCAGCGGCAAGCCGGTCGAGATCCAGATCCGCACCTTCACCATGCACCGGCGCGCCGAGTTCGGCGTCGCCGCGCACTGGAAGTACAAGGAGCAGCCGTCTGCTTCCGGTGCAGTTGAGGGTGACGCCGGCGGCGCCACGACCGACATGGCGTGGCTGCGCCAGCTGCTCGACTGGCAGCGAGAGACCGCCGACCCGGGTGAGTTCCTCGACTCCCTGCGCTTCGAGATCAACGCGCGCGAGGTCTACGTGTTCACCCCGAAGGGCGACGTGGTCGCGCTGCCGGCGGGGTCGACGACCGTCGACTTCGCCTACGCCGTGCACACCGAGGTCGGCCACCGCACCATCGGTGGCCGGGTCAACGGGCGACTCGTGCCGCTGGAGAGCACGCTCGAGAACGGTGACGTGGTCGAGGTGCTCACCTCCAAGGCCGCGAGCGCGGGGCCGAGCCGCGACTGGCTGGGCTTCGTCCGGAGCCCGCGGGCGCGCAACAAGATCCGGCAGTGGTTCAGCAAGGAGCGCCGCGAGGAGGCGATCGACCGCGGCAAGGACGAGATCGCGAAGGTGATGCGCAAGCAGCACCTGCCGATCCAGCGCCTGATGTCGCACGAGGCGCTGATCGCCATCGCCGACGAGCTGCGCTACCCCGACATCGACGGCCTGTACGCCGCGATCGGCGAGAGCCACGTCTCGGCGCAGAGCGTCGTCGCCAAGCTCGTGCAGTCGCTGGGCGGTGAGGAGGGGGCCAGCGAGGACCTCGCCGAGGCGACCCTGCCGAGCCGCGTCTCGCGGCGTCCACGCAGCGGCGACCCGGGAGTCGTCGTCAAGGGCGTCGACGACCTGTGGGTCAAGCTCGCGCGCTGCTGCACCCCGGTGCCTGGCGACCCGATCATGGGGTTCGTGACGCGGGGGAGCGGTGTCTCCGTGCACCGCGAGGACTGCTCGAACGTCTCGGGGCTGCGCGCGCAGCCCGATCGCGTCGTGGAGGTCGAGTGGGCCCCGTCGTCCGCCACGGTGTTCCTGGTGCAGATCCAGGTCGAGGCGCTCGACCGGTCGCGGCTGCTGTCGGACATCACCCGCGTGCTGTCCGACGCGCACGTCAACATCCTGTCGGCCACCGTGCAGACGTCCCGCGACCGGCTGGCCATCTCCCGGTTCGCGTTCGAGATGGGCGACCCGGGCCACCTCGGCCACGTGCTCAACAGCGTGCGGCGGGTCGACGGCGTGTTCGACGCCTACCGACTCTCGGGTGGTCGGCAGACGCCGACCGGCTGAGCGGCGCGGCACCATTACTTTCAGTCAAGCAATAGTAAACTCTGCGTAATGGCCTGCCGATAAGACGGGTGTCCGCCGTCGCCGAGGAGCCCGTAGTGCCTGACCCGTCAGATCCCGCGTGGCTGCGTGACCTCGAGCTCACCGTCGGCTCGTACGACGCGGTGGCCGTGAGCGCCCAGCAGTGGCTGGAGCAGCATGCCGCGCACGCGGACGCCGTGGTCGTCCGGCGCGTTGAGCTCGTCGACGCGGCCGTCAGCACGCGCCGGGGTCTGCTGGAGGACGGCGCGACGCAGATGCGCGAGATCCGCCAGTGGGCGGTCGACCGGGGCGAGGCGTATCTGCACGCCCGCGCCGAGCGCGTGCTCGGCGTCCTGCTGCGGCGGGCGGGGGAGGCCACGGCGAGCCTCGAGCACGCGGTCGCAGCGGTGAACGTCCTACCGCCCGACACCCACGCGACGGTGCTGGCCGACCACCTGGTGTGCCTGGGTGACGCGCTGGCGCTGAGCGGCTCGATCGACGAGGCGCTGGAGGAGTACCTGAGGGCTGAGCAGCTCGCGCGCGCCTGCGACCACGACGAGCTCTTCCTGCTGGCCCTGAACAACCGCACCTACACGCTGTACGAGGACGCCCGACTCGACGAGGCCTCGGTGCTGGCCGACGAGCTGGTCGCCGCGACCCTCGAGGTCACCGGTGAGCTGCCGCTGCACACGCTCGACACCGCCGCCAGCATCTACGCCGCCGCGGGCCGGCTGGAGGAGGCCGAGCGCCTCTTCGCGATGGTCGACTTCACCGACGACGTCGCGCCCGAGGACGCCTCCGAGACACTGCTCTCCCTCGCGAAGGTACGCCGCCAGCGCGGCGACCTGGACGGCGCGCGCGAGACCCTCGAGCGCGTGGCCGCGGTCTGCCAGGGCCAGCACCTCGGGGCCGTCGAGATCCGGGCCCTCAGCGAGTGGGCCGAGCTGTCGGCGGCCGCCGGCGACTACCAGCAGGCCTTCGAGCAGTACAAGCAGTACCACGAGCGGCTGCTCGCCCAGCGCGTCGTCGAGCAGGAGGCGCGGGCGCGCATGATGCAGGCCATCTTCCAGACCTCGCAGGCGCGCGCCGAGAGCGAGCGCTTCCGCGAGATGTCGTACCGCGACCCGCTCACCAAGCTGCGCAACCGCCGGTACGTCGATGAGCACCTGAGCGACCTCATCGACACCCAGCTGGCGGAGGGTCGCTCGCTCGCCGTGGCGTTCATCGACCTCGACCTGTTCAAGCGGATCAACGACACCTGCTCGCACGAGGCCGGCGACGAGGTGCTGCGCCGGGTGGCCGCGGTGCTGGACGGCGCCACGCGCCACGCCGCGGGCGGGTTCACTGCGCGGATGGGCGGCGAGGAGTTCCTGGTCGCGTTGCCCGACCACGACCGAGCGACCGCCGAGGAGCGGCTGGAGGACCTGCGGCGAGCCGTCGAGGACATCGACTGGGACGGCACGACGTGCGGCCTGCCGGTGACGGTGAGCATCGGCTGCGCGACGGCTCCCGACGACGGCGTCGAGCGGCTGCTGCTGCTGGGCGCGGCCGACCGCCGGCTCTACGCCGCGAAGGACGCCGGCCGCAACCGGGTCGTCAGCCTGCGCTGACGACCCGACGCAGCCGCGCCGAGATCAGCCGCCGAAGTCCTGCAGCGCCTTGCGGGCCTGCTCGAGCCACTCGCGCCGAGCCGCGATGGCGGCCTCGGCGTCGGCGACGCGCTTGGCCTTGCCCTGGTCCTGAGCCTTCTTCAGGTCGGCCTCGAGATCGGCGATGGCACTCTCGAGCTGGTTGACCGCGCTCTGGGCGCGAGCGCGCGCCTCCGGGTTGGTGTTGCGCCAGCGCGCGTCCTCGACCTGCCGCACCGCCTGCTCCACCGCACGCAGCCGACGCTCGACCCGCTCGAGGTCGCCGCGCGGCACCTTGCCGGCCGCCTCCCAGCGGTCCTGGATGTCGCGCAGCGCCGACTTGGCGGCGTCGAGGTCGCTCACCGGCACGAGCGCCTCGGCCTCGGCGAGCAGCTGCTCCTTGACCTGCAGGTTCGCCGAGAACTCGGCGTCCTGCTCGGCCTGGACGGCGTGCCGGGCCGCGAAGAACGCGTCCTGCGCCGCGCGGAAGCGCTGCCACAGCTCGTCGTCGTCCTTGCGAGCGGCTCGGCCGGCCGCGCGCCAGCGGTCCATCAGTCGCTTGTAGGCCGCGGCCGTAGGGCCCCAGTCGGTCGAGCCCTGCAGGGCCTCGGCCTCCTTGACCAGCTTCTCCTTGGCTGCCTTGGCCTCCGCATGCTGCTCGTCGAGGTGAGCGAAGTGCTGCCGACGCTTGCGGTCGAACGCCGTGCGGGCGTGGCTGAAGCGCTTCCAGAGCTCTTCCTCGCTGCGGCGGTCGAGTCGCACGGCGGGTGCGTCTGCGGCAGACGGCGCGGTGGCCCCGCGCTTGCCACCGGCGGCCTTCTGCTCGGCCTGCCAGGTGTCGAAGAGCTCGCGCATGCGCTGGCCGTCGGTGCGCCACTGCGTGCGCTCGGCCGGGACGGCGGCGATCTTCTCCGCCTCCTCAACCAGCGCGGTACGGCGAGCCCGGGCCTGCTCGCGGGCCTGCTCACGCGCAGCCTCGGCCTCCTTGCGCTTGGCGGCGGCCACGGGACCGAGCGCCTCGACCCGGGCGGCGAGCGCGTCCAGGTCGCCGACGGCGCGGACGTCGCTCATCGCCGTCCGGAGCTTGGCGAGGCTCGAGTCGATCTCTCCGACGGGGACGTCCGCGGCGGTGAGGCGCTGCTCGAACAGCTCGACCTGCGCGACCAGCTCGTCGTACTTGCGCGCGAAGTAGGCGAGCGCCTCGTCGGCTGACGCGCCGGGGAAGGAGCCGACCTCGCGCTCGCCCTCGGCGGTGCGCACGAAGACCGTCCCGTCGTCGGCGA
This sequence comes from Angustibacter sp., assembly GCA_051960055.1. Classification (GTDB taxonomy): domain Bacteria; phylum Actinomycetota; class Actinomycetes; order Actinomycetales; family Angustibacteraceae; genus Angustibacter. Next base: position 5,992 of record JBQCES010000372.1, on the reverse strand, counting down.
CGCGACCGAACCGCAGGGCCTCGGCCGACGCCGGACGCGCTGCGGCGGCGGGCGGCGCGGGACGCGGAGCCGGCGCGGCCGGACGCGCGGCCACGGTCGCGGGGGTCGGGACCGCCATCGTCGGTGTCGGCTGCGGCTCGGGCGTGGCCTCGGGCGTGGCCTCGGGCGTGGGCTCGGGCGTGGGCTCGGGCGTGGGCTCGGGCGTGGGCTCGGGCGTGGGCTCGGGCTCGGGCGCGGGCTCGGGCTCGGGCACGGCGCCCGCAGCCGGCGTGGCCGCGGCCGTGCTCTCCCTGTCTGCCACGTCGTCCGGGGTGCTGCCGGAGGTCGTCTGCTCGTCGCTCACTGCTTCGCCACCTTGATGCTGTCGATCGTCACGGCCTGCTTGGGGGCGCCGTCACCGCTGCCATCGGCCGTCCCCGCGGCTGCGATCTGTCGCAGCACGTCGAGCCCCTGGGTGACCTTGCCGAAGATCGTGTAGCCGCCGCCCTCGGTCGGCAGCGACGTGTCCTTGTACACCAGGAAGAACTGGCTGCCGTTGGAGTTCGGGTCGCTCGAGCGCGCCATGGCCACCGTGCCGGCGGGGTAGTGACCGTCAGCGGGAGCGTTCTCGATGCCGTACTGGTAACCCGGCCCGCCGGTGCCCGTACCCGTGGGGTCGCCGCACTGCAGCACGTAGAGGCCCTGGGTGGTCAGCCGGTGGCAGGTGGTGTCGTCGTAGAAGCTCTTCTGGCTGAGGAACACGAACGACGAGACGGTCTGCGGCGCCTTCTTGCCGTCGAGCTGCAAGGTGATGTCGCCCGCGCTCGTGGCCAGCTTCGCCGTCCACTGCGCCCCTGCGGCCAGCGACTTCGGCGGCGCCGAGGGGAAGGACTGCGGTGAGCGCGTGGGCGTCGGACTGCCCGAGGCCGAAGCCGAGGCGGACGGCGACGTTGCCGTGGCGGGCGTGCTGCCGTCACCACCGGTGAGCCGGGTGAGCAGGTAGGCACCGGCGGCCACGACGAGCACGGCGACGACGGCGCCGAAGACCTGCTGGTTGCGGCGCTGCCGGGCGGCGCGAGCCTGCAGCGCGGCCTGGCGCTTGGCGTAGCGACGCTTCGCCCGCTCGCGGTCACGGTCGATCGGCACGCGGTCCCTCCTGCTTCGTCCGGGGCTGTCTCGAGGGCCGCGCCCCTGCGGCACCCTGCGGCGGTCAGTCTAGGGATGTGCGCCGAGGTGGGCCCGAGGGCAGGGTCACGAACCGATCACGAGTGCGCGACGGCTCCCCGGTAGGCTGGTTCGGTGTTGATCGCCGGGTTCCCCAGCGCCGTGTTCGGGACGAACTGCTACGTCGTCGCCTCCGGCGCCGGTGAGGAGTGCCTGGTGGTCGACCCGGGGATCGCCGTCCTCGACGACCTCGCGCAGGTGCTGCGCGAGCACCGGCTGCGCCCCGCGGCCGTGCTGCTCACGCACGGTCACCTCGACCACACCTACTCGGTGACGCCGGTGTGCGGCAGCCACGGCGTGGCCGCCTACGTGCACGCCGACGACCGTGAGCGGCTGGTCGACCCGCTCGCCGAGTTCGCCTCGAACGGCATGCTGGCCATGCTCGAGCAGCAGTTCGGGTCGCCGGCCACCTGGCGCGAGCCGGACGACGTGGTGGAGGTCGGCGACGGCGCCACCCTCGAGGTCGCCGGCCTGCAGCTCGACGTCGTCCATGCACCCGGGCATACCGAGGGGTCGGTGATGTTCGCCCTGCCGCAGGTCCCGAGCGGTGCGCCCGACGACGTGTCGCGCACGCTGCTCACCGGGGACGTGCTGTTCGCGGGGAGCATCGGACGCACCGACCTGCCGGGCGGTGACCACGCGGCCATGCTGCGCTCCTTGCGCGACCGCGTGCTCACCCAGCCGGACGACTCGCTCGTCCTGCCCGGCCACGGCCCCGCCACGACCATCGGCCGAGAGCGCGCCAGCAACCCGTTCCTGCGAGAGCTGCTGGCGTCCTGACGGCCGCACCCGACGACCTCCAGGACCCTTCATGACCCAGACCACCCCGAGCACCTCCACGCCCGCGGCGCTGTCCGCACCCAAGGGCACCTACGACCTCCTGCCCCCACGCTCGGAGGCCTTCGCGAAGGTCACCGACGTGCTGAGCGACGCCGCGCGCCGCGCCGGCTACGGCTTCGTCGCCACGCCGATGTTCGAGGACACCGCGCTGTTCCGCCGCGGCGTCGGCGAGAGCACCGACGTGGTGAGCAAGGAGATGTACACCTTCGACGACCGCGGCGGGCGCTCGCTGACCCTGCGTCCGGAGGGCACCGCCGGCGTGATGCGCGCGATCGTCGAGCACCGGCTGCTCACCGGCCAGCTGCCGGTGAAGCTCTGGTACACGGGCCCGAACTTCCGCTACGAGCAGCCGCAGTCCGGCCGCTACCGCCAGCACACGCAGGTGGGCATCGAGGCGGTCGGCGTCGACGACCCGGCTCTGGACGCCGAGGTCGTCGCCATCGCCGACGAAGGATTCCGCCGCCTCGGGCTGAGCCAGTACGACCTGCGGCTCACCTCGCTCGGCTGCGAGCAGTGCCGGCCGGCCTACCGCGAGCGGCTGGTGGCGTTCCTGGCCGGCCTCGACCTCGACGACGCCACCCGAGCGCGCGCCGCGCAGAACCCGCTACGCGTGCTCGACGACAAGCGCCCGGAGGTCAAGGCGCAGCTGGTCGACGCGCCGCTGCCACCGGACTACCTGTGCGAGGCCTGCGCGGAGCACTTCGCCACGGTGCGTGCGCTGCTGGAGTCGATGGGCGTCGAGTACCGCCTCGACCCCTACCTCGTGCGCGGTCTCGACTACTACACCCGCACGACCTTCGAGTTCACCCACCGCCTGCTCGGCGCGCAGTCGTCGTTCGGTGGGGGTGGCCGGTACAACGGCCTGGTCGAGTCGATCGGCGGGCCGCCGTCGCCCGGCGTCGGCTTCGGTCTCGGTGTCGACCGCACGCTGCTCGCCTGCGAGGCCGAGGGGATCGACCTCACGCCGGCGGGCCGGGTCGACGTGTTCGGCGTGGGTCTGGGGGCGCAGGCCAAGGCGCGTCTGGTGGCGGTCGGTGCGCAGCTGCGCGCGGCCGGCGTCCGCGTCGACCTCGCCTACGGCGACCGCGGGATGAAGGGCGCCATGAAGGCCGCCGACCGGTCGGGCGCCCGCTTCGCGATCGTGCTGGGCGACCGCGACCTGGAGGCCGGCGAGGCGCAGGTGAAGGACCTCGGCTCCGGCGAGCAGGTGGCCGTGCCGCTCGACGACCTGGCCGAGCACCTCGCCGCGCGCCTGGTGGCCGACGCCGGTTAGGTTCGGCCCATGCAGACGCGAACGCTCGGACGCACTGGTCGGCAGGTCTCCGTGGTCGGCCTCGGCTGCTGGCAGCTCGGCGCCGACTGGGGCGCGGTGAGCGAGGACGACGCCATGGCCACGCTGCACGCTGCGGCCGACGCGGGGGTGACGTTCTTCGACACCGCCGACGTGTCCGGCGCCGGCCGCCGCGAGCAGCTGGTCGGCCGGCTGCTGCGCGAGGGGGCGGACGCCGACCTCGTCGTGGCCACCAAGATGGGACGGCGCGCCGACCCCCACGTGCCCGAGGCGTTCACCGGCGAGAATTTGCGCGCCTGGAACGACCGCAGCCGCCGCAACCTGGGCGTCGACACCCTCGACCTGGTGCAGCTGCACTGCCCGCCGACGGCTGTGTTCTCCGACGACCGGGTCTTCGACGAGCTCGACGCCATGGTCGAGGAAGGACGCCTGCGCGCCTACGGTGTGTCGGTCGAGACGGTCGACGAGGCGCTCACCGCGATCGCGCGACCCCACGTGGCCAGCGTCCAGATCATCCTGAACATCCTGCGCCGCAAGCCGCTCGAGCAGGTGCTGCCCGCAGCCCAGGAGGCCGGCGTCGGCATCATCGCCAGGGTGCCGCTGGCCAGCGGACTGCTCACCGGCAAGTACGACGAGCGCACGACCTTCGCCGCCGACGACCACCGCAGCTACAACCGGTCGGGGGAGGCGTTCGACGTCGGCGAGACGTTCTGGGGTGTGCCTTTCGACGTCGGGGTGGCCGTGGCCCGCGAGGTGGCCGCCCTCACGCCCGACGACGCCACGACCGCCCAGCTCGCGCTGCGCTGGGTGGTCGACCAGCCGGGCGTGAGCACCGTGATCCCGGGCGCCCGTTCACCCGAGCAGGCCCGCGCCAAAGCAGCCTCGGCTGCGCTGGCGCCACTCGACGACGCCAGGCTCGAGCAGCTGCGCCGGCTCTACGACGAACGGGTCCGCGCGCTCGTGCACGACCGCTGGTGACGCCTGGGGGTCACCAGCTGCGGGTTCGGCCCGGCACGGGCACCGAGCGCTGCTCGGACTGACGCCGGCGAGCAGCGAGCCGCTCACGCTCCTTGGCGAACACCAGCCGGGCGATGCGCTCGGTCTGCCGGTGCTCGATGCCCACGAACGAGCCGCGCAACGTGAAGTTCGCGACCTCGATCACCTGAAGCGGCACCTGGAGCGGCTCGCCCTCGGGCCACTCGACCACGACCGGCACCACCATGCCAGGGCGCACGCTGCCCGCGGCGTTGAGGTCGAGGGTGGCGAGCAGGCCGCCGGCGGACAGGTTGCGGGTGCGTCCGGTGACCACCCTCGGCGTGGCGTCGTCCACGGACGCGGGGATGGTGACGGTCATCGGCAGCTCGACGTCCCCCCGCACCTCCTGCCGGCGTTGGGTGACCGGAGCGGCCGAGCCAAGGTGCAGGGACATCCCCGAGCCGTCGGTGACCACCCGGGCCCGCAGGCTGACCACCCCCTGGGGCGTGGCGACGTCCACCGTGCCCGGGCCCACCACCAGCGCCTCGCTCGACCCGATGACGGGTACCCGCGCGCCGGCGGAGTCCTCGACGGCGCCGGCCGCGTGCACCGTGGTCTCGGCCAGGGTCTTGAGCGTGACGCGGTCGGGCCCGGCCACCAACGTGAGGGACGCCCCGGCGGCGATCGTGATGTCCATGCCGAGCTCCCTCCTGCTCCCGCGGGTGGCGCGGCGCACCCGTCGCGATGCCTATCGGTTGCTCGAGGCGGTTCCCGAGGGGTTTCTCGCCCGAGTCCTGCGGGCGGCCACGGTCGGGCCGGCGGCCGACGACCCGTAGGATCGACAGGTCACCCACTTCGATCCCGAGGGGAATCCCCGTGTTGCGCACGCACGCGGTCGGCACCTTGCGCGCCGACCACGAAGGTCAGACCGTCACGCTCACCGGCTGGGTCGCCAGCCGGCGTGATCACGGCGGTGTGGCCTTCCTGGATCTGCGCGACGCGAGCGGCGTCGCCCAGGTGGTCGTGCGCGACGAGGTGCTCGAGTCGTCCGGCGCCCACGGGCTGCGCAACGAGTTCTGCATCAAGGTCACCGGCACCGTCGGACGCCGCCCGGCCGGCAACGAGAACCCGCACCTGCCCACCGGCGAGATCGAGGTCACGGCCACCGAGCTCGAGGTGCTGAGCGAGAGCGCGCCGCTGCCGTTCCAGATCGACGAGCGCGTGGAGGTGGGCGAGGAGGCGCGGCTGAAGCACCGCTACCTCGACCTGCGCCGTCCCGGCCCCGCTGCGGCGCTGCGGCTGCGCAGCAAGGCCAACGCGGCCGCCCGCGAGGTGCTCGCGCAGCACGACTTCGTCGAGATCGAGACGCCGACCCTCACCCGCTCGACGCCCGAAGGCGCTCGCGACTTCCTGGTGCCCGCGCGCTTGCAGCCCGGCAGCTGGTACGCGCTGCCGCAGAGCCCCCAGCTGTTCAAGCAGCTGCTCATGGTGGCCGGCATGGAGCGGTACTTCCAGATCGCGCGCTGTTACCGGGACGAGGACTTCCGCGCCGACCGGCAGCCGGAGTTCACCCAGCTCGACATCGAGATGAGCTTCGTCGACCAGGACGACGTCCTGGCAGTCGCCGAGGACGTGCTCGTCGCCCTCTGGAAGCTGATCGGGTACGACGTGCCCACCCCTCTG
>JBQCES010000371.1:0-10077 GCA_051960055.1 Angustibacter sp. | reverse complement strand
AACGTCGGCTCGAGCCAACCGTCGCGGTAGCCGCGGAGGAACCGCACGTCCTGCACGCCGACGGCCGCGGCCGCCGCGCGCTGCTCGGCCTCGCGGATCGCGGGCATCTGCTCGCGCGGCGTGTCGTCGAAGCCGCCCTGGTCGCCGTACGTGCACAGCAGGTAGGTCACCTGCAGGCCCTGCTGCACGAACGTCGCGATGGTGCCTGAGGCGCCGAAGTCGATGTCGTCCGGGTGGGCCGCGACGGCCAGGACGCGCTCGATCTCGGTGTCAGGCAACGGCATGCGGCTCTCCTACGGGCGAGATCGGGCGGGCCTGGAAAGTCTAGGTCAGCAGACCGTCGGTGGCCCGCCGTACCCTGGTCGGTGATGAGCACCCTCTTCGACGACCTCCCGCTCGGCGGCCTCACGCCCCCCTCGGCGCCCTCCTCAGCGACCCCTTCGGCGAGCGCTGCGGCAGCGACGCCGGCGGCCGACCCCGAGGTGCTGCTCGAGGGCCTCAACCCGCAGCAGCGCGAGGCCGTGCTGCACGAGGGGTCACCCCTGCTCATCGTCGCCGGAGCCGGGTCGGGCAAGACCCGCGTGCTCACCCACCGCATCGCCTACCTGCTCGGCCACCGCGGCGTGCGGCCCGGCCAGGTGCTGGCGATCACGTTCACCAACAAGGCCGCGGGCGAGATGAAGGAGCGGGTGGCCGCGCTGGTCGGGCCGCGTGCGGCGTCCATGTGGGTGTCGACGTTCCACTCCGCGTGCGTGCGCATCCTGCGCCGCGAAGCCACCAAGGTCGGCCTGCGCTCGAGCTTCTCGATCTACGACGCGGCCGACAGCCAGCGCCTCATGGCCATGGTGTGCCGCGAGCTCGACCTCGACCCCAAGCGCTACCCGCCGCGCTCGTTCAGCGCCCAGGTGTCGAACCTCAAGAACGAGCTGGTCGACGAGGAGACGTACGCCGAGCGCGCCGGCGGCGAGGGCGGCAACCCCGCCGAGCAGACCCTCGCCGAGGCCTACCGGATGTACCAGCAGCGCCTGCGCCAGGCCAACGCGCTGGACTTCGACGACCTCATCATGACCACCGTCAACATTTTGCAGGCGTTCCCGGACGTCGCCGAGTACTACCGGCGCCGCTTCCGGCACGTGCTGGTCGACGAGTACCAGGACACCAACCACGCGCAGTACGCGCTGGTGCGCGAGCTGGTGGGCGGCTCGCGCAGCGAGGAGGCCGCGCGCAGCGAGGTGCTCGCCGCCGACGGCACCGTCGTGCGCGAGGGACGCGACGTCGACGTCGAGCCGGCCGAGCTCACCGTGGTGGGCGACGCCGACCAGTCGATCTACGCCTTCCGCGGCGCGTCGATCCGCAACATCGTGGAGTTCGAGCAGGACTACCCCGACGCGCGCACGATCCTGCTCGAGCAGAACTACCGCTCGACCCAGACGATCCTCGAGGCGGCCAACGCGGTCATCGCCCGCAACCCCGACCGTCGGCCCAAGCGGCTGTGGACGGCGGCCGCCGGCGGCCCGAAGATCGTCGGCTACGTCGCCGACAACGAGCACGACGAGGCCGCGTTCGTCGCCGAGGAGATCGACCGGCTCTCCGACTCCGAGGGTGTGCGCCCGGGTGACGTGGCGGTGTTCTACCGCACCAACGCGCAGTCGCGAGCGCTCGAGGAGGTGCTCGTCCGGGTCGGGCTTCCGTACAAGATCGTCGGTGGCACGCGCTTCTACGAGCGGCGCGAGGTCAAGGACGCCCTGGCCTACTTGCGGGTGCTCGCCAACGGTGCCGACACGGTCAACCTGCGCCGGATCCTCAACGTGCCCAAGCGCGGCATCGGCGACCGCGCGGAGGCCGTGGTCGCGGCGCTCGCCGACCGCGAGCGCATCTCGTTCGTCGAGGCGCTGGCCCGCGCCGACGAGGCGCCGGGCATCGCCACGCGCTCCCTCACCTGCATCCGCTCCTTCACCTCGCTGCTGCAGGACCTGCGCACGGTCGTCGACGGCGGCGCCGGCCCGGCCACGGTGCTCGAGGCCGTGCTCGAGCAGACCGGTTACGTCGCCGAGCTGCAGGCCAGCCACGACCCGCAGGACGAGACCCGGCTCGAGAACCTGGCCGAGCTCGTGCAGGTCGCGCGCGAGTTCGAGGAGGGCTCGCCCGACGGCAGCCTCACCGACTTCCTCGAGCGCGTCTCGCTCGTGGCCGACGCCGACGAGATCCCTGACGCCGCGGACGGCGAAGGCGGGGTCGACCAGGGCGTGGTCACGCTGATGACGCTGCACACCGCCAAGGGCCTGGAGTTCCCGGTCGTCTTCCTCACCGGCCTCGAGGACGGCGTGTTCCCGCACCTGCGGGCGCTGGGCAACACCACGGAGCTGGAGGAGGAGCGCCGGCTCGCCTACGTCGGGATCACCCGGGCCCGCGAACGGCTGTACCTCAGCCGGGCCGCCGTCCGCAGCGCGTGGGGTGCGCCGTCGTACAACCCGGCCTCGCGGTTCCTCGACGAGCTGCCGGCCGAGCTGGTCGAGTGGCGGCGGCTCGACACCTCGGCCGTGCGCACGTCGTCGACGCCGGCCGTGGCGCGCCTGGCCCAGCAGCCCGGTGTCCGCTCGCCCGGCAACCGGCCGATCATCCACCTCGAGCCCGGCGACCGCGTGACCCACGACACCTTCGGACTCGGCACGGTGGTCGCGGTCGAGGGCGTCGGCGACAAGACGGTGGCCAAGGTCGACTTCGGCGCCGACGGCGAGAAGCGCCTGCTGCTGCGGTACGCGCCGGTCGAGAAGCTCTGACCGCGTCAGCTGCCCAGGGGGGCCAGTGCACGAGAAGTTCCCGCTCTACCTCATCCTCGCCATCTTGGTCGTGGCGATCGGCGTCGGCGTCTACCGCGGGCTGCGCCGGCGGCACTGGGTCGAGGGCGAGGCCCTCGTCACCGACGTCGCGTTCTGGGACACCGCCTTCGACGAGGGTGCCCCCGGCACCGCGCGCCACCGGGTGCGGGCGCAGGTGCTGACGCCGGACGGCGGCCAGCACGCTGGTCTTGCCGTGGGCACGTACGACGAGCAGGCCAAGCAGTGGCTCGGCCAGCGGCGGCGCGCCTGGTACGACCCGCAGCGTCCCGAGCGCTTCACGCTGGTGCCGCCGCTGCGCGAGCGCGGCATCACGGGCGGCGACGTGTTCGTCTACGGCATCATGGCCGTCATCGTCGCGGTGGTGCTCGCCGTCGTCCTGCACTAGCGCCTGGGCGACTGGCTGCTCAGGGCGACTGGCTGATCAGGGCGGCTGAGCGCTCAGACCGCGATGCCGTGCTTGGCGAGCCAGGGGGTCGGGTCGACCGGGCCGCCGCCGTCGGGGTGGATCTCCAGGTGCAGGTGCGGGCCGGTGGAGTGACCGGTGTTGCCGACCTCGCCGATCTTCTCGCCCGGCGCGACCTTCTGACCGACGCTGACGTCGATCTGCGACATGTGGCCGTACCAGCTGACCGTGCCGTCCCAGTGCCGGATCTCGACCTTGTTGCCGTAGCCGCTCTGCTGGCCGGCGAAGATCACCGTGCCGGACGACAGGGCGCCGATGCGCGTGCCGATGGGCGCCGCGAAGTCGTTGCCCGCGTGCAGCCGGCCCCAGCGCATGCCGAAGTCGGAGCTGAACCGGAAATGCGCCACGGGCATGACCCAGCGGTGGGCGGCTGCGAGGGCCTTGCGGCGCTTCTCCTCGATGCGCTTGCGCTCGGCGGCGCGGCTCGCCCGGGCGCGGGCCTCGGCGCGGGCCTGCTCGGCCTTCTCCTCGAGCTCGGCACGGGCCAGCAGGGCCTGCGCGCTCTCGATGTACTTCGCCTGCGCAGCGGCGTTGGCCTCCTGCGTCTGGGGCGTCGCGTCGACGTCCTGCTCGCTCGCGCTGGCCGGACCACCCAGGCCCGGGATCACCGCGGTGCCGGTCGCCGTCAGCGTCAGGGCGACGGTGGCGGCGCCGGGGAGCGCCACGGAGCGTGACGAGCGCTCGACCTCAGCGCGATGACGACCACGATGACGTCCGTTGTACGCGGTGCGCTTCGGCACAGGGGTACCTCACGGGGGCAGGGGGCGTGCGGCGGGCGGCAGGCTGGCGGGCAAATCCTCCCGTCGACCATACGGAGCGTCGCCGCCTCGATCAAGTCCGCGTGCTCGACGCCGGACCGCTCCGACCTGCGCAGGTCACCGACCGTGCGCGACGGCGGTGCGTCCGGCTCACCCGATTCGCCGCTTCAGCCGGAGCCCGGCACGTCGAAAGATCCAGCAGCCGAGTCACTCGGCGACCACGCGAAGGAGGCGACATGCGCAAGATCACTCTGGCGGTCGGACTGAGCATCGCCATGCTCGGTGCGAGCGCCGCGCCGGCGCTGGCCGCAGCGGGAACCCCGCAGCGTCCCGACGGGCCGGTGGTGCCGATCGCGCCGTCGGACAACGGTGGCGACAACGGCTGGGGCAACTGCGGGCACAACTCCAGCCGGGGCAACCCGCACAGCGACCCCAACGGTGGGGGCAACGGCGGGTACAAGAAGGGCGACGACTGCGGTTCCGTGAGCCCCACCGACCCGGGCGACGGGGACTCGGGCGGCGGCAGCGACCCGGGCCCGATCATCTACACCTGATCGATCCGGTCGCAGCCGAGCTGCAGCTAGCCGGCCAGGCGGGGTTCGGGGGCCCCGCCGTGGCCGTCCGCACGGCTCAGGTGCGCGAGGGTCGAGCAGATCCCGTGCACGACGCGGGAGTCGATGGGCAGCGACGTGTGCCCGATGCCGCGCACGAGGTGGTTGGCGACGTCGAGGTCGGCGTGCGCGAGCCGGGCGTTGCGCTGCGGAACGATCAGCTGGTCGAGGTCCGACCAGTACGCCTCGAACCGCGTGGTGCAGCCGGGCGCGGGCTCGGCGAGCTCGCGCATCAAGGGGCTGCCGGGGCGTAGCTGGCGGCACAGGCGTGCGGGCAGCAGGTAGGCCGGCAAGGTGCCGCCGTGCGGCGTCCCGAGGGTGACCAGGGTGTGCACGCGCTCGTGGCCGCCGAGCCGCTGCACGTAGTACCGCGCGATGAGGCCGCCCAGGCTGTGGCCGACGACGTGCACCTGCTCGTATCCGGTGTCGCTCGCCAGCGCTTCGACGTGCTCGGCCAGGTCCCGCGCTGCGGCCCGGACGTCGCCGGTGAGCGGCGAGTAGTTGATGGAGTGCACGCGGCCGAAACCACGGCGGCCCAGCGCCCCGCGCAGCACCGTGAAGATCGAGCGGTTGTCGACCATGCCGTGCACGAGCAGGATCGGCGTCCCGGCGGCTTCGACGTCGCCGACGAGCAGCCCGCGCTGCACCGGTGGGCGGTGCCCCACGCCGTACGGCCGGTGCTCGCGCTCGCGCCCCACCGGGCCGAGCAGTCCGAGCGGGTCGAGCAGGCCCAGCGGGTAGGTGGCCAGGTGGGTGGTGAGCCACGCGGCCTCCATGGCCGCACCGCGCACGCCGGACGGCGACAGCAGCGCCCTCGCGCCGCGTCCCACGACCCGGCTGGCGCTGCGGGCGGTGGTGTGGACGGTCGTGTGGGCGTACTGCGCGGCGGCCAGCGCCGCTGCGGGGTTCACCGTCGCGACGCTACCGGCGGTGCAGGGTCTGCGCCTGTGCAGCGACACGCCGCGGGCTAGAGTGCGTGCGCACGTCGGGCAGCGTCGCCCGCCCCCGCCCCAGGAGGTCCCTCGCCATGAGCAGCACCGCACCGGTCCGCGTCGTCGTCGCCAAGCCGGGGCTCGACGGGCACGACCGCGGAGCCAAGGTCGTGGCCCGGGCGCTGCGGGACGCCGGCATGGAGGTCGTCTACACCGGCCTGCACCAGACGCCCGAGCAGATCGTCGAGGCGGCCATCGCCGAGGACGCCGACGCCATCGGCCTGTCGGTGCTCTCGGGCGCGCACATGACGCTGTTCGCCAAGGTCGTCGACCTGCTCAAGCAGCGCGACGCCGACGACATCGTCGTCTTCGGCGGCGGCATCATCCCCGAGGGCGACATCCCCGAGCTCGAGCGGCTCGGCGTGGCCAAGGTGTTCACCCCCGGAGCCACCACCGCCTCGATCGTGGAGTGGGTCCGCGCGAACGTCGCCACCGACTGACCCCGAACACCCCCAATCCGCGTACGGCAAAAACCCCGGATTCTGTACGCCTGGCGACCTCCAGGCGCCAGAATCCGGGGTTTTTGCCCGTGGGGCGGGTCAGCGGGTGATGGGGAGGCGCAGGACGGCGGGGGCGGTCGGGTCGACCACCACCGACACCGGCTGCACCGGCACGGCGTTCTTGTACGCCGCGTCCGTGGCCGCGAGCACCAGCCGCAGGCGGTGGCCCGCCGGCACGCGGTGCACGATGCCCGGCAGCTCGAGGTGCACCGGCTTCGTGACGTCACCGACGCGGGTCGGGCTGATCAGCCGGTTCACCAGGGTGAGGCTGCCGTCGGGCGCGACGTCGTAGAGCTTGGCGAACACCAGCAGCTGGGACGCCGGACCCGCCGACTGCACGGCCGCGACCACCGGTGAGCTGAGCTTCACGTCGAGGGTCGGCACGCCGACGACGTCGGTGTCGGCGTCCAGGGGAGCGGTGGTCCAGGCGCCGAAGGTGCCGGGGGTGTCGTACGGCGGGGTGATGCCGTCGGGCACCGCCGAGCCCTGAAGCGCGGAGGTCTCGGAGTAGCTGGCCGCGGCGCCGCCGCCGGGGTTGCTCCACGAGGTGGTGCCAGGGCGGACGGCGGCCGTCGAGGTCACGAGGGCCCCACCGGCGCTGCCCAGACCCGCTCCGCCGCTGAGGTACAGCGGCGTGTGCTTCGACACCGCCGGGTAGCGGCCGGTCTCGGCGAACGCCGGGCGCGCGTTGCCGGTGTAGTCGACCCAGTCACGGAAGTACGCGAAGTTCGCGCCCGTGCTGACCGTGGAGTCCTTGAGGTAGTGGTCGAACCAGTCCTTGATCCGCTGGCCGAGGTAGGTGCCCTCGATGTCGCCGCCGTTCAGGTCGAGCTCACCGGGCGCGGGCGTCGAGCCGCTGTGACCCCACGACTGCCAGACCATCTTCACCGGCACGCCGCGCGCCTTGAGCCCGCGATAGGTCGCGACGGCCTCCTGCAGGTTGAACAGGGTGTCCTTCTCGCCCTGAAGCAAGAACGTCGGGATCACGACGTCGTCGAGGTAGTGGCCCACCGACGTCTGGTTGGTGAGCGCGATCGTGGCGTCGTCGGGGTAGCCGAGGGTGTCGAGCTGCACCTTGGCGTGGCAGGCCTCCTCGCGGAAGTTGGGGCAGCCGACGTCGCGCGTGGGGTCGATCGTGGCCCCCTGCACGCCGTCCGCGATGCCGACGCCGAAGAACAGCGAGGTCCAGCCGATCTTCTCGGTGCCCGGCACCGACGGCGTCACGCCGGTGAGCGAGGTGTTGTTGGGCGCGAGGGAGTACTGCAGGTCGTTCCAGGTGATGATCGGCACGATCGCGTCCAGCCGCTTGTCGACCTTGGCCGTCGCGAACTGGATCTGGCCGCCGTACGAACCACCGACCATGCCGACGCGCGGGTCGTCGGTGTGCGCGACGCCGGCATGGTCGGTGGCGTCGTGGACGACGACGTCGGGCATCACGTAGGGCGCACCGTCCTTGGTCGCCGTGCCCGTGCCGCCGAGGAACGAGATGAGCTGGGACGCCGCGCGCCCGTCGTACGCCGGGTCGTCGAGCGTGATCTTGCACCCGGAGTCGGGGAAGCCCAGGCCGGTGTACGACAGCACGGCGTACCCGCGCTGGGCGAAGGCCCGGCCGAGCCCGGCCTGGTCGGCCTTGCTGCCGCCGAAGCCGTTCGTCGTGAGGATCGCCGGCACCCGGTGCGTGGCGCTCGCGGACGCCGGCAGGTAGAGGTCGGCGTCGACGGTGCACGCCGTCGCGCCGTCCGGGCCCGTGGCCACCGTGAAGGTGAGGTCCGGCACGGTGGTGACGGAGTCGAGCCCGGTCGCGGCTCGAGCCACGGGTGGGCTCGCTGCCGTGGTGGCTGCCGTGGTGGCGGCCGTGGCGAGGGCGATCAGGGCGGTGGCGGCGAGCGTGCGGGTGCGCGTCATGGTGACCTCCTGACGCACTCAACGAGCCGCTGCTCGCGGGGTCACGAATCGAGGGTCACGGGTGTGCGCTTCGTCGCACTTGCCGCACCACCGTCGAGCGGGATCCGTGCACGGGACTAAAGTCGCGTGCGGCCCCGCCGTGATCGGCGGGCTCATCCCCGCACCCGACGACGACGTCGCGCCGTGATGGCACGCGGCACCGGAAGGCAGAGACCGTGGACCTCTTCGAGTACCAGGCGCGCGACCTGTTCGCCGAGCACGGGGTCCCCGTGCTCGACGCAGCGGTCGCCGACACCCCCGAGGCCGCCCGCGCGGGCGCCGAGCAGATCGGCGGCGGCACCGTCGTCGTCAAGGCGCAGGTCAAGACCGGAGGCCGCGGCAAGGCGGGCGGCGTCAAGCTGGCCCACTCGCCGGAGGAGGCCGAGGCCAAGGCCGCCGAGATCCTCGGCATGGACATCAAGGGCCACACCGTGCACCGCGTCATGGTGGCCCAGGGCGCCAAGATCGCCGAGGAGTACTACTTCTCGGTGCTGCTCGACCGCGCGAACCGCTCCTACCTCGCGATGGCGAGCAAGGAGGGCGGCATGGAGATCGAGCAGCTCGCCGTCGAGCGGCCCGAGGCCCTCGCTCGCGTGCCCGTCGACCCGAACGTCGGCATCGACGCGGCCAAGGCCGCCGAGATCGTCGAGGCCGCGGGCTTCGAGGCCGACGCCAAGGACGCCATCGCCGAGGTGCTGCAGCAGCTCTGGGTCGTCTACCGCGACGAGGACGCCACGCTCGTCGAGGTGAACCCGCTCGTGAAGACCGAGGACGGCAGGATCATCGCCCTCGACGGCAAGGTCACCCTCGACGACAACGCGTCGTTCCGTCACGAGGCGCACGCGGCGCTGGAGGACAAGAGCGCGGCCGACCCGCTCGAGGCGCAGGCCAAGGCCAAGGACCTCAACTACGTCAAGCTCGACGGCGAGGTCGGCATCATCGGCAACGGCGCGGGGCTCGTCATGAGCACCCTCGACGTCGTCGCCTACGCCGGTGAGGAGTTCGGCGGCGTCAAGCCCGCGAACTTCCTCGACATCGGCGGCGGCGCCTCGGCCGAGGTCATGGCCAACGGCCTGCACATCATCCTCGGCGACCCGCAGGTCAAGAGCGTGTTCGTCAACGTGTTCGGCGGCATCACCGCGTGCGACGCGGTGGCCGACGGCATCGTGCACGCGCTCGGGATCCTCGGTGACGAGGCCACCAAGCCCCTCGTCGTCCGGCTCGACGGCAACAACGTCGACGAGGGACGACGCATCCTCAGCGAGGCGAACCACCCGCTCGTCACGCTGGTCGACACCATGGACGGCGCCGCCCGCAAGGCGGCCGAGCTCGCGGCCGCGAAGTAAGGGAACGGACCACACCTCATGGCAATCTTCCTGACCGAGAACAGCAAGGTCATCGTCCAGGGCATGACCGGCTCCGAGGGCCGCAAGCACACCCAGCGCATGCTGGCGAGCGGCACCCAGATCGTCGGCGGCACCAACCCGAAGAAGGCCGGCACCACGGTGGCCTTCGACGGCGCTGACGGCGCCAGCGTCGACGTCCCGGTGTTCGGGTCCGTCAAGGAGGCGATGGACGCCACCGGCGCCGACGTCTCCGTCATCTTCGTCCCCCCGGCCGGCACCAAGGCCGCCGTCGTCGAGGCCGTCGACGCGGGCATGCCGCTCGTCGTCGTCATCACCGAGGGCGTGCCGGTCAAGGACACCGCGGAGTTCTTCACGTACGCCCAGCAGGCCGGCGGCACCCGCATCATCGGGCCGAACTGCCCGGGCCTGATCAGCCCCGGCAAGTCGAACGCCGGCATCATCCCCGCCAACATCAGCGGCGGCGGCCGCATCGGCCTGGTGTCGAAGTCGGGCACGCTGACGTACCAGATGATGTACGAGCTGCGGGACTTCGGCTTCTCGTCGGCCATCGGCATCGGCGGCGACCCGATCATCGGCACCACGCACATCGACGCGCTCGAGGC
>JBQCES010000370.1:0-16966 GCA_051960055.1 Angustibacter sp. | reverse complement strand
GGAGGCCTGCGACGTCGCCGGGCTGGTGAGCGCGTGGGTGCCCGGGTGGGAGGCCGTGCGCTCGCGACCCCAGCGCAACGCCGTGCACCGGCACACCGTCGACCGCCACCTCGTCGAGACGGTCGTGCGCGCGGGCGCGTTCGTACGCGACGTCGAGCGCCCCGACCTGCTGCTCGTGGCGGCCCTGCTGCACGACGTCGGCAAGCTGCCCGGCTCGGCCGACCACAGCGCGACGGGGGCGCCCATCGCGCGTCGTGCCGCCGAGCGCTTCGGCTACGGGCCCCGCGACGTCGAGGTCATCGAGCGGCTCGTGCGCGAGCACCTCACCCTCGTCGACCTCGCGACGCGCCGCGACCCCGACGACCCGCGCACCGTCGAGGCGGTGGTCGCCGCGGTCGACGGCCGCTGCGACGTCCTCGACCTGCTGCGGGCGCTCACCGAGGCCGACGCGCTCGCGGCCGGCCCGGCTGCCTGGAGCAGGTGGCGCGCCCGCCTCGTCGACGACCTCGTGGCCCGGGCTCGGCACCTGCTCGTGGCGGGGCAGGTGCCGGCTCCGGCGCCGCTCAGCGAGCGGGAGGCCGAGCTGCTCGGCGCGGTGCGGGCGACGGGGGAGCCTGAGGTCGCCGTCGAGCAGGTCGACGGCATGCACGTCGTCACGGTGGTGGCGCCCGACCGGCTCGGGCTGTTCGCCGACGTCTCCGGCCTGCTCGCGTCCCACGGGCTGTCGGTGCGCTCGGCGCTGGTGCGCACTGTGGACGGTGGCGACGGCATCGGCGGTGACGGCGATGACGGCGGTGACGTCGCCGTCGACGCGTGGTGGGTGAGCGCGCCGTACGGCGACCTGCCGCCGGTGCCGACGTTCGCGCTCGGGCTGCGCCGACTGGCCGAGGGCGACCCGGCGGTGCTCGACCGCCTGCGGCGCCGCGACGCCGCCTACCGCCCCGGGCGCAGCGTGTCGTCGCAGCCCCGCGTCGTGCTCGTGCCGGGCGCCTCCCAGCACGCCACCGTGGTTGAGGTGCGGGCTGCCGACCGGCCCGGGCTGCTGCACGCGCTCGGCACCGCGCTCAGGGACGCCGGGGTCGACGTCCGGTCGGCGCACGTCGCCACGCACGCGGGCCAGGCGGTCGACACGCTGTACCTGGCCGAGGCCGGTGGGGGAGCGCTCGACCCGCCGCGCGTGGCCGGCGTCGTGGCCGCGCTCGTCGACGCCGCGGAGCTGCCGCCTCGCGCGCAGGAGGTCGGCGCGAGCGCCAAGTAGGCTGTGGGGGAGTCCCACGACGTCCAGCACCCCGAGGTTGCTCCGTGTTCGCCACCCTGTCCGACCGCCTGTCCGCCACGTTCAAGAACCTGCGCGGCAAGGGTCGCCTGTCCGAGTCGGACGTCGCGGCCACGGTGAAGGAGATCCGCACGGCGCTGCTCGAGGCCGACGTCGCGCTGCCGGTGGTGAAGCAGTTCACCGCGGCGGTGCGCGAGCGGGCGCTGGGCGCCGAGGTCAGCGGTGCGCTCAACCCGGCTCAGCAGGTCGTCAAGATCGTCAACGACGAGCTGGTGTCGGTGCTCGGCGGCCAGACCCGCCGGGTGCGCTTCGCCAAGACGCCGCCCACCGTGATCATGCTCGCGGGTCTGCAGGGTGCGGGTAAGACCACGCTCGCCGGCAAGCTGGCGCTGTGGCTGAAGTCGGAGGGGCACACGCCGCTGCTCGTGGCCGCTGACCTCCAGCGACCGAACGCCGTGACCCAGCTGCAGGTGGTGGGCGAGCGGGCCGGCGTCCCGGTGTTCGCCCCCGAGAAGGGCAACCAGGGCGACGACCTCGAGCAGGCCACCGTCGGTGACCCCGTGCGCGTGGCGCGCGACGGTGTCGCCGAGGCGCGCGCCCGCCAGCACGACGTCGTCATCGTCGACACCGCGGGCCGCCTCGGCATCGACACCGAGCTGATGCAGCAGGCGGCCGACATCCGCGCGGCCGTGCAGCCCGACGAGGTGCTGTTCGTCATCGACGCGATGATCGGCCAGGACGCCGTCACCACGGCCCAGGCGTTCCTCGAGGGCGTCGAGTTCACCGGCGTCGTGCTGTCGAAGCTCGACGGCGACGCGCGCGGTGGTGCGGCGCTGTCGGTGGCCACGGTCACCGGCCGGCCGATCATGTTCGCCAGCACGGGCGAGAAGCTCGAGGACTTCGAGGTCTTCCACCCCGACCGCATGGCCAGCCGCATCCTCGACATGGGCGACGTCATGACGCTCATCGAGCAGGCGCAGAAGGCCTTCGACGCCGACCAGGCCGAGAAGATGGCGCGCAAGTTCGTCGAGGAGGAGGACTTCACCTTCGACGACTTCCTCGCGCAGATGCAGGCCGTCAAGCAGATGGGCTCGCTGAAGAAGATGCTCGGCATGATGCCGGGGATGGCCCAGATGAAGGACCAGCTAGACGCCATCGACGAGCGCGAGTTCGACCGCGTCGAGGCCATGGTGCAGTCGATGACGCCGTTCGAGCGCAAGCACCCCAAGCTCATCAACGGCTCGCGCCGCGCCCGCATCGCGCGCGGCTCGGGACGCTCGGTGTCCGACGTCAACGAGCTGCTGCAGCGCCTCTCCGAGGCGCAGAAGATGATGAAGCAGATGCGCCGCGGCATGGGCGCGCTGCCGGGCATGGGCGGCGGCAAGAAGGCCAAGGGCAAGGCGCCGCAGCGCAAGAAGGGCAAGAGCGGCAACCCGGCCAAGCGCGCCGAGCAGGAGCGCCTCGCCGCCCAGCGCGCCCAGGACTCGCGGGGCGCGCTCGGGTCGTCCGGTTCGCCGTTCGGTGCGGGCACCACGCCGGAAGAGGACGCGCAGGCGCTCAGCCAGCTCCCTGCGGGTTTCGAGAAGTTCCTCGGCCGCTGACCCCCCCCACCCCGCCCCGCACCTTTTGGTGCGGTGGCACCCTGCGGCGAACCTATTGGAGCTGGGTGCCCCCGCTCCAACCTTGAGTTGGAGTGATCCGCCCCAGGGGGTGGTCTGGTGTGCCTGATCACGCCGGACGGCGGGGGTCAGCGCAGGACCCGCCGCTCGCCGTCCCGTAGCCATGGTTGGTGCGGTGGCACCCTGCGGCGAACCTATTGGAGCTGGGTGCCCCCGCTCCAACCTCGAGTTGGAGTGATCCGCCCCAGGGGGTGGTCTGGTGTGCCTGATCACACCGGACGGCGGGGGTCAGCGCAGAACGCCGTAGGCGGCCTTGAGCCGCAGCACCCGAAGCGCCGCGGCGTCGACCTTGGCGCGGAACGCCTTGTCGCTCTTGGCCTTCGAGTAGAGCGCTGTGAACATCGCGGGTGCGTCGTCGGGGTCGACCGTGAGGACGACGTCTCCGCCCGCGGCCACCAGCTGGACGGCGCGCGAGCCGGCCGACCACCGCTGCACCTGGCGTGCGTCGCCGAGGTCGTCGCTGATGACCACGCCGTCGAAGCCCAGCCCGCCACGCAGCAGCCCGGTGACGACCGCGCGCGAGAAGCACGCCGGGTGGCCGTCGTCGATGCGGCTGTAGACGGCACTGGACATCATCACCATCGGCGCACCCGCGGCGATTGCCTCGCGGAACGGCCGGAGGTAGGGGTCGGTGCGGGTGGTCGTAGCGTCCGTGACGCCGCTGGACGTGTCGGTGTTGTCGCGCACGCGCCCGAGCCCGGGGAAGTGCTTGACGGCCACCGCCACCTCGGCCGCCCGCATGCCGGCGGCGAACGCGGCCGCGTGGGCGCCCACCGTGTCGGGGTCGTGCCCGAACTCGCGCGAGTAGCGCCCGATGGGCGCGTTGGATCGGCCCAGCGACTCCGGCACCGTGTCGGCCACCGGCGCGAGGTTCACCTGCACACCCGCCGCGCGCAGCTGCCGACCCCACTGCGCGGCCCGGCTGCGCAGCGTCGCGGTCGCCCACGACCCCTGCGTCAGTGCGGCCGGGATGCGCGAGAACCCCGCACCCGAGAGCACCTGCACCTGGCCGCCCTCCTGGTCGGTGGCGACGAGCAACGGCACGCCGCCGGTGGTCGCCGCGCTGGCCTGCGCCTGCAGCGTCCGGCTGACGCGCGCGGTGGCGCCCACGCCGGCCGAGCTGCGACCCGTGAGCATGACGTTGCCGGCGTGGTAGCGGGTGACGGCCCGGCGCGTGGCCGCGTCGGCGCGGTCGGCCGAGCTGCCCACCATGAGCAGCTGGCCCACCCGCTGCGCGAGGGTCAGCCGGGCCAGCGCCCGCGCGGCGGCGTCAGGTGCGGTCGTGGTCGGCGTCGGGGACTGCGTGGACGTCGGAGCAGACGTCGGCGTCGACGTCCGGGTGGACGTCGGCGGCGCCGTCGTCGAGGGGCTGGAGGCGCCGGTCGTCGAGCCACCGTCCCTCGTGGGGGACGCGGCACCCCCACCCGAGGTCGCCGAGCACGCGCTCAGGACCACCAGCGCACCCACCACCGTGCTGACGCAACGCCGTGTGCTCATCACCCTCCGTCCCCCGGGGGCCGACCGTACCCCGCGGATAGGGTGGCGGCCATGGCTGCGGACGTGCTGCACCTCACCGGACCCGTGCTCGTCGGCCCGCACGAGGAGGTGCCGGAGGCCTGGGTCGTCGGGGGCCGGCTCACCTTCGAGCGCCCGACGGCCGCGGGAGCCGACGTCGTCCGGCTCGACGGGTACGTGCTGCCCGGCCTGGTCGACGCGCACTGCCACGTCGGCCTGGACGCCCACGGCGCCGTCGACGACGCGACCTCACGCACCCAGGCCGAGGCCGACCGCGACGCCGGCACGCTGCTGATCCGCGACGCCGGCAGCCCGGCCGACACCCGGTGGATCGACGACGAGCCCGAGCTGCCGCGCATCATCCGCGCCGGACGCCACATCGCGCGCACCCGCCGCTACATCCGCAACTACGCCCACGAGATCGAGCCCGAGCAGCTGGTCGCGCAGGTGCGGGCCGAGGCTCAGGCCGGCGACGGCTGGGTCAAGCTCGTCGGCGACTGGATCGACCGCGACACCGGCGACCTCGCGCCCTGCTGGCCCGCCGACGTCCTGCAAGCCGCCATGAACGCCGCGCACGAGCTGGGCGCGCGCGTCACGGCGCACTGCTTCAGCGAGGACAGCCTGCCCGACCTCATCGACGCCGGCATCGACTGCATCGAGCACGCCACGGGCCTCACCGACGAGACCATCGAGGCCGCCGCGGAGCGCGGCGTGGCGATCGTGCCGACCCTCATCAACATCGCGACGTTCCCGGCGATCGCCGAGAGCGCCGAGGGCAAGTTCCCCGTCTACGCGCGCCACATGCGCGACCTGCACGCGCGCCGCTACGACACCGTGCGCGCGGCGTTCGAGGAGGGCGTGATGGTGTTCTGCGGCACCGACGCCGGCGGGTCGCTGCCGCACGGGCTCGCGGCGCAGGAGGTCGCCGAGCTGCACCGCGCCGGTCTGCCCCGCCTCGACGCGCTGGCTGCCGCCACCTGGTCGGCGCGCGAGTGGCTCGGCCGGCCGGGACTCATCGAGGGCGCGTCCGCCGACCTCGTCGTCTACCCGGCCGACCCGCGCGAGGACGTCGGCGTGCTGGCCGACCCCGGCGCCGTCGTCCTGCGCGGACGCCGGTGGTGAGCGAGCCGCTGACTGCCCGTGGCGACCGGGTGAGGGTGCGCCCGGTGTCGGTCGACGACCTGGCGCCCTACCGCCTCGCCTACGAGGCCTCCAGCCGCCGGATCGGGCGATGGAACCCGGTGGACCCCGGGCGGATCGAGGCTGACCTCGCCGACCAGTCGCCGACGCGCCGCACGTTCGTGATCCTCGTGGACGATCCCGCGGGCGGCCACGGTCTGGTGGGCCGGGTGAACGTGTCGAGCATCGTGCGCGGCACGTTCGAGTCAGCCTCGCTCGGGTACGACGCGTACGACCCCTACGTCGGCCGCGGGCTGTTCCGGGAAGGCCTGGCGCTGGTCGTGGACGTCGCGTTGCGACCGGAGACCGACGGCGGCCTCGGGCTGCACCGGGTCGAGGCCAACGTGCAGCCGGGCAACGTGCGCTCGGCCCAGGTCCTGCGCTCACTGGGCTTTCGCCACGAGGGAGAGACGCCGCGCATGCTGCGCCTCGGCGGAGCCGGCGGTCTGGCCTGGCGGCATCACGAGCGGTACGCCGTCACCGCCGAGGAGTGGCCGGCCGAGCCGTACGCGCCACACCGCCGGGCGCGCCGGGTGGTCGACGTCCGCGCGAGCGAGGACGACGACGGCCGGTCGCTGGCACGGGCACTCGGCGCCGAGCTCGTCCTGCCGGTGCTCGACGCCCGTGACCTCGGGGGAGCCCTGGGATCCGCGCTCGCCGCGTGCCCGTCGGGAGCCGTGGTGGTCGGACGGGCTGCCGACGCGCCGCCACTCACCGGCTTCGCCGCGTCGGTGGACGCGAGCGACGCGGACCCGGCCTCGCCGCGCGAGGTCGCCCTGCTGGCCCTCCGAGTGCGCGCGGAGCAGGCCCGCCCCCTACCCTGACCCCCATGGGTGAGCCCCCCGCGACGACGGCGTCGCCGGACGTTCCGGTGCCCGTGTTCTTCCTGTCCGACAGCACCGGCATCAGCGCCGAGACCATGGGCAACGCCCTGCTCATCCAGTTCCCGCACCTGACGTTCGAGCGCCGGCTCATCCCGTTCATCGGCTCGGTCGAGGAGGCGCGCCAGGTGGTGGCGATCCTCGACGAGGCCATGGACGGGCCGGTGACGCCGCTGGTGTTCTCGACCGCAGCCACCGAGGCGATCCGGCTCGAGCTGGGCAAGGCCCGCTGCCCGGTGATCGACTTCTACGAGATGCACATGAGCCGCGTCGAGCAGACCCTCGGCGTCTCCGCCCAGCACGTGCCCCGGCGGCTGCACGGCGTGGGTGACGTCCAGCGCTACAACTCGCGCATGCAGGCGATCGAGTACTCGATCCAGCACGACGACGGCCAGACGCTGCGCGCCATCGACCGCGCCGACGTGATCCTCATCGCGCCGTCGCGGTGCGGCAAGACGCCGACGTCGATGTACCTCGCGCTGCAGCACGGGCTCTTCGTGGCCAACTACCCCCTGGTCGACGAGGACCTCGACGGCACCGAGCTGCCGCGCCCGGTGCGCGACCTCGCCGACCGCTGCTTCGGGCTGCTCGCGACGCCCACGCGCCTGGCCGAGGTGCGCCAGCAGCGGCGTCCGAACTCGCGCTACGCCTCGCTCGACCAGTGCACCTTCGAGCTGCGGCGGGCCGAGGCGATGTACCGCGCCAACCACCTGCCGGTCATCAACTCCACCACGAGGTCCGTGGAGGAGATGGCCGCGCTGATCGTGCAGACTCTCAGCGACCGACGCCAGCCCGGCCGACCCCGACTGCGGGAGTGGGTCGATCACACCATCACCAAAGGAAGCGATCTATGAGCGACGACGTCCGGTGGTTCTCCAGCCTCGGCATGGGTGACCTCGACCAGGTCGGGGGCAAGAACGCCTCGCTGGGCGAGATGGTGAGCAACCTCGCCGACGCCGGGGTGAGCGTGCCCGACGGCTTCGCCACTACCGCCGACGCCTTCCGCTCGTTCCTCGGCGAGACCGGCCTGGCCGACCGGATCGCCGATCGGCTGCGCTCGCTCGACTCCGACGACGTCCAGGCGCTCGCGGCGGCCGGCCGCGAGATCCGCGGCTGGGTCATCGAGCAGCCGCTGCCGCAGCACCTGGAGACGGCGATCCGCGAGGCCTTCGCGACGCTGGCCGGTGACGACGAGGAGGCGTCGTTCGCCGTCCGGTCGAGCGCCACGGCCGAGGACCTGCCCGACGCGTCGTTCGCCGGCCAGCAGGACACCTTCCTGAACGTGCGCGGTATCGACGGCGTGCTGCGAGCCATCCACGAGGTCTTCGCCTCGCTCTACAACGACCGCGCCATCGCCTACCGCGTGCACCACGGCTTCGAGCACGCCGAGGTCGCGCTCTCGGCGGGCGTGCAGCGGATGGTGCGCTCGGACGTCGGGGCGTCCGGCGTCATGTTCACCATGGACACCGAGTCCGGCTACGACGACGCGGTGTTCGTCACGTCGTCCTACGGGCTGGGGGAGGCGGTCGTGCAGGGCGCGGTGAACCCCGACGAGTTCTACGTCTACAAGCCGGGCCTGCGGGCGGGGCGTCCGGCGATCCTCAAGCGCGGCATCGGCACCAAGGCCACCAAGATGGTCTACACCGACGACCGCACCGTGGGCCGCTCCACCGAGTTCGTGGACGTCGACCCGGCCGACCGCACGCGGTTCAGCCTGACCGACGCCGAGGTCACCGAGCTCGCGCGCCTCGCCGTCGCGATCGAGGAGCACTACGGCCGCCCCATGGACATCGAGTGGGGCAAGGACGGCGTCGACGGCAAGCTCTACATCCTGCAGGCGCGGCCGGAGACAGTGCAGTCGCGCCGCTCGGCCACCACGATGCAGCGCTTCCGCCTCAGCCAGCGCGGCGACGTCGTCGTCGAGGGCCGCGCGATCGGCCAGAAGATCGGCGCCGGCCCGGTGCGCGTGCTGCAGTCGGCCGACCAGATGAGCCAGTTCTCCCCGGGGGAGGTGCTCGTTGCCGACATGACCGACCCCGACTGGGAGCCGATCATGAAGCGCGCGAGCGCCATCGTCACCAACCGCGGTGGCCGCACGTGCCACGCGGCGATCATCGCCCGCGAGCTCGGCATCCCGGCCGTCGTCGGCACCGGCAGCGCCACGAGCGACCTCGCCGAGGGCCGTGAGGTGACGGTGTCGTGCGCCGAGGGCGACACCGGCTACGTCTACGACGGCGTGCTGGACTTCGAGGTCACCGAGACCGACCTCGAGACCATGCCCGAGCTCGACGTCGACATCATGATGAACGTCGGCACGCCCGACCAGGCGTTCGCGTTCTCGCGGCTGCCGAACGCCGGCGTCGGGCTCGCGCGCCTGGAGTTCATCATCAACCGGCAGATCGGCATCCACCCGCGGGCGCTGCTCGAGCTCGACACGCTCGACGAGCCGCTGCGCTCGCAGGTCAGCGAGGCCGTGGCCGCCTACCCGAGCCCGCGCGACTACTTCGTCCAGCGCGTCGCCGAGGGCGTGGCCACGATCGCGGCGGCGTTCGCGCCCAAGCCGGTGATCGTGCGGATGTCGGACTTCAAGTCCAACGAGTACGCCAACCTCCTGGGCGGCGAGCGGTTCGAGCCGCACGAGGAGAACCCGATGATCGGGTACCGCGGTGCGTCGCGCTATGTCTCCGAGCAGTTCCGCGACTGCTTCGCCATGGAGTGCGAGGCGCTGCGCTACGTGCGCGACGAGATGGGCCTCACCAACGTCAAGGTGATGATCCCGTTCGTGCGCACCGTCACCGAGGGACGCCGTGTCGTCGAGCTGCTCGCCGAGCACGGCCTGCGCCGCGGCGAGAACGACCTCCAGGTGATCATGATGTGCGAGCTGCCCTCGAACGCCGTCATCGCCGAGCAGTTCCTCGAGCACTTCGACGGGTTCTCGATCGGCTCGAACGACATGACGCAGCTGACCCTCGGCCTCGACCGCGACTCCGGGCTGGTGGCGGAGTCGTTCGACGAGCGCGACCCGGCCGTGCTCTTCATGCTCGAGCGGGCCATCGAGGCCTGCACCGCGGCCGGCAAGTACGTCGGCATCTGCGGCCAGGGCCCGAGCGACCACCCCGACCTCGCCGAGTGGCTCATGCAGCGGGGCATCGCCTCGATGTCGCTCAACCCCGACACCGTCGTCGACACCTGGAACCGCCTGGCCAAGGTGGCCAAGGGCTGACCCGCGCCGGGCGTGGTCGAGCAGAGCCGCCGCGTCTGGCAGAATGGTTCGCCGTACCGGTGCGTCGCGGCCCCTCTCTCCGCTTCGCTCCGTGTCCCGAGCGCCACGGCACCCGAGTCCCCACCCGGGAGCCCGCCGCGCCACCCCACGCAGATTCAGGAGTGACCACACCCGTGGCCGTCAAGATCCGACTCAAGCGCCTGGGCAAGATCCGGGCCCCGTACTACCGCGTCGTCGTGGCCGACTCGCGCACCAAGCGCGACGGTCGCTCGATCGAGGAGATCGGCAAGTACCACCCGACCGAGGAGCCCTCGCTCATCGACATCGACTCCGAGCGGGCGCAGTACTGGCTCAGCGTCGGTGCTCAGCCGACCGAGCAGGTGCTCGCGCTGCTCAAGGTCACCGGCGACTGGCAGAAGTTCAAGGGCCTGCCGGGTGCCGAGGGCACGCTGAAGGCTCCGGCCGCTCGTCCCGACCGCGACGCGCTGTTCAACGAGGCCGCTCGCGCCTCCGCGGGCGACGAGGTCAAGGAGGGTGCGACCACGCCCAAGAAGAAGGCTGCCAAGAAGGCCGAGCCGAAGGCTGACGAGGCTGCTGCTGAGCAGACCGCCGACGCCCCGGCCGACGAGGCCGCCACCACCGAGGCCTGAGCGTGCTCGAGAACGCCCTCGACCACCTCGTGCGTGGCATCGTCGAGCACCCGGACGACGTCACCGTCCGCCAGGTCAACGGCCGCCGCGGCGAGATGCTCGAGGTGCGCGTGCACCCCGACGACCTCGGTCGAGTGATCGGCCGGTCGGGCCGTACGGCGAGCGCGCTGCGCACCGTCGTCGGCGCCCTGGCGAGTGGCCGCTCGGTGCGGATCGACATCGTCGACACCGACCGCGTGCGCTGACCAGCACCACCTGCGTCCGAGCACCTGACCGCACCGGTCGGGTGCTCGGACGCCGCTGTTTCCCGGCCGTCCCGGCCGCCTGCACCAGGGAGTGAGCATGCAGCGTGTCGTCGCCCGCGTCGGTCGGGCCCACGGCCTGCGCGGCGAGGTGAGCATCGAGGTGCGCACCGACGTCCCCGAGGAGCGGTTCGTCCCCGGCGCCACCTTCGTCACCGACCCTGCGGACGCCGGCCCCCTCACGCTCGACAGCGCGCGCAACCACAACGGCGTGCTGCTGCTGCAGTTCGCCTCCGTGTCCGACCGCACGGCGGCCGAGGCGCTGCGGGGCGTGCTGCTGCTGGTCGACGTCGAGGCGTCCCACGAGCCCGACGCCTGGTACGAGCACGAGCTCGTCGGCCTGCGGGTCGAGGACCCTGCGGGCCAGGTGCTGGGCGAGGTCGTGCGCCTGGACGCCGGCGCCGCGCAGGACCTGCTCGTGGTGCGTTCGGTGGCGGGCGACGAGGTGCTGGTGCCGTTCGTGGCAGCCCTGGTGCCCGAGGTCGACGTCGCCGGCGGGCGCGTCGTCGTCGACCCGCCCGGCGGGATGTTCGACGACGGCGCCGGCGACCGCGACGAGGCGCAGTGATGCGCGTCGACGTCGTCTCGATCTTCCCCGCCTACCTCGACGCCCTGCAGCTCTCGCTGATCGGCAAGGCGCGCGAGCAGGGGCTGCTCGACGTCGCCGTCCACGACCTGCGCGACTTCACCCACGACCGACACCGCACGGTCGACGACACCCCGTACGGCGGCGGGCCCGGCATGGTCATGCGGCCGGAGCCGTGGGGTGAGGCGCTCGATCACGTCGAGCGGGCCGGTCGCGCGGCCCTCGACGACCAGGACGCCACGCCGCACCTGCTGGTGCCCAGCCCGTCCGGTGTCCGCTTCACCCAGGCGATGGCCCACGAGCTCGCAGCCGAACCCTGGCTGGCCTTCGCCTGCGGCCGCTACGAGGGCATCGACGAGCGCGTGCTGGACGACGCCGCTGACCGCTGGCGGGTCACGCCCGTGAGCTTGGGCGACTACGTGCTCAACGGCGGTGAGGTCGCGGTGCTGGCGGTGGTCGAGGCCGTCGCCCGGCTGCTGCCCGGCGTCGTCGGCAACGCCGAGAGCCTGGTGGAGGAGAGCCACGAGGACGGCCTGCTGGAGTACCCCGTGTACACCAAGCCGGCGTCGTGGCGGGACCGCGACGTCCCGCCCGTGCTGCTGTCGGGCCACCACGGCGCCGTCGCGCGGTGGCGGCGTGACGAGCGGCTGCGCCGCACCGCCGCCCGCCGTCCGGACCTCATCGGGGCGCTCGACCCGGGCGCTCTCGACGCGCGAGACCGCGCCGTCCTGGACGGATTTCAGGCGGGGTCCCCGCCTGTGGCAGACTAGGCCCTCGCGCCACGCACCGGCCGCGTCCCCGCCACGGGGGAGACGCACGCGCCGACTCGGTGGCGATACCTGACCACGATGACCGTGGGTGACCCGTGGCACCTGCGAGAAACGGACGCCCCATGCACATCCTCGACTCTGTTGACGCCGCGAGCCTGCGGGACGACGTCCCTGAGTTCCGCCCCGGCGACACGCTGAAGGTCCACGTCAAGGTCGTGGAGGGCAACCGCTCGCGCATCCAGGTGTTCCAGGGTGCGGTCATCCGTCGCCAGGGCGACGGCGTCCGCGAGACCTTCACGGTCCGCAAGGTCAGCTTCGGCGTCGGCGTCGAGCGCACCTTCCCGCTGCACTCCCCGGTGATCGACAAGATCGAGGTCGTCACCCGCGGTGACGTGCGTCGCGCGAAGCTGTACTACCTGCGCGACCTGCGCGGCAAGGCCGCCAAGATCAAGGAGAAGCGCGAGACGCCGGTCTCGCGTTGACCACAGACCCTCAACGGTCGGCTGCGCCCGGGACCCTCTCTGGAGTCCCGGGCGCCGCTGTCTGCGCGCTCGCGATGCGCGACGCGTTGAGTGAGTGCGGCCAGGCGTACGCGATAGGCTCGCGGTGATGGACGTCGCCCCCCAGGACGCCGCCGGTGAGGCCGCCTCCGGTGCCGCACGGCACGAGACCACCGAAGCTGACGCGCGGCAGACGGAGCACCGCCCCTGGTGGCGAGACCTGCCGATGCTCGTGGCGGCCGCCCTCGTGCTCACCCTCGTGGTGCGCACCTTCTTGGTGCAGGCGTTCTACATCCCCTCGGGGTCGATGGAGCCGACGCTGCAGATCGGCGACCGCGTGCTGGTCTCGAAGCTCAGCTACCGGCTGGGTGACATCCATCGCGGAGACGTCATCGTGTTCGACGGCCGCGACTCCTTCGCGGGATCGCAGGAGGTCGCGCCGGCGCACGGCCTGCTCGGGCGCGCGGCGCGGCAGATCGGGGCGTTCTTCGGCGTCTCGCCGTCCGAGAAGGACTTCACCAAGCGGGTGATCGGCCTGCCCGGCGACCACGTCGAGTGCTGCGACGCCGCCGGACGCCTGAAGGTCAACGACCGGCCTGTCGACGAGCCCTACGTCAACCCGGGCGACGCTCCGAGCACGACGCCCTTCGACGTCGTCGTGCCCGAGGGGCGGCTGTGGGTCATGGGCGACCACCGCAGCGACTCGGCCGACTCGCGGGCCCACCTGGGTGATCCGGGCGGTGGCACGGTGCCGGTCGACCGCGTGATCGGCAAGGTCTTCGTGCGGTTCTGGCCGTTGTCGCGGGCCGGTGGCGTCGACGGCGCCCCCGTGGCGCGGCGCTGATCAGCGGGGGAGTGGCGTGAGCACTGACGACGACCGGCCGGAGCCGGGGCGGGAGTCCGCGGACGACGGCCCGGCGTTCCGCAGCCAGCGCTACCGCGCGGCCCATGACGGCCAGGCGCCGCCTCCGTCGCGCGGCCGACGGGCTGGTCTGGGCCTGCTGAGCGCGCTGCGCGAGGCCGTGATCGTCGTCGGCATCGCGCTGGTGCTGTCGCTGCTGGTGAAGACCTTCCTCGTGCAGGCGTTCTACATCCCGTCGGTGTCGATGGAGAACACGCTGCTCGTGGGCGACCGCGTCATCGTCAGCAAGCTGACGCCGGGGCCGTTCGCGCTCAAGCGCGGAGAGGTCGTCGTGTTCACCGACCCCGGCGACTGGCTCGAGCAGAACGACGTCGCCGTGCCCGACCCCGGTCCGGTGCGCAAGGCGCTGATCTTCATCGGGCTGCTGCCCAACGACTCGGGCAACCACCTCATCAAGCGGGTCATCGGTCTGCCCGGAGACCACGTGGTCTGCTGCGACAAGCGGGGGCGGCTCACCGTCAACGGCGTCGCGCTCGACGAGCCGTACGTGCACCCGGGCGACCGGCCGTCGGAGAAGCCGTTCGACGTCCGCGTGCCAGCCGGCAAGCTGTGGGTGATGGGTGACCACCGCGCGGCGTCCGAGGACTCGCGGTTCAAGGGCTTCGTGCCGGTCGACCTGGTGACGGGGCGCGCCATGGCCGTGGTCTGGCCGTTCTCGCGCGGTGACTGGCTCGGCGTGCCGAAGTCGACGTTCGACCGGGTGCCCGCCGCAGGTGCGAGCGCGCCGTAGGGTCGACCTGATGACGCTCATCGACCGACCGGCAGCCCGGCTGCTGTGCCTCGACCCCAGCGGCGCGCTGCTGCTGCAGCGTGTCGTCGACCCGGCCGAGCCCGACGTCGCGCGCTGGGTGAGTCCCGGCGGTGGCGTGGAGCCGGGCGAGAGCCCGCACGACGCGGCCTGCCGCGAGGCGTGGGAGGAGCTGGGCTTCAGCGTCGACGACCTGGGCGAGCCGGCGGTCACGTCGAGCAACGAGTTCGGCTTCGGCGGGCGACGCTACCTCGGCCACAACACGTTCTACGCGCTGCGCACCGAGCGGTTCACGCCCGTGCCGGTCGGCATGAACGAGGAGGAACGGGCCTTCACGCTCGGCGCCGAGTGGCTCGACGGCGCGCAGCTCGAGGCGCTCGTCGCCTCCGGCGCGGCGGTGGCGCCGGCCGAGATGGTGCGGTGGGCGGGCGACCTGCACGCCCAGCTCCCGGCTGAGCCGGTGCGACCCACGGTGCGCGTGCTGGTGGTCGACGCCGACCACCGGGTGCTGCTGCTGCGCTCGCGCGCGGGCTTCTGGTTCCCACCCGGCGGCGGGATCGAGCCGGGGGAGACCGCCGTGCAGGCCGCTCGCCGCGAGCTGGTCGAAGAGCTCGGCCTGCACCTCGCGGACGACGGCGAGCTCGGCGCGTGCGTGTGGACCCGTCGGCACGCGCTGCCGTCGTTCGACCTGCGCGAGCGCTGGTTCCTGCTGCGCGTGGGCGGTGGCGGGGCGCCGGTCGAGCTCGACCACTCCGGCTGGACCCCCCTCGAGGTCAGCACGCTCGAGGAGGTGCGTTGGTGGACTCTCGACGAGCTCGCCGCCGAGCAGCGCGAGATCCTCACCCCTCGGGCCCTGGCCACGCTGCTGCCGGCGCTGCTGGAGCGGGCCCGCAGCGGCGCGCTCGACGCAGCCGAGCCGGTCGAGGTGGACGTGTGAGCCCCGCCGGCCGGGCGCCGTCGCTGCGCATCGAGCGGGCGCTGCTGCGCGAGGAGTGCACGCTGCTCGCCGCCGTCGACGAGGTGGGGCGCGGCGCGCTGGCGGGACCGGCCACGGTGGGCGTGGTGCTCGTCGACGCGCGCGTGCGCACCGCGCCGTCCGGCGTCCGTGACTCCAAGCTGCTGACGCCGGCCGCCCGCGAGGCACTGGTCCCGCGGATCCGGCGGTGGGCGCTGGCGAGCGCGGTGGGCCATGCGAGCCCGCAGGAGGTCGACCACCTCGGGATCCTCGGCGCGCTGCGGGCGGCGGCCCGGCGCGCGCTCGCGGCGTTGCCGGCCGAACCCGACCTCGTGCTCCTCGACGGCAACCACGACTGGCTGACCGACCCGGCGTCCGACGGCCTGCTGGCCTTCTGCGAGGGCGCCGTGGTCACGCCCCCCGTGCGCACGCGGATCAAGGCCGACCTGTCGTGCTCGTCGGTCGCGGCCGCGAGCGTGCTGGCCAAGGTCGAGCGCGACGCGATCATGCTCGATCTCGCGGCCCGCTTCCCGCAGTACGGCTGGAACATCAACAAGGGCTACTCCACGCCGGAGCACGTGGCCGCGATCGCGCGGGTGGGTGCCTCGGAGCACCACCGGCTGTCGTGGCGCCTGCCGGTGTTCGGCGCCGCGCCGCGGGCCGAGGCGGCGTGCGTCGACGCCGTGGTCGATGATGGGCTGATGACGGAGGTGGGGCCGTGAGCGCTGAGGACCTCGAGAACTACGAGACCGAGATGGAGCTGTCGCTCTACCGCGAGTACCGCGACGTCGTGGGCCTGTTCTCGCACGTGGTCGAGACCGAGCGCAGGTTCTACCTCGCTAACTCGGTCGACGTGCAGGTGCGCTCAGACGGTGGCGAGGTGTACTTCGAGGTCACCATGAGCGACGCCTGGGTGTGGGACGTCTACCGCCCCGCGCGGTTCGTCAAGAACGTCAAGGTGATGACGTTCAAGGACGTCAACGTCGAGGAGCTCGAGAACAAGCCCGACCTCTCCCTGCCCAAGGACGCCGGCTTCTGAGCTCTCCCGTGGGTTTGGCGCGGTGGCACCCTGCACCGAACCTATTGGTGCTGGGGCACCCCGCTCCAACGTGATGTTGGAGTGGGCTTCCCCAGAGCGACACCTCCGCGGGTCAGCCCACGCGTCGAGCCGGCGGCGGGCTCGCGATGAGAGCCGACGTCGGCCGGTGCTGCGCATGAGTGGCGAGAAACGCCCGCACCTCAGCCACGAACCCCGCCTCGTCCTCCAGGATGTCGCTCGGCGCCACCGGCAGGAACGGGACGTCGTAGCGAGCCAGCGCCCGCTACAGCTGCTGGGTGCGCCGGTAGAGCGCCGGCCCGAGGTGGTACCTCATCGAGTCGATCTGCAGCGCGCAGCCGATTTCATCCCACCAGCCGTCCGGGGTGACGACGTGCTCGCCGTCCACCGTGTGCAGGGCCCAGTTCCAGCGGGGTTGGGGGACGCCGTGCCGGGAGAACACCTCTCGAGCGTGCGCCTCAGCCACCGACCGGACGCCGGCCTCCACCTCCCGCAGCACCTCCCGCGGCAACGCGCTGCGCTGTCGCGCCGCCGCCGCGAGGGCATCGCCGAGCTCCTTCACGGTGCACAGCCGCCGTTGCACGACCTCGGCCACGAGCTCACGCACCGCAGCGAGGTCCTCGAGCTGCCGGCACGCGTCGAGCACGCAGCGGGCCACGCTCGCCAGGGGGAGGCCCTGACGCACGATCGGCTCGGGCAGGTTGCGGGTGCGCTCGATGAGCA
>JBQCES010000369.1:0-3082 GCA_051960055.1 Angustibacter sp. | reverse complement strand
GAAGTCAGCCGCTTCGGGAGCGACGCCGAGGCCCTCCTCCGGCGCCAGGCACAGCACGCCGACCTTGCCCTGGTGCTTGTTCTCGTGGACGTCGCACGCCGCCTGACCGACCTCGTCCAGCGGGTACACCTTGGACAGGGTCGGGTGGATCAGCCCGCGGTTGATCAGGTCGTTGGCCTCCCACGCCTCGCGGTAGTTGGCGAAGTGCGAGCCGATGATGCGCTTGAGGTTCATCCAGAGGTAGCGGTTGTCGTACTCGTGCATGAAGCCCGACGTCGAGGCGCAGGTGACGATGGTGCCGCCCTTGCGCGCCGCGAACACGCTGGCACCGAACGTCTCTCGCCCCGGGTGCTCGAAGACGATGTCGACGTCGCGACCGCCGGTGAGCTCGCGGATGCGGGCTCCGAAACGGCGCCACTCCTTGGGGTCCTGGGTCG
Organism: Angustibacter sp.; assembly: GCA_051960055.1. GTDB lineage: Bacteria > Actinomycetota > Actinomycetes > Actinomycetales > Angustibacteraceae > Angustibacter. The sequence goes on along the minus strand of JBQCES010000369.1, from coordinate 2,645 downwards.
TCTCGTCCTTCCAGAACCGGAAGTCCTCGGCGCGGCGGTCGATGACGAGCTCGGCCCCCATCGAGCGGCAGATCTCGGCCTTGTCCTCGCTCGACACGACGCACACCGGCGTCGCGCCCGCGGCCAGAGCCATCTGGGTGGCGTACGAACCGAGACCGCCGGACGCGCCCCAGATCAGCACCGTGTCGCCCAGCTTGAGGGACGCACCGTTCTTGGAGATCAGCTGGCGGTAGGCCGTGGAGTTGACCAGACCCGGGGACGCCGCCTCCTCCCACGACAGGTGCGCGGGCTTGGGCATGAGCTGGTTGGCCTTGACGATCGCGAGGTGCGCGAGGCCGCCGAAGTTGGTCTCGAAGCCCCAGATCCGCTGCTCGGGGTCGAGCATCGTGTCGCTGTGGCCGTCGGGGTGCTCGAGCTCGACCGACAGGCAGTGCGCCACCACCTCGGCGCCCGGCTTCCAGCTGTGGACTCCGGCCCCGGTGCGCAGCACGACGCCGGCGAGGTCGGACCCGACCACGTGGTACGGCAGGTCGTGGCGCTTGGCGATCGGCGACGTGCGGCCGTACCGCTCGAGGAAGCCGAACGTCGAGACCGGCTCGAAGATCGACGTCCAGACGGTGTTGTAGTTGATGGCGGAGGCCATGACGGCGACGAGCGCCTCCCCGGGCGCGAGCTCGGGCAGCGGCACCTCCTCGACGTGCAGGCTCCGGCGCGGGTCCTTCTCGTTCGAGGGCACGTCCCCGAACATGTCGACCTCGTCCTTGTGCACCGTGACGGCGCGGTAGTGGTCGGGCAGCTCGAGGGCGGCGAAGCCCTCGGACGTCGTGTCGCCGGCGAGGATGGCGTCCAGGATCTGCTGCGAGGCGTCGTTCACGGCGGTCCTCCAGAGGGCTGGCCGGCGGCGGCTGCGCACGGCTCGGTCGCGAGATGGTGCCTGAGGTGCCCCGAGGTTACTGACGAGTCACCTCCAGCGGGAGGTCCAGAAGGTCCGTTGTGACCGACGACACCTCAGGTGCGCCGCCGGTTCGCCGATCTGCCGGACACCACGACGGCGCCTACCTAGCATCGAGGTGGGGCACCTCGACAGCGGTCGAGGGCGGGGATCGCACGACGGCGGGGGGCCGGCATGGCAGGACTGGCACGACGCACGCTGCTCGGCGGTGCGGCCGCCTGCCTGCTCGGCGGCGCAGGGATCGTGTCGGGCACGCGGGCCGAAGCGCGTGAGGACTACCTGCCCGGCATGCGCACGTCGACCCACCGCGCCCGGCACGCCGCCCAGCCCGACGGCGTCTTCGCCGTGTCGACCTCGCGCCGGATGGTCGCGCTCACCTTCGACGACGGCCCCGACCCCGACTACACGCCCCACGTGCTCGACCTGCTCGACCGTTACGAGGCCCGCGCGACGTTCTTCACTGTGGGCGTCAACGCCCTGGTGTGGCGCGATCTCGCTCACGAGGTCGTGCGGCGTGGCCACACGGTCGCGAACCACACTCACTCCCACGCTGACCTGTACCTGCTGGGCCGGCCCGCGGTCACCGCCGAGCTCGGCGGCGGCACCGCCGACCTGCTCGCCGCCGGCCTGCCGCGCCCCGACCTCTTCCGGCCGCCGAAGGGCTGGACCAGCCCCACCGTGGCGCGCGTGGCCGACCGCCTGGGGCTGCGCACGGCCTTCTGGACCCAGTGCGTCGAGGCGCTCCACCCCGCCACGACCGCACCGCGGGACGTCGCCGCGCTCATGGTGCGCCGCGCGGCCTCCGGGCAGATCCTGCTCGCGCACGACGGCGGCCGGGTCATGTGCTCCGGCGGGCAGACCATCGACCGCAGCGCCACCATGGACGTGCTGCCGTTCCTGCTGGCCGGGTTGCGCTCGGCGGGCTGGGACGTCGTCGACCTGCCGACCCTGCTCGCCCGGGGGCCGGCCCGCTGACCCGGAGGTGCCGCCGACGTGACCGACACGCGCGTGGTGGCACCTGCTGAGGCACCGGCACCGGCCGACCCGTACGGCGAGCGCCGGATGCGCTCGATCGACCTGCTGCGCGGGCTGGCCGTCGCCGGCATGGTCGTGGTCAACGGCGAGGGCAACCCGCACGAGAAGCCACCGGGCGTCAGTCACGCGGTGTGGGACGGCCTCACACCGGCCGACCTGGTGTTCCCCACGTTCCTGCTGGTCGGTGGCGCCGCCCTCGGCGTCGCCCTGCGCCGCAGGCCCGGGGTGCACGCGGCGCTGCTGCGGCGCGCCGGGGTGCTCTTCGCGCTGGGGCTGCTGCTCAACGCGCTGCCGTGGCCCGGCCTCGCCGACCTGCGGGTCATGGGCGTGCTGCAGCGCATCGCGCTCTGCTCGGTGCTGGCCGCGCTCGTGCTGCTGCACCTGCGCACTCGGCACGCGGTGGCGCTCGCCGGGGCGGTGCTCGTGGCGTACACGGCGGTGCTGGTCGTCGGCGGCCCGGCCGCCCGTGCGCCGTCCACCAACTGGCCCCAGGACGTCGACACGGCGCTGCTCGGACTGCGCCACCTCTACAGTCCCACCCGCGGCGACCCCGAGGGACTCGCCTCGACGCCGGCCGCCGTCGTCACGGTGCTGCTCGGTGCCTGGGCGGTGCGCGTGCTGCGCGACCGCGGCGCGGGGGCCGCGGCGCTGCTGGGAC
>JBQCES010000368.1:0-5144 GCA_051960055.1 Angustibacter sp. | reverse complement strand
GTCCCAGCGCAGCAGCGCCTCGAAGCCGGCCAGGGCGTGCCCGTCGGCGCGGATCACCGGCTGGTACCGCACGTGCAGCTGGTCGTCGAGCATGGCCTCGCGCAGGTGCGCGAGGGTCTCGAGCCGGTCGGTGGAGTGGTCGTCGTAGGCCGGGTCGTAGGTCGCGACGCCGGAGCGCGAGCGCTTGGCCTGGTACATCGCGACGTCGGCGTGCTGCATGAGGTCGTTGAGCGAGCGGCCGTCCTGCGGAGCCACCGTGACGCCGATGCTGGCGCGGATGTCGATCGAGACGCCCCGCGTGCGGAACTCGTTGAGCGTCAAGGCGCCCAGGATGCGCTTGGCCCGCACGCTGGCACCAGACATGTTGATGGGCCCGCGGATCAGGATGGCGAACTCGTCGCCCCCGAGCCGGGTCACCAGCGAGTCGCTACCGGCCGCGGCCACGAGCTGGTGGGCCACCTCCACCAGCACCTCGTCACCGGCGATGTGTCCCAGGGTGTCGTTGACGTCCTTGAACCCGTCGAGGTCGACCAGCAGCAGCGCGGGGCCGTGGCTGCCGTTGCCGTCGAGCTCGTCCAGACCACCGAGCACCTGCTCGGCCGCCTCGGCGAGCAGCGTCCGGTTGCCGAGCTGGGTCAGCGGGTCGCGGCGGGCCACCCGCTCGCGCTCGCGGTCGCGCAGTACGAGCAGCACGGCCAGAGCAGCGGCGGACGCCACCGCCACGACCACGCACACGGTCGTGACGACCAGAGCGATCCCACCCATGAGCCCGGTCCTTCCCGGCCACGCGTCCGCGGGACGCTCCCACCGACCTCCGCTGCATCGGCAGGCTCGTTCCTGCTCTTGAGTGAGATCTCGAGGCCGTTTGCGCCGTCCGGGTGGTGACGCAGGGTGATGGCGGCGGGTGGTGCCGGCGCGGGCTCGTCAGCCGGTGGCGTCCGAACGGGGCGAGGGCTCCTGCTCACCGAGCTCGATGTCGGTCACCGTGGGCTCGCCCTCGCCGCTCACCAGCTCGAGCTGCTCGATCCGCCCAGTGGCGCGCAGGTCGGCCTCGGCGGCGCGCAGGCGCGCCAGGTCGTCGTCGGACGCCGCGATGACCGCGCGCGTCACCGGCGTGCGCTGCGACACCTTGGCTTGCGACTTCGCGCCGCGCACGCCGGCCAGCGCCACCGACACCGTCGCCAACAGGCCGCCGTCGCCGTCGCGGACGCCGGGCACGGCCGCCTCCAGCTCGTCCGCCGTCGGCCACGCGGCGCGGTGCACCGAGCCGTCCTGCCACCACGACCACGCCTCCTCGGTGACGAAGGGCATGATCGGCGCGAGCAGGCGCAGCTGCACCGACAGCGCGGTGGCCAGCGCGGTGCGCGCGGACGCCGCACCCGCCCCCTCGCCGTACGCGCGCTCCTTGACCAGCTCGAGGTAGTCGTCGCAGAAGGTCCAGAAGAAGCGCTCGGTGGTCTCCAGCGCCCGGGTGTAGTCGAAGGCCGCGAACGCCTCGCCGGCCTCGCGCACCACCTGGGCCAGCGCGGTCAGCATGGCGACGTCGAGCGGCTCGGTGACCGGCCCGGCGTCCAGGCTCGCGCCGGCGCCCAGCACGAACTTGCTGGCGTTGAGCACCTTGATGGCCAGGCGTCGGCCGACCTTCATCTGGCTCTCGTCGAACGGCGAGTCCATGCCCGGGCGGGCCATGGCGGCGCGCCAGCGGACGGCGTCGGTGCCGAACTTGTCGAGGATCTCGGTGGGCACCACGGCGTTGCCCTTGGACTTGCTCATCTTCTTGCGGTCGGGGTCGACCACGAAGCCCGAGATCATCGAGCGCGCCCAGGGCAGCGAGCCGTTCTCGTAGTGCGCGCGCACGACGCGCGAGAACAGCCAGGTGCGGATGATCTCGTGGGCGTGGGTGTTGAGGTCCATCGGGAAGGTGCGGGCGAACAGGTCGGGGTCGCGCTCCCAGCCGCACGCGATGTGCGGGGTGAGCGACGACGTCGCCCAGGTGTCCATGACGTCAGGGTCGCCGACGAAGCCGCCGGGCACGCCGCGCTGGTCGCTCGTGAAGCCGGGCGCGGGGTCGGACGACGGGTCGACCGGCAGCGCGGACTCCTCGGCCACGATCGGCGCGGAGTAGTCGATCTCGCCCTGCTCGTCGAGGCGGTACCAGACCGGGAACGGCACGCCGAAGAAGCGCTGGCGGCTGATCAGCCAGTCGCCGTTCAGACCGCCCACCCAGTTCTCGTAGCGGTGGGCCATGAACTCGGGCACGAACTTCAGCTCACGACCGCGCTCGAGGAACGTCTCCTTGAGCTGGGGGTCGCGGCCGCCGTTGCGGATGTACCACTGGCGGCTGGTGACGATCTCGAGCGGCTTGTCGCCCTTCTCGAAGAAGTTCGCCATGCGCTGGGTCGGGCTCGGCTCACCCTCGAGGTCGCCGCTGTCGCGCAGCGCCTGCACCACGGCCTCGCGCGCCGAGAACGTGGTCTTGCCGGCCAGCTCGGCGTAGAGGTCGCGACCGGCGTCGGTGGGCAGCCACTCGGGCACGTCGCGCAGGATCCGGCCGTCGCGGCCCACCACGGCGCGGGTCGGCAGCTGCAGCTCGCGCCACCACTGGACGTCGGTGAGGTCACCGAACGTGCAGCACATGGCGATGCCGGCGCCCTTGTCCATCTCGGCGGCAGGGTGAGCCAGCACGGGAACCTCGACGTCGAACAGCGGCGTGCGCACGGTGGTGCCGAACAGCGGCTGGTACCGCTCGTCGTCCGGGTGGGCGATCAGCGCCACGCACGCGGGGATGAGCTCGGGGCGCGTGGTCTCGATGTGGACGGCGCCGGCCGGGCCGTGGAACGCCACCCGGTGGTAGAAGCCGGGGTACTCGCGGGCCTCCAGCTCGGCCTGGGCCACGGCGGTCTGGAACGTGACGTCCCAGAGGCTCGGCGCCTCGCTCTGGTAGGCCTCGCCGCGCACGAGGTTGCGCAGGAAGGCCAGCTGGGCCACTCGCCGCGAGTCGTCGCTGATCGTCTCGTACTGCGTCGACCAGTCGACCGACAGGCCGAGGTGGCGCAGCAGCTCCTCGAACGCCTTCTCGTCCTCGACCGTCAGGCGGCTGCACAGCTCGATGAAGTTGGGCCGGCTGATCGGCACCTGCTTCTTGGGGTCGGGCTTGGCCGGCGGCTCGAACTCGGGGTCGTACGGCAGCGAGGGGTCGCAGCGCACGCCGAAGTAGTTCTGCACGCGGCGCTCGGTGGGCAGGCCGTTGTCGTCCCAGCCGATCGGGTAGAAGACCTGCTTGCCCGTCATGCGCTGGTAGCGCGCGATGAGGTCGGTGTGCGTGTAGCTGAACACGTGGCCCACGTGCAGGCTGCCGCTCACGGTCGGCGGGGGAGTGTCGATCGAGAAGACCTGCTCGCGGGGCGCCGTCCGGTCGAACGTGTACGTGCCCTGCTCGGCCCACGCGGCTACCCAGCGGCTCTCGAGTCCGTCGAGGGTCGGCTTGTCGGGCACCTGGGGCGTCTTCGGCATGCGTGGGATTCTCCCAGATCAGGCAGGCCGGTCTCGACCGGGTTCTCGCGCGCTCGCGCCGGAATGGGCGCGACGGCCCGTGCGGCGGCTGGCTACCATGGGGGGAGGCGCTGAACCGGCCATCACCGGGGAGCCTCCGGAAGAACGGGCACCACCCCACCAGGGCGGCGCCTCACTAGACCCGGGCGGACCGGCCCGCACCCCTGCCGGCGAACGAGCGGTCGGCCCTGGCTCGCCAGCGGCCGGCAAGCGAGGTGGTACCGCGGTGCCGCCCGGAAACCCGGGTGACGTCGTCCTCGTGGTGGTAGCGACGACCCCGCGAGAGGCACCGATGACGTACCCGAAGGTCGGCCCCGACCCCAGCTCCGACGTCCCCGCTGGCGTCCCCTCGAGCCCGCACTTCCCCGAGATCGAGCAGCGGATCGAGCGCTACTGGGCCGCGGACGGCACGTTCCGGGCGAGCGTCGAGCAGCGACCCGCCGGCGAGAACGGCAGCAACGAGTTCGTCTTCTACGACGGCCCGCCGTTCGCCAACGGCCTGCCGCACTACGGCCACCTGCTCACCGGCTACGTCAAGGACGTCGTGCCGCGCTACCAGACCATGCGCGGTCGCCGGGTCGAGCGGCGCTTCGGCTGGGACACCCACGGCCTGCCCGCAGAGCTCGAGGCCGAGCGGCAGCTGGGCATCAAGGGCCGCGGCGACATCCTCGAGCTCGGCATCGAGACGTTCAACGCCGCCTGCCGCGAGTCGGTGCTGACGTACACCCGCGAGTGGGAGGACTACGTCACCCGCCAGGCGCGCTGGGTCGACTTCGAGAACGACTACAAGACGCTCGAGCTGCCCTACATGGAGAGCGTCATCTGGGCGTTCAAGACGTTGTACGACAAGGGGTACGTGTACGAGGGCCAGCGTGTGCTGCCCTACTGCTGGGTCGACGAGACGCCGCTGTCGAACCACGAGCTGCGCATGGACGACGACGTCTACCAGCAGCGTCAGGACCCCTCCGTCACCGTCTGGGTCGAGCTCGAGACCGGCGAGCGGCTGATGGCCTGGACGACGACGCCGTGGACCCTGCCCACCAACGAGGCCATGGCCGTGGGTGTCGACGTCGACTACGTCGTCGTGGAGCACGAGGGCGAGCGGTACGTGCTGGCCGCCGACCGCCTGGCCGCGTACAGTCGCGAGCTCGGGGACGACGCCGCCGACCGGGTCGTGGCGCGGCTCAAGGGCTCGGAGCTCGTCGGACGCCGCTACACCCCGCTCTTCGACTTCCTCACCGACGTCGAGCGCTTCGGCACGCAGAACGCCTTCCGCGTGATCGCCGCTGAGCGCGTCACCACGGACGACGGCACCGGCGTCGTGCACATGTCGCCCGCGTACGGCGAGGACGACCAGATCGCCTGTGAGGCAGCGGGTATCCCGACCATCCTCACTGTGGACGACCGCGCGCGGTTCACGTCGATCGTGCCGGCGTTCGAGGGTCTGCAGGTGTTCGAGGCCAACCGCCCGATCACCCAGGACCTCAAGGCGCGTGGGCACCTGGTGCGCCAGGAGAGCTACGAGCACTCCTACCCGCACTGCTGGCGGTGCCGGAACCCGTTGATCTACAAGGCCGTCTCGTCGTGGTTCG
>JBQCES010000367.1:0-3996 GCA_051960055.1 Angustibacter sp. | reverse complement strand
CCGACCGCGAGCGGGCGACGCACCCGACCCTCCCCAGCCCCACTGAGACCACGGACGGAGCCGCGTGATGGCCCGGGCGCTGCAGGCCGAGCTCGTCAAGATCCGCACCACCCGCATGTGGTGGGGCCTGCTCCTGGGGCTCGTCGTGCTGGTGGCCCTGCAGGTCACCGTCACCGCCGCGTTCTCGGGGCGCTCCCCCGGCGCGGGGCAGCCGGCGCTGCCCGGCCTCGACTCGGCCGAGGGGCTGCGCACCGCGTTGTCGTCGGGCTTCCAGAGCGGCTACCTCATGGCCCTGGTGCTCGGCACGATCATCGGTGCCGTCGACTTCCGGCACCGCACCGCGACGCAGACCTTCCTCGCGACGCCGCACCGCAGCCGGGTCATCGCCGCCAAGGTGCTCACCGGCGTGGTCTACGGCCTGCTCTACGCCGTCGTGACGCAGGCGCTGTCGCTCGCGCTGGTCGCGCTCGTCTCGACCATCCGCGGCGGGGGGCTCGGCGCCGCCGACTCCACCGTCGTGCGCGCCCTGCTGCTGGGGCTGCCCGGCATCGCGCTGTGGTGCGTCATCGGCGTGAGCCTGGGCATGCTGCTGCGCAACCAGATCGCCGCCGTGCTCGTCGCCGTGGGGTTCGTGTTCCTCATCGACCCCCTGCTCGGTCTCGCGCTCAACCAGCTCGACCTGCAGACGGTCGGCGAGTACACGGTGAGCAACGCGTCGACGGCCCTGGTGCAGGGCTTCACCGGCAGCGACCTGCTGCCCTGGTGGGCCGGTGGGCTGGTCATGGTGGCCTACGGGTTGGTGATCGCCGTCGCAGCCTGGCTCACCTCCGCCCGGCGCGACATCACGTGACCCTCGCGTGACGCCACGTGACATTTCACACCACGCGGCGCGCGGGATCGCACCTGCGTCAGCGTTCAGCACGCTGACGCACTAGCCTGGGGGGCGTCGGCCGCCCGGCAGCGTCGGGCACCGGCACCTTGGCCGAGTCACCACGCGATTGACGAGACGGAAGAGGCGATCACCGCCGTGTCGCAGGAGTCCGCGAGCAGCGACCCGATGGCGGCCTTCGGGCCGAACGAATGGTTGGTGGACGAGCTCTACCAGCAGTACCTCAAGGACCGGTCGTCCGTCGACCGCGCCTGGTGGGAGTTCTTCGAGGACTACACGCCCGGTGAGGCCGCGGTGCCCAACGGCCAGGGCGATGTGACGGCCACCCCGGCCGCGCCCCCTGCGCCTCCTGCGCCGCCCCAGCAGCCGGCTGCTGCTCCGGCACCGACTCCGGCACCGGCTCCCGCACCGGAGCCGGCTCCGGCCCCGGCTCCCACGCCCCAAGCGGTGCCCCAGCCGTCGTCCGAGCAGCGCGCCGACGGCGTCACCGCGCAGCGCGCCCAGCGCACGCCCACGCCCGCCCGGCCGGCCGCCCCGGCCGCTCCCGCCTCGAGCACCGACACCGACGTCACCCCCCTGCGGGGTGCCTCCGCGCGCGTCGTCACCAACATGGAGGCCCGCCGCCAGGTGCCCACCGCGACGGCGGGGCGCGCCATCCCCGCCAAGCTGCTGATCGACAACCGCATCGTCATCAACAGCCATCTCAAGCGCAGCCGCGGCGGCAAGGTCTCGTTCACCCACATCATCGGCTACGCCGTGGTGAAGGCGCTCGGCGCGATGCCGGAGATGAACCACAGCTACGCCGAGCGCGATGGCAAGCCGGCGCTGGTGCAGCCCGCGCACGTCAACCTCGGCCTGGCCATCGACCTCGCCAAGCCCGACGGCACCCGCCAGCTGCTCGTGCCGAGCATCAAGGGCGCCGAGACCATGGACTTCGCGCAGTTCTGGACCGGCTACGAGGACGTCGTCCGGCGGGCGCGCGCCCAGAAGCTCACCGCCGACGACTTCGCGGGCACCACCATCAGCCTCATCAACCCGGGCACGATCGGCACCAACCACTCGGTGCCCCGCCTGATGACCGGTCAGGGCACGATCATCGGCGTCGGTTCGCTGGACTACCCGGCCGAGTGGCAGGGCGCGAGCGAGGAGACGCTCAACCGCAGCGCGATCTCGAAGATCCTCACGCTGACCTCCACCTACGACCACCGCATCATCCAGGGTGCCCAGTCGGGTGACTTCCTGCGTCGCATCCACCAGCTGCTGCTCGGTGCGGACGGCTTCTACGACGAGATCTTCCGGTCGCTGCGGATCCCCTACGAGCCGATCCGCTGGATCCAGGACATCTCGGCCACGCATGACGACGACATCACCAAGACCGCTCGCGTGCAGGAGCTGATCCACGCCTACCGCGTGCGCGGTCACCTCATGGCCGACACCGACCCGCTGGAGTACCGCCAACGCCGGCACCCCGACCTCGACGTCATCACGCACGGGCTGAGCCTGTGGGACCTCGACCGCGAGTTCCCCACCGGCGGCTTCGGCGGCAAGCCGTTCATGAAGCTGCGCCACATCCTCGGCGTGCTCCGCGACTCCTACTGCCGCACCGTCGGCGTCGAGTACATGCACATCCAGGACCCCGAGCAGCGCGCGTGGATCCAGAGCAAGATCGAGCGCCCGTACGCCAAGACCTCACCCGACGAGCAGCTGCGGATCCTGCGCCGGCTCAACGCGGCCGAGGCCTTCGAGACGTTCCTGCAGACCAAGTACGTCGGGCAGAAGCGGTTCAGCCTCGAGGGCGGTGAGTCGGTGATCGCCCTGCTCGACCGCGTGCTCTCGCGGGCGGCCAACGACGGGCTCGACGAGGTCTGCATCGGCATGCCGCACCGCGGCCGGCTCAACGTGCTCGCGAACATCGCCGGCAAGTCGTACGCGCAGATCTTCCGCGAGTTCGAGGGCACCCAGGACCCCCGCAGCGTGCAGGGCTCCGGCGACGTGAAGTACCACCTCGGCACCGAGGGCAAGTTCACGTCCGAGGAGGGTGCGCCCACGAAGGTGTACCTCGCGGCCAACCCGAGCCACCTCGAGGCCGTCAACCCGGTGCTCGAGGGCATCGTGCGCGCCAAGCAGGACCGCCTCGACCTCGGCGGCGAGTCGTTCACCGTGCTGCCCGTGCTGCTGCACGGCGACGCGGCCTTCGCGGGCCAGGGCGTGGTGGCCGAGACGCTCAACCTCTCGCAGCTGCGCGGCTACCGCACCGGCGGCACGATCCACGTCGTCATCAACAACCAGGTCGGCTTCACCACCGCGCCGTCGTCGTCGCGCTCGTCGTTCTACTCCACCGACGTCGCGCGGATGATCCAGGCGCCGATCTTCCACGTGAACGGCGACGACCCGGAGGCGTGCGTGCGCGTCGCCGAGCTGGCGTTCGAGTTCCGCCAGGAGTTCGGCAAGGACGTCGTCATCGACATGGTCTGCTACCGCCGTCGTGGCCACAACGAGGGCGACGACCCGTCGATGACCCAGCCGCTGATGTACCGCCTGATCGAGAACAAGCGCAGCGTCCGCAAGCTCTACACCGAGTCGCTCATCGGCCGCGGTGACATCACCGTCGAGGAGGCCGAGGCCGCGCTGCGCGACTACCAGCAGCAGCTCGAGCGGGTCTTCACCGAGACGCGTGAGGCGGCCCAGCCCGCGGCGGCGTCGTCCGAGCCGGCCGGCCTCGAGCGCCCGCAGGCGCAGGTCGACGACGAGGTCTACACCGTCTCGCGCCCGTCGGCGATCAGCCCCGAGGTGCTGCACCGCATCGGCGACGCGTTCAGCGAGATCCCCGAGGGCTTCGAGGTGCACCCCAAGCTGCAGCAGCTGCTGAAGCGCCGCACCCAGATGACCCGCGACGGCGGCGTCGACTGGGCGATGGGCGAGCTCATCGCCTTCGGGTCGCTGCTCATGGAGCAGACGCCCGTGCGCCTGGCCGGCCAGGACTCGCGTCGTGGCACGTTCGTGCAGCGCCACTCGGTGCTCATCGACAAGCACACGGCCGAGGAGTGGACGCCGCTGCAGTACCTCACCGACGACCAGGCGAGGTTCTGGGTCTACGACTCGCTGCT
>JBQCES010000366.1:0-2841 GCA_051960055.1 Angustibacter sp. | reverse complement strand
CGATGACGCGGGCGACGGCGGCGTCCTGCTCGGCGGCGGTGGTGGGCACCGGCTTGGCGCCCAGGTCGCACACCAGCTCGGCCAGCCGCAGCCAGGCGTCGAGGTCGGTGTCGTCCTCGAGCGTGAGCGTCCACGGGGCGTCGCGGAAGAGCATCGGGTCGGTGGCGCCCCAGCCGCTCTCCTCGGTGCCGGCCAGCGGGTGGCCGCCGACGAACGTCACGCCCGGCAGGATCTCGCGGACCGCCGCGAGCACCGGCTGCTTGAGCGTGCCGACGTCGGTGAGCACCGTGCCCGGGGCGAGGTGCGGGGCCAGCGACCGCAGCGCGTCGGGCACCTGCGGCAGCGGCATCGCGAGCACCACCAGGTCGGCGCCGTGCACGGCGCCCGCGTCCGTCGGCGCCACGGGGAAGCCGGAGGCGCTGGCGGCCGCGGCGGTCTGGCCGTCGATGTCGAAGCCGACCACCTCGAGGCCGTTCTGGCGCAGCGCGTGCAGCAGCGAGCCGCCGATCAGGCCCAGCCCGAGCACGGCCACCCGCGAGAACCTCGTCGTCACGGGCAGGACGGTATCCCGCCCGCCGGCGTGACTTCCCGGCATCGGTGCGGACGTGTCAGGATCGTCATCTCGCGACACGGCAGTTCTCGACGCCGAGGGGTGGTGGCGCAGGTGGCACAGGGTGGATTCGCGGTCGCAGCGTTCCGCGACGCCGGGCAGTGGCGGGTCGAACCCCTGCCGCCGGCCGTGCTCACCGACCTGGGCGTCCTGCTGCAGGCGCTGCGCTCGCAACCGCCCGAGGGCGGCCCGTTCGTCGTGGCCAGCGTCGACGAGGAGTTCTTCCTCATCGCCCGGCAGGACGGCGCGCGGGTGTCGCTGCTGCTGTCCGACCTCACCGCGTCGGTGGAGTTCGAGCTCGCCGAGCAGGTGCTGCAGCGCCTGGGCGAGGAGCCGCCCGAGGACGACGAGCTCGACGAGGTGTGGCCCGTCGGCGACCTGGACCTGTTCACCGACCTGGGCCTGCCCGAGGACGAGATGGAGCAGATCCTCGACGACATCGACGCGTTCCCCGACGAGATGCTCGAGACGATCTTCGACCACATCGGCCTGGACGAGCAGTACGCGCAGGCGACGCGGTCCTCGCGGGTGGGACGCTGATGGGTCCCTTCGCCGCGGTGCTCGCCCGCACCGACGACCGGTGGCTGGTGTCCGAGCTCGACGTCACCGACTGCGAGAGCGTCGTCGACATCGCCGACTGCGCCCGCGACTTCCCCGGTGAGGTGCGCATCGTCCTGATCGAGCAGGACGACGAGTACGCCGCGATCGTCCGGATCGACGACGAGGACGACGACCCGCGGGCGTTCCTGTCCGACGGCCACGCCGCCGACAGCTACCCGCTGGCGGCCGTCATCGCCGAGGATCTCGTCGAGATCGGCGAGGACTCGCTCAGCGACGACGAGGACGCGCCGCCCGCCCACGACAGCGCGCCCTTCGGCGACGCGGAGATCGTCGAGGACCTGGGCACGTCCGCCGCCGACCTGCTGGCGATGTGCGCGCACGAGGGCACACTGCCGATCGACGTGCTCGTCGCGATCTGCGAGAAGGCCGGCTGCGGCGAGGCCTTCGACGACCTTCGGGCGTGAGTTCCCCCGCCGACGTCGCCGCCGTGCAGGCGGCGCTGAATTCGGCGCGCGAGGCGTTGGCGCTGGGCGAGGTACCGATCGGGGCTGTCGTCCTGGATCCCTCGGGCGCGGTCATCGCGACGGCGCACAACGAGCGGGAGCTGGGTGCGGACCCGACTGCGCACGCCGAGATCGTCGCGCTGCGCCGCGCCGGCGAGGTCCTGGGCTCGTGGCACCTGGACGGCTGCACGCTGGCGGTGACGCTGGAGCCGTGCACGATGTGCGCGGGAGCTCTCGTCCTGGCGCGGGTTGCGCGGGTGGTGTTCGGGGCGTGGGACCCGAAGGCCGGTGCTGTCGGCTCGCTGTGGGACGTGGTGCGTGACCGGCGGCTGAACCACCGCCCGGAGGTCGCGGCCGGGGTGTGCGAGGAGGAGTGCTCCCGGCTGCTGGCGGGGTTCTTCGAGGCCCGTCGCTGAGCGGCCCGGACGCCCTGTAGTCTCTTCGGCGGTGGCGTGTCCGAGCGGCCAAAGGAGCACGCCTCGAAAGCGTGTGTGGTTAACAGCCACCGTGGGTTCGAATCCCACCGCCACCGCCGTAGGAGCCGAGTGGAGAGCGAGCTTGCTCGCTCTCCCGAGGCGACGCCGGCGGTTGAGCGCGCGTAGCGCGCGATCACCGCCAACGAAGCCCCGGTCACGGATCGTCCCGTGCCGGGGCTCTGTGGTCTCGAGGCCCCGTGACGCTCCGATGCAGTTCAGCGGGACAGGTCGATGCGCGACACGGCGCCCTGCGCGGCCGCGACGAGCACCTCCTCGCCGGCGTCGAGCGCGTACACGTCGCACCGGCACTGCGCCTGCCGCGCGCCGTGACTGAACGCGTGCGCCCGGGCCACCAGCGCCGACCCGCGCGCCGGCCGCAGATACTCGATCGTGAACCCGCGCGTCACCACCGACGGTCCGAGCACGGTGCCGGCCGCGAAGGTCAGCGCGTTGTCGGCCGCGTAGGACAGGACCGTCCGCTGCTCGGCGTAGAACCCGCAGTCGGGGGCGACCACCCACGTCCCCAGGTCGTGGCAGGCCTCGAGCCAGCCGGAGTGGGTGCCGAAGCGGTAGGGCAGCACCGAGACGTCGAGTCCCTGGAGGTAGGCCCAGAGCTCCTCGTCCGTGAAGTAGTCGTGGACGTGCAGGTCGACCAGCCCGCGGTGGGCCAGGTCGTGCACGTGCGCGGCGA
>JBQCES010000365.1:0-9425 GCA_051960055.1 Angustibacter sp. | reverse complement strand
GCTCGTCGCGGTCGCGGGCGCCGCCCTGCTGGGTGCCGCGGCCCCGGCGGTGGGCCGGCTCTTCGCCGTCCTCGATGCCGGGGGAGCCGCGCTCTCGGCGCTGCCCCTGGCGCTCACGGCCTTCGCGCCCGGCCTCGTCGGCTTCGCGCTCATCGCGCACCTGGGGCGCGCGCTCTTTGCGGCGGGCCGGGCGACGTACGCCGCGCGCGTGACGGTCGCCGGTTGGCTGGTGGCGGTGGTCGCCTCACTCGCCCTCGTGCCGGTGCTCGCGGGTACCGGTGAGCGCGCGCCGACGCAGACGCTGCTGGCGCTCGGGCTCGCCAGCTCGCTCGGCATGACGGTGGCCGGTGGCCTGCTTCTGGTGGGTGCTGCGCGCACGCGGGTGGCCGGCGCGCCCGTGGGACCGTCGCTCGCGGGATCACTGCCTGTGCTCACGCGGGTGCTCCTCGTGGCAGCGCTGGGGGCGGTCGTCGGGCGCTTCACCACCGATCGGGTGACGCTGGACGGCGCGGCAGGCGCGCTGCTGTCGGGTGTGCTGGGATCGGTGGTGACCGCCGCCGTCCTCGGCGCCGGACTCTGGGTCACCGACCGAGACGACCTGCGCGGCTTGCTTCGCCGGGGGCGCGCGGCAGGTGAGGTCACCGGTGGCTGACACGACAGGACGGGAGAGTGGGCGCGTGGGTCGCGAGCGCACCGGCGCGACCCCGCCTGGCCTCCCGCGCGTGCTGCTGCTGCTGGGAACCAGCGGCGGCGGAGTCGGCCGTCACGTGCGGGCGCTCGCGGCCTCCCTGGTGGAGGCCGGCGCCGAGGTGCACGTGGCCGCGCCGGCCGCGGTAGGCGAGGAGTTCGACTTCACGGGGGCGGGCGCGGTGTTCACCCCCGTCGAGATTCGCGAGCGGCCGCACCCGCGGGGCGACCTGAAGGTGGTCGGCACCCTCAGCCGGCTGGCCGAGGACGTCGACGTCGTGCACGCGCACGGCCTGCGCGCCGGTGGTCTCGCCGTGCTGGCGCTGCGGCGCAGCAGCGTCCCGCTCGCAGTGACGCTGCACAACGCGCTGCTGGCGCAAGGCGTGGGCGGCAGCCCCGTGCGCGCGGCGTACGCGGTGCTCGAGCGGCTGGTGGCCCGCGGCGCCGACATCACGCTCGGGGTGTCGGCCGACCTCGAGGTGCGGCTGCGCGAGCTGGGCGCTCGGGACGTCCGCCACGCGGTGGTGCCGGCTCCGGCTGCGCTGGCGGCGCGCGCCACGCCCGAGCAGACCCGCGCGGCGCTGGGGGTGCACGACGAGGCCGTGGTGCTGTGCGTGGCGCGCCTGGCCGAGCAGAAGGGGCTGCCACTGCTGCTGGACGCCACCCAGGCCCTCGCCTCCGACACCACCCTCGGCCGCCCCGTCGTGGTGCTCGTTGCGGGCGACGGCCCGCTGCGCGACCGGCTGGCCGCCCGGATCGAGGCCGACGCCCTGCCCGTGCGGCTGCTCGGTTGGCGCGACGACGTCGGTGACCTGCTCACCGTGGCCGACGTGGTCGTGTCGTCGGCGGTGTGGGAGGGCCAGCCGATCGCCGTCCAGCAGGCCCTGCAGGCCGGCGCCGCCGTGGTGGCGACCGACGTCGGCGGCACCGCGGAGGTCACCGGGGACGCCGCGGTGCTCGTTCCCGGCGGGGACGCCACGGCGCTCGCGGCCGGCGTGCGGCGGCTGCTCACCGACCCCGGCGCGTGCGAGGAGCTGCGGGCCAGGGCCCGCCGCCGTGCTCAGGAGCTGCCTGACGACGCGGCGGCGCGCGACGCGGCCCTGCGGGTCTACGACGACCTGCGTCGCGCCGGCCGCTCGACCTAGTACAGTCGAAGTCCGTGGCGCAGACGAAACACATCTTCGTGACCGGCGGCGTGGCCTCCTCTCTCGGCAAGGGCCTGACCGCATCGAGCCTCGGACTCCTGCTCCGTTCACGCGGCATCCGCGTGACCATGCAGAAGCTCGACCCCTACCTGAACGTCGACCCCGGCACGCTGAACCCGTTCCAGCACGGCGAGGTGTTCGTCACCGACGACGGCGCCGAGACCGACCTCGACATCGGTCACTACGAACGCTTCCTCGACCGTGGACTGTCGGCCAGCGCCAACGTCACGACCGGGCAGATCTACAGCGAGGTCATCGCCAAGGAACGCCGAGGTGAGTACCTCGGCGACACCGTGCAGGTGATCCCGCACATCACCAACGAGATCAAGCGCCGCATGCGCGCGCAGGCCAGCCCCGACGTCGACGTGATCATCACCGAGATCGGCGGCACGGTCGGCGACATCGAGTCGCTGCCGTTCCTGGAGGCCGCGCGTCAGGTGCGCCACGACGTGGGGCGCGACAACGTGTTCTTCCTGCACGTCTCGCTCGTGCCGTACCTCGCGCCGTCCGGTGAGCTCAAGACCAAGCCGACGCAGCACTCGGTGGCCGCGCTGCGGCAGGTCGGTATCCAGCCCGACGCGCTCGTGGTGCGCAGCGACCGCCCGGTGCCGCAGGACATGAAGCGCAAGATCTCGCTCATGTGCGACGTCGACACCGAGGCGGTCGCCAACGCCGTCGACGCGCCGTCCATCTACGACATCCCCAAGGTGCTGCACCGCGAGGGTCTCGACGCCTACATCGTGCGCCGGCTCGGCCTGGCCTTCCGCGACGTCGACTGGACCGACTGGGACCGCCTGCTGCAGCGGGTGCACGAGCCCGAGCACGACGTCGAGATCGCGCTGGTCGGCAAGTACATCGACCTGCCGGACGCCTACCTGTCCGTCACCGAGGCGCTGCGGGCCGGTGGTTTCGACCAGGACGCCAAGGTGCGGCTGCGCTGGGTGGCTTCCGACGAGTGCGCGACGCCCGAGGGGGCGCAGCGCGCGCTCGGCGGGGTCGACGCGGTCTGCGTGCCCGGCGGCTTCGGCGTGCGGGGTATCGAGGGCAAGCTCGGGGCGCTGCGCTGGTCGCGCGAGCACGAGGTGCCGACGCTCGGTCTGTGCCTCGGCCTGCAGTGCATGGTGATCGAGTACGCCCGCAACAAGGCGAACATGCCGGGGGCGTCGTCCACGGAGTTCGAGGCCGACTCGCCGTACCCGGTGATCGCGACGATGGAGGAGCAGAAGGCCATCGTCGAGGGCGGCGGCGACATGGGCGGCACGATGCGCCTGGGCCTGTACCCCGCGAAGCTCCTCGAGGGCTCCGTGGTCGCCGAGGCGTACGGGCGCACTCACGTCGAGGAGCGCCACCGCCACCGCTACGAGGTGAACAACGCCTACCGCGGTGAGCTCGAGGAGGCCGGTCTGGTGTTCTCCGGCACATCGCCGGACGGCGCGCTGGTCGAGTTCGTCGAGCTGCCGCGCGAGGTGCACCCGTACTACGTCTCGACGCAGGCGCACCCGGAGTTCCTCTCCCGGCCCAACCGCGCCCACCCGCTCTTCGCAGGCCTGGTGCGGGCCGCCGTCGACGCCCAGCGCGCGGCGCGGCTGGTCGAGGTCGAGCGCCACCGCGAGCACGTCGCCGCCACCGCATGATGCCCGAGCTGGTCGACCGCATCGAGCCCAAGCCGGTGACCTCGTCGGAGGTGGTCTTCGAGGGCAAGGTGTGGGACGTCGTCAGCGAGGACGTCGACCTCGGCCGGGCCGGCACGGTCACGCGTGAGTTCGTCCGCCACCCCGGCGCGGTGGGCGTGCTGGCGCTGGACGACGACGGCCGGGTGGCGCTGGTGCACCAGTACCGCCATCCGGTCGGCATGACGCTGTGGGAGGTGCCGGCCGGGCTGCTCGACGTCGACGGCGAGCCGCCGCACGAGGCGGCCCGGCGCGAGCTGGCCGAGGAGGCCGACCTGCGGGCCGGCCGCTGGGACACCCTCATCGACTGGGTGCTGTCGCCCGGCGGCACCTCGGAGGTGTTCCGCTGCTACCTCGCGCGCGACCTGTCGGCCGTGCCGCACCACGAGCGGCACGAGCGGGACGGCGAGGAGATGGACATGCCGACCCACTGGTTCGACCTCGACGAGGTGCACGCCGCCGTCCTGGCCGGGCGGCTGCATAGCCCGTCGCTCGTGGTGTCGGTGCTCGCGGCGCACGCGGCTCGCGCGCAGGGCTGGGCGACGCTGCGCCCGGCTGACGTTCCGTGGCCCGAGCACCCGAAGCACCGCTGACCTCCCGCCCGCCCGAGGTGGAGGCGCTCGCGCGCGGTGCGGCGGACTGGCTCGCCACCCGGGTGCAGGACGAGCTCGCGCTGAGCGCCGCCGAGCGTGACGCGTCGCTCTACCACGGGCTGGCGGGCACGCTGCTCGGCCTGCACGAGGCGTCGGTGCACTTCGGTGACGACCGGTACGGCGAGGTGGTCGAACGCGGCACCGGCGTCCTCGCGCGGCACGTCGACGGCGAGTCCAGCGCGTCGCTGTACTTCGGGCTGGCCGGGCTGGCGTTCGCCCTGCGCGCCCTGGGCCGCGACGACGACGCCGACCGGGCGCTGGCCCGCGTGCGCGCCTCGCGCCACGGCGAGCGCTGGAACGACATGTTCGAGCTGCTCGTGGGCAACGCCGGGATCGCGCTGGGTGCGCTGCACGCGGGCGACGTCGAGCTCGCCGTGACGGCGGTGACGCCATACCTCACCGCGGCCGACCGCACCGCCCACGGCGTCAACTGGGCCGTGCGCCCGTCACCGCCTCGCTCGCACCACCTCGCGCACGGCACGCTGGGGATCGTCATCGCGCTGGCCCAGGTCGGTGCGGCGGCGGGTCGCCACGACCTGGTCGAGCTGGCGCTCGCCGGCGCCGCCGACGTCGTCGGCCGCAACGAAGCGGGTCCCGAGGGGTTCCTCGTGCCGCACTCCGACCCGCCGCACCGTCCCGACATCGTCGAGCGGTACAGCTACGGCTGGTGCAACGGACCCGCGGGCGACGCCCAGGCGTTCCGGCTGCTCGCTCAGGTGACCGGAGACGGCGGCTGGACGCGCCTCGCTGACGCCTGCTGGCGCACGGTGCGCGAGTCCGGCCTGCCGCACCGCGCGCGACCGGGCTTCTGGGACAACAACGGTCGCTGCTGCGGCACGGCGGGCGTGCTGGCGATCGCCTGCGACCGGGTCGTGGAGCGGGGCGACGAGCGAGGCGACGACCGGGCGTTCGCCGGCCGGCTGGTCGACGACCTCGTGGCCCGTGCGACCGTCGACGCCGACGGCGCCCGCTGGTCGAACCACGAGCACCGCGCCACGCCGAGCGACCTCGAGCCGCTCGCCGGCTGGGCCATGGGCAACGCGGGCATCGTCCGGGAGCTGCTGCGGTACGTGCGCCTGGCCAGAGGCGACGACGGCGGCTACGCGGTGACCTGGCCGGACCACCCCCAGACCTCGACGTCCGGCGCGATACTGGCGGGGGAGAGGGGAGACCACGATGGCGACGCGACGCTGGAGTGACCTGAGCGAGCGCAACCGACGGCTGATCGTCGTCACGGGGGCGGCCGAGGCGGTGCTGAAGATCGCGGCGCTCGTCGACCTGCGCCGCCGACCGGCGGAGGAGGTCAGGGGCTCGAAGAAGCTGTGGGCCGTCGCGATCGTCCTCGTGAACTCCGTCGGAGCCGTCCCGATCGCCTACTTCGCGCTCGGCCGTCGCCGGACGACCCCGCGCTGAGGCGCCTCAGGCGAGGTCCTCCTCCCAGAACTCCGTCTCGCTGGCCCGCACGCGCTCGGCCACCTGCTGACCGTGCACCTCGTTCTCGCGGCCGCGCAGCTCCACCCGCCGGATCTTGCCGCTGATGGTCTTGGGCAGGCCGGTGAACTCGATCCGCCGGATCCGCTTGTACGGAGCGAGGTGCTCGCGGGCGTAGGCCAGGATGTCGCCCGCCGTCTCGGCCGTCGGCTCCCAGCCGGCCGCCAGCACCACGTAGGCCTTCGGGACGGCGAGCCGCGTCGGCTCCGGCGACGGCACGACCGCTGCCTCGGCCACCGCGGGGTGCTCGATGAGGACGCTCTCGAGCTCGAACGGGCTGATCCGGTAGTCCGACGCCTTGAACACGTCGTCCGAGCGGCCGACGTACGTGACGTAGCCGTCGTCGTCGATGCTCGCGACATCACCGGTGTGATAAGCGTTGTCGCGCATGGCGTCTCGTGTGCGGTCGTCGTCGTCGCGGTAGCCCACCATCAGGCCCACCGGGCGCCCGAGCGGACCGTCGAGGCGCAGGCAGATCTCACCTTCCCGCGACTCGTCGCCGGTGACGACGTCGAGCAGCACGACGTCGTAGCCAGGCAGCGGGCGTCCCATCGAGCCGGGCTTGAGCGGTGCGCCCGGCGGGTTGCCGATCTGGGCCGTGGTCTCGGTCTGGCCGTACCCGTCGCGCACCACGAGGTCCCACGCCGCCCGCACCTGCTCGATGACCTCGGGGTTGAGCGGCTCGCCGGCGCCGACGACCTCGCGCAGCGGGATCCGGCCGCGGTAGGCCGCCAGGTCGGTCTGCACGAGCATCCGCCACACGGTCGGGGGAGCGCAGAACGTCGTGACGCCGCACTCGACCATCGTGTCGAGCAGCGCCTCGGCCGCGAAGCGGGCCTGGTTGACGACGAGCACCGTGGCCTCGGCGTTCCACGGCGCGAACAGGTTGCTCCAGGCGTGCTTGGCCCAGCCCGGCGAGCTGATGTTGAGGTGCACGTCACCCGGCTGCAGACCCACCCAGTACATCGTCGACAGGTGCCCGATGGGGTAGGAGACGTGTGTGTGCTCCACCAGCTTCGGCTGGGCCGTCGTGCCGGAGGTGAAGTACAGCAGCAACGGCTCGTCGGCGCGGGTCGCCACCTCGGGGGTGAACGTCTCGAGGAACTCGAAGCTGTCGCCGTACGACAGCCAGCCCTCGACGTCGGCCCCGACCGCGATGCGCGTCCACGAGCCGTGCACGCCCTCGAACTTGGCCGTGTCGTCGCTGCGCGCCACGACGTGCGCGACGTGGCCGCGGTCGATCCGGTCGCGGATGTCAGCGTTCGAGAGCAGCGTGGTCGCCGGGATCACCACGACCCCCAGCTTCATGCAGGCGAGCATCGTCTCCCACAGCTCGAGCTGGTTGCCGAGCATCAGCAGCAGGCGCTCACCGCGCTTGACGCCGTGGGCCTGCAGCCAGGCTGCGAGCTGGCTGGAGCGAGCCGACATCTCGGCGTACGTCGCCTGGGTGTGCGAGCCGTCGTCGTCCACGACCCACAGCGCCGTGCGCTGGCCCGTCTCCTCGGTGGCCGCGACGACGTCGAACCAGTCGAGGGCCCAGTTGAAGTGCTCGGGCCGAGGGGCGACGTAGCCTTCGAGCGCTGCCCCCAGGTCGGTGCGGTGGAGCAGCAGGTGGTCGCGCGCGGTACGGAAGGTCTCGTAGCTGTCGTCGTGCTCTGCCAGCGTCATGCTCTGGACCCTCGCACCGGATCGGGCCGCGGTCAACGGGTCGTGCGACCACTCAAGCGCAGGTGGCAGGCTGTCGATCCTCAAACCTCAGGCGTCACACGAGAAGGCAGGTCAGGCATGCGCGGTAACCGAGGAGCGGCTTCGCTGGCGACGGCGGTGCTCCTGCCACTCGTCGTGGTCACCGGGTGCGGTGGCGCGACCCCGACGGCAGGCGGCGACACCGCAGCGGTCTCGACGCAGCCTTCGGCCGAGCCCTCGACGCCCTCGACGCCCTCGACGCAGCCGTCGTCGACGGTCGCGGCACCCGAGGCGACCACGCAGCCGACCCCCACGACCGTCGCCCCCTCGGCGTCGCCCACCGCGACCACCACGGCCAGCGCGACCGCCTCGGTCGCGCCCCGGTGGGCCAAGGCCCTCGGTGAGCCGCAGCAGGGCGACCCCGTGTGGGGCGTCTACCTCGCGGTCGGCCACAGCGCCACGGACGCTCCGGTCGAGAAGGCCGTGCGCGACGCCAGCCGGGTCGGGTACCAAGCCGTCGTGGGCGACATCGCCTGCGACGGTGGGGCCATGGACGCCCTCGGGCTCGACCAGTACGACTACTGGTCGGGCGCGACGCTCTACTTCGCGACCGAGGCCGACGCCCGCGGGTTCGCGGCCGCGTACACGCGGTCGGTCGCGGCACCCAAGGGCGTCGCGAAGGTCACGGTCGGCTGCCTGGACTGACGGTCGTCAGGCGGGCGGCCGCGCACCGACGCGGACGACGACCCCGGCCGCGGCCCGGCAGGCCCGGTTGAGGCGCTCGGGCACGTCCGCGTCGTCCAACAGCGCGGCGAGGTAGGCAGCGGCGAACGCGTCGCCGGCACCGGTGGTGTCGACGACCGGTGCGGCTGCTGCGCACGCCGGCACGTGCACCGTGGGGGCGTCCTCACGAGCCCACCTCGCTCCGGTGGCTCCCGTCTTCAGCACCACGTCGCGGTAGGTGCCGGTGAGCCGGGCGACGGCGGTGTCGGGGTCGCGAGTGCCCACGAGCACCTCCGCCTCGTCGAGGGTGCAGAACACCAGCTCGACGCCGTCGGTGAGCCGTAGGAACTCCTTGCCGCCCATGGCCTCCAGCGGCGCGGCGCTCGCGACGTCGATCGACCTCGGCACGCCGGACGCCGCCGCCTGCGCGAGGGCCGCTTCGCCGGCCGGCCGCGAGCCGGGGTTGAGCAGCGTGTACCCCGACAGGTGCAGCCAGGACGCGTCGTCCGCGGTCAGCGGCGGCAGGTCGTCGGCGCTGAGCGCGGAGTTGGCGCCGGCGTCCGGCAGCATGGTGCGCTCGCCGTCGGCACCCACGAGCACGACCACGGTGCCGGTCGACCGCACGGGGTCGACCACGACGTGGGCGTCGACCCCGGCGCCGGCGAGCACCGCGACGGCCTCCCGGCCGAACGGGTCGTCACCCACGCGGCCGACGAAACGCACCGGGCAGCCGAACGACGCGAGCCAGTGGGCGACGTTGGCGCCGGCGCCGCCCTGCCGGGTCTGCACGTGCGCGGCCGTGTCGGAGCCCAGGGCCAGCGGGTCGTCGACGCGCGCGACGACGTCGGTCATCACGTCACCGATGACGACCACGGGCGGCCGCGCCCCGGAGGCGGTCACGAGCGCCCGGCGTACGCCACGGCGATCTCGGCGGCGAGCGCGGCGTTGCGCAGGATGATCCGCGTGTTGACCTCGAGGCTGCGCCCCTGGGTGTCGTGGTGGAACCGCGCGAGCAGGTAGGGCGTCGTGGCCTTGCCGTGCACGCCCTGCGCGTCAGCACCGGCCAGCGCCGCCGTGAGCACCTCGTCGTGCAGCTGCGGGTCGAGCTGCTCGTCCGCCGGCACCGGGTTGGCGACGACGAGCGCGGTGCGGTCGGTGCCGAGCTCGGCGCGCTGGCGCATCACCGCAGCCACCTGCTCCGCCGAGTCGACGCGGTGCTCGAGCGGCTCGCCGGAGTCGGTGAGGTAGAAGCCGGGAAAGCGCTCGGTGCGGTAGCCCACCAGGCCGACGCCGAGGGTCTCGAGCCGCTC
>JBQCES010000364.1:0-4774 GCA_051960055.1 Angustibacter sp. | reverse complement strand
CGACATCGCCGCCGCCAAGGTCGACGACGCCAGCGCGAGCGTCGTGCTCACCCGCACGACGGCAGCAGGCGGCAGCCAGGTGCAGGCCCGCTTCCCGCTCGGCTACTCCGACACGCTCACCGACGAGCTCATCGCGTCCGGCGTGCGCACGCAGGCGGCGTCGGCCGAGGCGAGCGTGTGGGACAGCCCGCTGCTGCTGACGCTGGTGCCCGTCGCACTCATCATCGGATTCCTGCTCTACGTGGCGAAGTCCGGCGGCCTCACCGGAGGCGTCGGCAAGTTCAGCGGCCGCCGCGGCCGCGAGATCAGTGAGGTGCCCTCCACCCGCTTCGCGGACGTCGCGGGCGCCGAGGAGGCGCTGACCGAGATGCAGGAGCTCGTCGAGTTCCTGCGCGACGGCGAGCGGTTCACCCGGGTCGGCGCGAAGCCGCCGCGAGGCGCGCTGCTGGTCGGCCCTCCCGGCACCGGCAAGACGCTGCTCGCGCGTGCGGTGGCCGGAGAGGCCGGCGTCCCGTTCTTCGCTCTGGCCGGATCGGACTTCGTCGAGACCTTCGCCGGAGTCGGCGCCAAGCGCGTGCGCGACCTGTTCGACAAGGCGCGCGCAGCCGGCTCCGCCATCGTGTTCATCGACGAGATCGACGCCATCGGCCGCGCGCGGGGCAGCGGCTCGGTCAGCGGCGCCGACAGCGAGCGCGAGAACACCCTCATCGCGATGCTCGACCAGATGGACGGCTTCGACACCGGCCACCGGATCATCGTGCTGGCCGCGACGAACCGCGCCGACGTGCTCGACCCGGCTCTCACGCGGCCGGGGCGCCTCGACCGGCAGATCCAGGTGCCGGCTCCGGACCGCCTGGGGCGCACCGCGATCCTTCGGGTGCACGCGAAGGGCCGGCCGGTGGGCGACGACGTCGACCTGGTGTCGATCGCGCGCCGGACGCCCGGCATGAGCGGTGCTGAGCTCGCGCAGATCGTGAACGAGGCCTGCATGGAGGCTGCGCGCCGGGCGGCGGACGTCGTGGACGCCGACTGCTTCGACGCCGCCATCGCGACGGTGGCCCTCGGCCGGGCCCGGACGTCGGCCCTGGTCACCGACTTCGACCGCGAGGTCACCGCGTGGCACGAGGCCGGTCACACCCTGGCGGCGCTCCTGCTGCCCGACGCCGACGACCCGGTGCAAGTGTCGATCATCCCCCGCGGCCCCGCTGGCGGCGTGACCTGGATGAGCGGCAACGACGACATCTTCCTGACACGGTCCCGGGCGCTGGCTGACCTGCGGGTCTCGCTGGCCGGCCGGGCGGCCGAGGAGATCCTGCTCGACGGCGAGTACACGCAGGGCGCGCACGGCGACCTCGACGCCGCCACACGCCGCGCGATGGCCATGGTGACCAAGTACGGCATGTCACGCCTGGGCTACGTCCTCGTCGACGACGAGACGGTGCGCATGGGCGGCCCGGTCGCCATGCAGGTGCGCGAGGTCGCCGAGGAGCTGCTGGCCGAGGCGCACACCGACGCCTACAGCCTGCTGAGCGAGCACCACGACCTGCTGCGGCGGGTCGCCCTCGAGCTGCTCGACAAGGAGAACCTCAGCCTGCGCGAGCTGCGCGCCATCGTGGCCGAGACGGCTCCGGCGTTCATCCCCCGCCAGGCGACCGAGCGCGGCACCGAGCCCGCCGTCACCGGCTGAGGGTCGGGCAACCGCTCAGGCGCGCTCGCGCTTGAGCCAGCCCCACACGCTCGTGGCGACGAAGAGCACGAGCCCGATCACCGCCAGCCAGAGCAGTCCCTTGATCACGAAGCCGATGACGGCCAGCACGAGCCAGATGACGAGGAGCAGCAGGATCAGGCGGATCATGCCGCCATCCTCGCGTCGGTGCGGGATCTTCGCGACCGCAGCAGGGCAGCCAAGCTGCTGACGGACGCCGCGCAGCGCTGCCACGCTGTCGTGAACCGATCCGCCCCCTCGATGGCACAAAGAGGCGTGACACCAGTGAGACTGCCGGACGCGCCAGGCGCGGGGCTGGACGACGCGCGCAGCGACGCTCAGCTGCTGGCCGCCGTCCGCGACGGTGACCGGGGCGCGCTGCACGCGCTGTTCCTCCGGCACGAGCCGTGGGTCGTCGCGCGGGTCCGACGGCGGTGTGCCGACCCGGACGCCGTCGAGGAGGTCGTGCAGGACACCTTCCTCACCGTGTGGCGCTCCGCCGACCGCTACAGCGGCACGGGCGACGTGGCCGCATGGATCTGGGGCATCGCAATCCGCACGCTGCTGCATCGCGTGCGGCCGCGAAAGTCGGTGCTCCACCGGTTGACCCACCTGCGCACCGAGCACGACGTCTCGGCCGAGGAGGCGGTGCTCGAGCGACTGGAGCACAGCGACGCCGGCGCCGCACTGGCCCGCCTGTCGCCGGAGCTGCGAGCCGTGGTGCAGGCGACGGTGCTCGACGGGCTGAGCACGCGCGAGGCGGCGACCTTGCTCGGCATCCCCGCCGGCACGGTCAAGAGCCGCATGAGCCGAGCCCGCACTGAGCTGAAGGAGGCCCTGCTATGACGACGACCGAGTGGCACGTCCGCCCTGACCACCTGCGCGACTACGCGCACCAGGTGAGCGATCCGGTGGTCGCCGCGAGCACGGAGGCGCACCTGATGCGCTGCGGGCAGTGTCGCGTGGCGCTGGCCCGCTTCTCGGAGCCCGCTGAGAGCGCGCGCCGGTGGGAGCGGCTGGCCGACGCCGTCGACCAGCCGAGCCGGCGCGGTTCGACCTTCGCGCGGCTCGCGATCGGCACGCCACCGCTGCTGTGGGCGGCCCTGGTCTCTGCCGCCGCGTCGGCCGCGCTGCCGGCGGTCGCGAGCGCCGTCGACCAGCCGCGCGCGTTCGCCGTGCTGCTGGCCCTGGCCCCACTCATCCCACTCGCCGCGGTGGCGATCGCCTACCGGCACGCCAGCGACCCGGTCGGTGAGATCGCCGTCGCGACGCCGTCCGCCGGCCTGCCTCTGGTGGCGCGGCGGGCGACGACCATCGGGCTCGGCGCGTTGCCCGTCGGGGTGCTGAGCGGCTGGCTGTCCGGACTCGCGCCGCACGTGGCCCTCGGGTGGCTGCTGCCCGGCCTGGCGCTGGCCGCAGTGGTGCTCGCGAGCGCCACCACACGCTTCGACCCGCTGAACGTCGCCGCCGGCCTGGGCGGGGTCTGGGCGCTGGCCGTGGGCGTTCCGGGGTCGGTGCGCGCTCCCGCGGCGGCGCACCTGGTCGACGCCGTGGCCTCGCCGACGACCCAGCTCACCGCTCTGGCCGTCGGCCTGGCCGCCGTGGCCCTCACGCTTTCTCGCCGTCAGACCATCGCCTACCGGAGGTCGGCATGACCATCCCCACCATGACGAGCGCGGTGGCGGCCGAAGGGCTCACCAAGTCCTTCGGTGCCACCCGGGCCGTCGACTCGCTCTCGTTCGCGCTGTCGCCCGGCGTCGTCGGGCTGCTCGGACCCAACGGCGCGGGCAAGACCACGCTGCTGCGGATGCTGGCCACGGTGCTGGCTCCGGACGCCGGCACGCTGAGTCTGCTCGGACGCGACCCGTCGCGGACGGACGACCGGCTGGAGATCCGGCGCCGGCTCGGCTACCTGCCGCAGTCGCCCGCGCTCTACCCGGGGTTCACGGCCTTCGACCTCGTCGACTACGTCGCGTTGCTCAAGGAGCACACCGACAGTGCCTGGCGGCGCGAGGAGTGCCGGCGGGTGCTCGACGCCGTCGACCTGTACGACGACATGCACCGCAAGGTGAAGACGCTGTCGGGCGGGATGCGGCAGCGGGTGGCTCTGGCCACCGCGCTGATCGGTTCGCCGGAGCTGCTGGTGCTCGATGAGCCGGCGACCGGCCTCGACCCGGAGCAGCGGCTGCGGCTGCGGTCGGTGCTGTCGCGGGCGGCCGCCTCGGCGACCGTCGTCCTCAGCACCCACAACACGGCCGAGGTGGCGGCGCTGTGCCAGGAGGTCTACGTGCTCCTGGACGGTCGGCTCCGCTTTCGCGGCAGCCCGGCCGAGCTGGCTGCCGTCGCCACCGGTCAGGTGTGGGTGGACGACCACGAGGACGCCCAGGCGCTGCGCTGCTGGCAGACCGCCGAGGGCACGTTCCGGCACCTCGGCACTCCCCCGCCCGGCGCCGACGTCATCGAACCGACGATGGACGACGGCTACCTCCTGATCGCGCGAGAAGGACGGACCTCATGAGCTTCAGCATCCCCGCAGCCGGCGACTCGCTCGCCCTGCTGCGGCTGACGGGTCGCGCGACGCCCTGGACGCCGCTGCTGGCGAGCGCCTGCGGCCTGGCGGTCGTGGGTGGGGCGGTGGCGGCGTCCGGTGAGTCCCCCAGCCAGCTCTACGCCCTGGGAGCGGCCACGGTGGCGGCCGGCGCTCTGGCCGGCCTGCAGGACCGCGCGGCGGAGCTGCTCGAGGCGGTGCCGGCCTCGGCCGGACGTCGCCGCGGGCACCGGATGCTGCTGCTGGCGCCGGCAACGCTGTCGCTGTGGGCGCTGCTGCTCGCGGCAGCCAGCCGGCCGAGCGAGGCGGACGCGCAGTGGCCGGTGGGGCCGGTGGCGGCGCTGCTGGTGAGCGGTCTGGCCGTCGCCACGTGGGCGCCCGGGGCCTGGGCGGCGCCGGCAGCGGCGGCCACTCCGCTGGTGTGGTTCGTCCTCGACCGGTTCGTGGGGCAGGCCGACGGGCTCGCGGGCACCGCAGTGTCCGCGTGGACGCTGTCGGCTTGGGCGCTGCACCCGTGGGTC
>JBQCES010000363.1:0-2958 GCA_051960055.1 Angustibacter sp. | reverse complement strand
GTACCTCGCGGCCGACCCGGCGGTGTGCGACGCGCTGCGGCTGGTGCGGCTGCCGTACCACCTGTCGTCCCTGACACAGGCGGCCGCGGTGGCGGCGCTGCGCCAGGCGCCGGTGCTGCTCGCCACCGTCGCGGCGATCCGCGAGCAGCGCGACCGCATCGTCGCGGAGCTGCCCGGCCTCAGCGTCGAACCGGTGCCGAGCGACGCGAACTTCGTGCTGTTCGGCGGCCTCGCCGACGCGGCCGCGACCTGGCGGGGCCTGCTCGAGCACGGCGTGCTCGTCCGCGATGTCGGCCTCCCCGGCTACCTTCGGGTCACCGCGGGTACGCCCGAGGAGACCACCGCCTTCCTGACCGCGCTCGCCGCCACCCTCGAGGAGTCCCGATGACCACGCGCCGCGCCCGCATCGAGCGCAGCACCGGTGAGAGCCGGGTGCTCGTGGAGGTCGACCTCGACGGCACCGGCCGCTCGAGCGTCCGCACCGGAGTCGGCTTCTACGACCACATGCTGGCCAGCCTGGCCAAGCACGCGCTGCTCGACCTCACCGTCGAGGCCGACGGCGACACGCACGTCGACGCCCACCACACGGTCGAGGACGTCGCGATCGTGCTCGGTGACGCGCTGCGCGAGGCCCTGGGCGACAAGACCGGCATCGCCCGCTTCGGCGACGCGCTGGTGCCGCTCGACGAGACCCTCGTGCAGGTGGCCGTCGACGTGAGCGGTCGGCCGTACTGCGTGCACACCGGCGAGGCGGAGGGGCAGGCCTACGTGGTCATCGGCGGGAGCTACGTGGGGTCGCTCACCCGGCACGTCTTCGAGACGCTCGCGCACCACGCAGGCATCGCGCTGCACGTGCGCGTGCTCAGCGGCCGCGACCCCCACCACGTCGTCGAGGCCCAGTTCAAGGCCGTGGCGCGGGCGCTGCGCGCGGCCGTCGCCCCCGACGAGCGGGTGGGTGGGGTCCCGAGCACCAAGGGCGTCCTGTGACCTCGACGCCCGAGGGCCCGATCGGCCCTCGGGTGCTGCTGCTGGCGCGCGGGCGGTTCGACGGCGTGCGCGCCTGGGCCCGCAAGGGTCTGGTGCCGGTGTGGATCGTCCCCGATGTCGCCTGGACCCTCGTCGTGCCGGCCGGGCCTGCGGCCAGCGCGCCGCCGTACGACGACCCGGTCGCCCTGCTCGGCGGTCGGGCGCTGCCCGCGCGGCTGCGCCCCTCGCTGTGCGTCGTGGCCGACGGACCGCGCGCGGTGGTCACGGCCCACGAGGCGAGCCGGCTCAGCCGGCCGCGGTGGCTCGTGTGGAGCCGGGTGGCCGGGCTGCAGCGGGTCGAGCAGCTGCCCCGGCTGGCGCTGCCGGCCCTGGCTGACCTGGCGGCCCCGCACACCGGCGCTGTCGGGCTGGAGCGCCTGCGCGCCGCACTCGCCGCCGACGCCCGCAGCGGCGCCGACGTGGTCGACGACGTGCTGCGCGCCCTCGGCCTGCCTGGAGCCGGCGTCACGATCGACGCCGTCCGCGCGGGTGACCTGCCCGGAGCGGTGCGGATCGACCCCGACGAGCGCGCCGTCGCGCGCTTCGACGCCCACGTCGCCCACGAGCGCGAGCTCGCCGAGCAGCTGGAGGACCGCTCGTGACCCGCCCCAGCGTCGTCGTCCTCGACTACGGCTCCGGCAACGTCCACTCCGCCGTCCGTGCCCTCGAGCGGGTCGGCGCCGACGTCACCCTGACCGCCGACCGAGCCGCCGTGCTGAACGCCGACGGGCTGCTCGTGCCCGGCGTCGGCAACTTCTCCGCCTGCGTGCGCGGCCTGCAGGCGGTGCGCGGCGGGGAGCTCGTCGGGCGCCGGCTGGCCGGGGGACGCCCCGTGCTCGGCATCTGCGTCGGCCACCAGGTGATGTTCGAGCGCTCCACCGAGCCCTACACCGAAGGTGCGCTGCCTGGGCTGGGGGAGTGGCCGGGTGTGGTCGAGCGGCTGCCCGCAGACGTCGTGCCGCACATGGGCTGGAACACCGTCGAGGTCCCCTCCGGCTCGGCGCTGTTCGCCGGAGTGGAGGACGAGCGGTTCTACTTCGTCCACTCCTACGCCGTGCGCCAGTGGGAGCTGCCCGCGCCGGGCGCCGAGACGAGCCGGTTGACCGCACCCCTGGTGAGCTGGAGCGAGCACGGTGGCCGGTTCGTCGCCGCCGTCGAGAACGGCCCCCTCAGCGCCACGCAGTTCCACCCCGAGAAGAGCGGGGACGCCGGCGCCCACCTGCTCGCCAACTGGGTCCGCTCGCTGTGAGCGCGCCCGCCGCCGTCCCGTCCGTCCCTACAACCGAGGAGTCCCACCGTGTCCGGTGAGTCCCGCCTGCAGCTGCTGCCCGCCGTCGACGTCGCCGACGGGCAGGCGGTGCGCCTCGTGCAGGGTGAGGCAGGCAGCGAGACGTCGTACGGCGACCCGCTGGCCGCCGCGCTAGCCTGGGCCGAGGCCGGCGCCGAGTGGATCCACCTCGTCGACCTGGACGCCGCGTTCGGCCGCGGCTCCAACCGCGAGCTGCTCGCCGACGTCGTCGCCCGGCTCGACGTGGCCGTCGAGCGGAGCGGTGGCATCCGCGACGACGCCTCGCTCGAGGCGGCCCTGGCCACGGGCTGCACGCGGGTCAACCTCGGCACGGCGGCGCTCGAGGACCCCGACTGGACCGCGCACGCCATCGCCCGGCACGGCGACCGCATCGCGGTGGGCCTCGACGTGCGCGGCACGACGCTGGCCGCGCGCGGCTGGACCCAGGAGGGCGGCGACCTGTGGGAGACCCTCGAGCGGCTCGACCGCGACGGCTGCGCCCGGTACGTCGTCACCGACGTCACCAAGGACGGCACCCTGCGCGGCCCGAACCTCGACCTGCTGCGCGAGGTCTGCGCCCGCACCAGCGCGCCGGTGGTCGCCAGCGGTGGCATCTCCAGCCTCGACGACCTGCGCACCCTGCG
>JBQCES010000362.1:0-2585 GCA_051960055.1 Angustibacter sp. | reverse complement strand
GAGGAGGCCGCCCGGCTCGCCGAGGCGGTGCACGCCTGGTGGGGTGGGCGCTCGCCGGACGACGCGTCCGCGCCACCGGCACCTGGCGCGCAGGCGCCGCCGTCCGGATCCTGCCGCTACTGCCCGCTGTGCCGTGGCGTCGCCGCGGTGCACGCACTGCGTCCGGAGGTGCTGGCGCACCTGGTGACCGCGGCCGAGTCGGTGGCCGCGGCCCTGCGCGAGCTGGCGCGCGAGGACGGCCCGGCCGGCCGCCCGCATGCTGACCAGCCGGCCGGTGGCGCCCACCGACCGCGTAGCGTCCGCATCCCGGTCGACGACGGCGAGCGCGCCGCCGGCCCCGGAGCAGCGGTCAGCCAGGACGTCGAGTCACAGGAGGGGCACTGAGATGGGTCTGACGATCGGCGTCGACATCGGCGGCACCAAGATCGCTGCCGGCGTGGTCGACGAGAAGGGTGCGCTGCTCGCGACGACGCGGAGCGAGACCCAGGCGTCCGACCCCGACGCGATCGAGCGCGAGGTCACCGACGCCGTCGCCGAGCTGCGCCGCGAGCACGACGTCGAGGCGGTCGGGGTGGCGGCGGCCGGGTTCGTCGACGCCCACCGCGGCATCGTGCTCTTCGCGCCCAACCTCGCCTGGCGCGAGGAACCGCTGCGCGACGAGCTCGCTGCGCGCATCGAGCTGCCCGTGGTGGTCGAGAACGACGCCAACGCCGCGGCGTGGGGGGAGTTCACGTTCGGCACCGCGCGCGACGTCGACGACGCCGTGCTGGTCACCGTGGGCACCGGTCTGGGCGGCGGCATCGTCGTCGACGGCCGGCTGCTGCGCGGGCACGTGGGCGTCGGTGGCGAGCTGGGGCACCTGCGCGTCGTACCGGACGGCATCCGCTGCGGTTGCGGCAACCGCGGCTGCTGGGAGCAGTACGCGAGCGGCTCGGCGCTCGAGCGGGAGGGGCGCGACCTGGTGGCCTCCGGCAGCGTCTACGCCGCCCGGCTCATCGAGCTCTGCGACGGCGACCCGGCGCGGCTGCGCGGGCAGATGATCACCGCCGCGGCGGCCGAGGGCGACGCGGCCGCCGTCGAGCTGCTCTCCGACCTCGGGCGGTGGCTCGGCGAGGGCATGGCGTCGGTGGCCGCGGTGCTCGACCCGGCGCTGTTCGTCGTGGGCGGCGGCGTGGTGGAGGCCGGCGACCTGCTGATCGAGCCGGCGCGCGCAGCCCTGGGCCGTCAGCTCACCGGGCGCTCGCACCGTCCGCCCATCGAGGTCGAGGCGGCCACGCTGGGCAACACGGCGGGCATGATCGGCGCGGCCGACCTGGCCCGCACCCGGTCGTCGAGCGGGTCGTGACCGAGCCGGCCCGGCAGGTCTGGTCGCGGCCGGCGATCGGGATCGACATCGGCGGCACGAAGGTCGCCGGGGGTCTGGTCGACGTCGACGGGCGCGTGCTGCATCGCGCGCGCCGCGAGACGCCGCACCGCAGCCAGAGCCCGCAGGTGGTCGAGGACACCATCGCCGAGGTGATCGAGGAGCTGCGCGGGCACCGGCAGGCCATCGCCGTCGGGATCGGTGCTGCCGGGTTCGTCGACGCGACGCAGTCGTCGGTGCTCTTCGCCCCGCACCTGTCGTGGCGGCACGAGCCGCTGCGCGATGCCATGCGCCGGCGGGTGGGGTTGCCGGTCGTCGTCGAGAACGACGCCAACGCGGCGCTGTGGGCGGAGGCGCGCTTCGGGGCCGGGCAGGGCGAGCCGATCATCGTGGGCGTCAACCTCGGCACCGGCATCGGCGGTGGCGTGCTCGTCGACGGGCGGCTGTTCCGCGGCAGCTTCGGCGTCGCGGGGGAGTTCGGGCACCTGCAGGTCGTGCCGGGCGGCCACCGCTGCGAGTGCGGCAACCGCGGGTGCTGGGAGCAGTACGCCAGCGGCAACGCCCTGGTGCGCGAGGCGCGCGAGCTCGCGGCGGCGCGCTCTCCGGTGGCCCACGGGCTGCTCGACCGCGTCGACGGCGACGTCGCCCGCATCACCGGGCCGCTGGTCACCGCGGCCGCCAAGGACGGCGACCCCGCCGCCGGCGAGCTGTTCGAGGACGTCGGCCGGTGGCTGGGCATCGGCCTGGCCAACCTCGCCGCGGCGTTCGACCCGGCGCTGTTCGTCATCGGCGGCGGCGTCTCGGAAGCCGGCGAGCTGCTGCTGGCTCCCGCCCGCGAGGCGTTCCGGCGCCAGCTGACCGGGCGCGGCTTCCGCCCCGAGGCGCGGATCGTGCGCGCCGACCTCGGCAACGACGCCGGCCTGATCGGCGCGGCCGACCTGGCACGCGACCACGCGCGGCTGTTCCGGCGGCGGCGTCGTCCGCGCCGCGTCCGACCGCGTGGCTGAGAGCGGGCCTGAGGGCGTGGCTGAGGGCGGCCCTGTGGGCGCCGACGTCGTGCGGGTCGTCAGCTACAACGTGCGCGACCTGCTCAACGACCGCGACGCC
This sequence comes from Angustibacter sp., assembly GCA_051960055.1. Lineage (GTDB taxonomy): Bacteria > Actinomycetota > Actinomycetes > Actinomycetales > Angustibacteraceae > Angustibacter. Next base: position 115 of record JBQCES010000362.1, on the reverse strand, counting down.
GTGGCCCACGTGGTGCGCTCGTGCCGGCCGGACGTCCTGTGCCTGCAGGAGGCACCGCGTCGGCCGCTCACGGCGCACCGGCTGCGCCGACGGGCGCGCGAGACCGCGCTGCGCT
>JBQCES010000361.1:0-5458 GCA_051960055.1 Angustibacter sp. | reverse complement strand
AGCCGCTCGCCCGGCGCCAGGTCGAGGCTCACGCCGTCGAGCACGTCGTGGCCGGGGCGGTAGGCGTACCGGACGTCGCGTGCCGAGATCTCGGTGCCGGTCGGTCGGGCGCCGGTGGGCGTCCGGTCGTCGGGCACGTCGCCGATGCCGATGATCCGGGCGAAGGACGCCGCGCCCACCTGGATCTCGTCGAGCCACGACAGCAGCTCGTCGACCGGTCCCATCAGCTGGATCACGTAGAGCGTCACGGCCGTCACCTGGCCGGCGGTGGCGTGGCCACCCCAGGCGAGCCAGCCACCCCAGAGCAGGATCACCGCGACGGGCAGCACGTAGCCGATGTCGACGCTCGGGAACCACACGCTGCGCAGGAACAGCGTGTAGCGCTCGGCGGCGTAGCAGTCGGCGAGGTTGGCGTCGACCGTGCGCCGCCGCTGCGGCCCGAGCCCGAGCGCCTCCACCGTGCGGGCGCCGTCGACCGTCTCGGTGACCGTCCCGTTGAGCACGGCGTACGTCGCGCCCTCGCGCAGGTACCCGGCTGGTGCGCGCTTGAGGTACCAGCGCGAGCCGATGCCCAGGATCGGGACGGCGATGAGCACCGGCAGCGCGACGAGCCAGCCCGCGGTGAACGTCGCCACCAGGGTGAGCACCGTCGTCATCGACGCCACGAGCACCGTGGGGACGGCGAACCGCACCGTGTGCGAGAGCTGGTCGACGTCGCGGGTGGTGCGGGTGACGAGGTCGCCGGTGCCGGCCCGCTCGACCGTCGACAGCGGCAGCGCGACGACGCGGTCCATGAACTGCTCGCGCAGGTCAGCGAAGACCTGCTCGGCCAGCACGAACGACTGCCGCCGCGCCGCCCAGGTGAGCGCCGTCTGCAGCACGATCGCCGCCGCGAGCAGCGCGGCCACACGGTCGACGTGGCCGAGCGACGCACCGTGGCGCACCGTGTCGACCAGCCGGCCGAGCAGCGCCGGCCCGGCCAGCCCGGCCAGCGCGGCGACGGCGTGCAGCCCCAGCACCGCGCCGAGCCCGCGCCGGTGCTGGCCGAGCAGCAGGCGTGCCTCGCGGCGCACGCTCTCGCCACCGGCTACCGGCAGCTTGGTGTCGGTGGCGGTGGTGTCCGCATCAGCAGCGCTCTGGCTCACGCGTCGTCCCCCCTCGTGACGGTGTGGGCGTAGGCCGGCACTTCGGCCAGCAGCTCGCGGTGGGTGCCCTCGGCCACCACGGCGCCGTCGCGCAGGAACACGACGTGGTCGGCGTGGTCGAGCAGCAGCGGGCTCGCCGTCATCACCACGGTGGTGCGCCCGGCTCGCTGCTCGCGCAGCCGTGCCGCCACGCGGGCCTCGGTGTGCGCGTCGACCGCGCTGGTCGGCTCGACGAGCACGAGCACCGGGGCATCGGTGAGCAGCGCGCGGGCCAGCGAGAGCCGCTGGCGCTGCCCGCCGCTGAACGACCGGCCGCGCTCCTCGACCTCGCTGTCGACGCCGTGAGGCAGCGCCTCGAGCACGTCGTGGGCCGCCGCGGTGTCGAGCGCGGTGGTCAGGGCGAGGTCGGCCCCGCCGTCACCGACCCGCGCCGCGGCCAGCAGCTGGCGGCGCAACGAGCCGGTGAACAGCCGCGGCTCGCTCTCGCTCACCACGACGTGCCGGCGCACGGCGGCCAGCGGCAGCAGATCGAGGCGCTCGCCGCCGAGCTGCACGGGTGCGCTCGGAACCTCGGTGAACCGGCCGAGCCGGTCGGCCAGCGCCGCCGTCTCCTCTGGCCGCGCCGAGACGACGGCGGTGAGCCGGCCCGGCGTCACCGTGACGCCGGACAGCGGGTCGTGCAGCGGGGCGTCATCGAGCTCGGCGCGCGCGCCGTTCGTGCGGTCGACCACGAGCGGGCCGACGCGCAGCACCGCGATGATCTTGCGGGCGCCGATCCACGCGCGGGTCATCTTCTCGACCGCCTCGGTGGCCGTGCGCAGCGGCGTCACGAGGAACGCCGACAGCCCGTAGAAGGTCACCAGGTCGCCCACCGAGATGGTGCCGTTCACCGCGAGGCGGGCGCCGAGCCAGGTGACGAGCACCACGAAGATGCCGGGCAGCAGCACCTGCGCGGCGTCCAGCGCCGCCTGCACCCCGGCCACGCGAACGCCCGAGACGCGCACGGCCTGCGAGCGGTGGCGGTAGCGGTCGACGAACGTCTGCTCACCACCGATACCCCGCAGCACGCGCAGCCCGGCGACGGTGTCGGCGCCCAGGGTCGTGAGCCGGCCGGCCTCCTCGCGCTGCGCGGCCTGGCGCCGCTGCAGCGGGCGCACGAGCAGCCCGAGGCCACCGGTGAGCAGCGGGACGCCGATGAGCACGAGCAGCCCGAGCGGCACCGACGTGCGCAGCAGCACGACCGCCACGACCGCGTAGCTGACGACCGCCCCCGACAGGCGCGCGGTGATGTCGAAGGCACCGCCGAGCCGCATCGCGTCGTTCGTGACGGTCGACACCACCTCGCCGGTCGGGACGGTGCGGGGGAGCGCCTCGCCGACGTCCGCGGTGTGGTGGCCCAGCAGCTGCGCGGTGCGGAAGCTGGCCTGCAGCCAGTTGCTCACGGCGGTGCGGTGCCGCATCAGTCCCGCGAGCGACTGGACGACGGCGAGCCCGGCCACCGCGCCGGCCCACAGCAGCAGCGCCCGGCCGTCGCGGGCCACGACGCCGTGGTCGATGCCGCGTCCGACCGCCACCGGCACAAGCGCCTGCGCGACCATCCACAGCACGCCCCACACGATGCCGACGGCGAGCGTGCCCTTCTGCTGGCGCCCGACCCACAGCAGGAACCGCCCGGGGCCGGTGAGGTCGGGCGTGCCGGGGTCGGAGTAGGGCAAGGGGCGCACGATGCACCACGGTACGTCCCACCGCTGACGGGTCTCCACGGCATTTCGCGTACCGTCGAACCGTGCTGCGCACCGCACTGCAACCGCGATGGCTCGCCCTGCTGGGGGCGGTCGTCGTCGTGGCCGTCGCCTTCGGGTGGCTGGGCTCGTGGCAGCTGGGCGTCGCGCGCGACCGCGGCGCCGAGAAGGCTCGGCGTGAGATCGCCGCCCGACCACCTGTGGCACTGGAGCAGGTGCTGCAGCCCCAGCAGCCGTTCGCCACGGTCGCCGACGGCCGCAAGGTCATCGCGCGCGGCAGCTACGACCCGCAGCGCCAGGTGCTCATCGCCCACCGGCTGCAGCGAGGCGCCGACGGCTGGTGGGTCGTGGGCGCTCTGCGCACCGACTCGGGAGGCTGGCTGCCCGCCGTCCGGGGGTGGGTCCCGGCGCCGGACGACCCGCGCGCCGCGCCGTCCACCACACCGAGCGGCCGCGTCGAGGTGCGGGGCGTGCTGCAGCCCGACGACGCCCCGGTCGAGGACGCAGCGCCCCTGCCCGACGGCCGGCTCGCCGCGCTCGACGCCGCCGACCTGGTCAACCGCTGGGGATCGCCCATCTACAACGGATTCCTGGTCGTCACGCAGGAGACGCCGGCGTCCGGTCGCCCGCTGAGCGCCGGTCAGCCCGAGCGCGTGCCGCCGCCCCAGCCCCAGCCGAGCGGCCTGGCCTGGCGCAACGCGGCCTACGCCGTCCAGTGGTGGGTGTTCGCCGGTTTCGCCTTCGTGCTCTGGTGGAAGATGGTGCGCCAGGACCAGCTCGATCGCCGCACGGTGGAGCGTGAGAAGGTCAGCGTGTGACCCAGCGAGTGAAGTCCGCGCTGACGCGGTTCAAGATCATGGCCTTCGTGGTGGGCGTCGGTCTGCTCATCCTGTGCCTCGAGATGGTGCTGCACTACGGCTTCGACAACGACGCCCTGACCTGGTGGAGCCCGATCCACGGCGTGCTCTACATGCTCTACCTGGTCGCGACGGCCGACCTGGGGCTGAAGGTCAAGTGGCCGCTCGGCAAGATGCTGGGCGTCGCGCTGGCCGGCGTCGTGCCGTTCTTCTCCTTCGTCATGGAGCGCAAGGTGGCGCGTGAGGTCGAGGGCCGCGACGCCGATACCCTGGCTGCGTGACCGAAGCCCCCTTGGAGTCGCGGCCCGTCCTCGTCGTCGACTTCGGAGCCCAGTACGCCCAGCTGATCGCCCGACGAGTGCGCGAGGCCAGCTGCTACAGCGAGATCGTGCCGCACACCATGCCGGTCGAGCGCATGCTCGCCAAGCGGCCGGCGGCGATCGTGCTGTCGGGCGGCCCGAGCAGCGTGTACGCCGAGGGTGCCCCCGCCGTCGACCCCGCGCTGTTCGAGGCGGGCGTGCCCGTGCTGGGTATCTGCTACGGCTTCCAGGCCATGGCCACGGCGCTCGGTGGTGAGGTCGCCCACACCGGCCAGCGCGAGTACGGCGGCACGCCCGCGCGCGTGCAGCCGGGCGACTCCACGCTGTTCTACGGCCAGACCGACGAGCAGTCGGTGTGGATGAGCCACGGCGACAGCGTGCAGCGCGCGCCCGAGGGCTTCCGCGTCACGGCCGAGACCGTCGGCACGCCCGTCGCGGCGTTCGAGAGCGACGAGCGCCGGCTGTACGGCGTCCAGTGGCACCCCGAGGTCGTGCACTCGACGTTCGGCCAGCGGGTGATCGAGAACGTCCGGACGCGCGGCGCCGGGCTCGAGCAGTCGTGGACCACCGAGGGCGTCGCCGCGGAGCTCGTGCAGCGGGTGCGCGAGCAGATCGGTGACGCGCACGTCATCTGCGGGCTGTCGGGCGGCGTCGACTCCTCCGTTGCGGCGGCCCTGGTGCAGAAGGCTGTCGGCGACCAGCTCACCTGCGTCTTCGTCGACCACGGCCTGCTGCGCGACGGCGAGGCCGAGCAGGTCGAGCGCGACTTCGTCGAGGCGACGGGCGTCGACCTCAAGGTCGTCGACGCCTCGGCGCAGTTCCTCGACGCGCTGGCCGGCCTGACCGACCCGGAGGAGAAGCGCAAGGCGATCGGCCGCGAGTTCATCCGCACCTTCGAGCAGGCCGCACGCGAGGTCGTGGGCGAGGCGGCGTCCGACGGTCACCCGGTGAAGTTCCTCGTGCAGGGCACGCTCTACCCGGACGTCGTCGAGTCCGGCGGCGGCGAGGGCGCGGCGAACATCAAGAGCCACCACAACGTCGGCGGCCTGCCCGACGACCTGCAGTTCGAGCTGGTCGAGCCGTTGCGCGCGCTGTTCAAGGACGAGGTGCGCGCCGTCGGGCTCGAGCTCGGCGTGCCCGAGGGCATCGTCTGGCGCCAGCCGTTCCCCGGCCCCGGTCTCGGCATCCGCATCGTCGGCGAGGTCAACGCCGAGCGGCTCGAGGTGCTGCGCGCGGCCGACGCGATCGCCCGCGAGGAGCTGACCACCGCCGGCCTCGACCGCGACATCTGGCAGTGCCCCGTGGTGCTGCTGGCCGATGTGCGGTCGGTCGGGGTCCAGGGCGACGGCCGCACCTACGGCCACCCGGTCGTGCTGCGGCCGGTGTCGTCCGAG
>JBQCES010000360.1:0-6643 GCA_051960055.1 Angustibacter sp. | reverse complement strand
CCCGCCCCGCCCCCCCCCCCCCCCCCCCCCCCGCCTAGTGGTAACACCGGGGCCCCCCCCCGGGCCCCCCCGGCGCGCATTGTGATAACACGGGCCACGGGCGGGGTTGTGCGGGCTGGGTCAGGCCACGGACGGCGTGGTGCCGGCGGACGTCGACAAGCCGGCTCCGGTGGCCCACCGCCGCAGCCAGGGCCCGACCTGCTCCGGCGGCATGGGCGCCGCGATGTGGTAGCCCTGCAGCACGTCGACCTTCATCGCCACGAGCTCGGTGGCCGTCTGCTCGTCCTCGACGCCCTCGGCCACGACCCGCAGCCCCATCGCGTGGGCCATCTGCGTCGTCGTCTCGACGATGAGCCGGGTGCGGTGGTCAGCGGTCAGCGTCGAGACGAAGCTGCGGTCGATCTTCAGCTCCTGCACCGGCAGGTCGCGCAGGTAGGCCAGCGACGAGAACCCGGTGCCGTAGTCGTCGATCGACGCCTGCACCTCGTGCTCGCGCAGGTCGTAGAGCGCGTCGCGGGCCCGCTCGGGGTCGGAGAGGAACGAGTCCTCGGTGACCTCGATCAGCACGCTGTCGCCCGGTAGCCCCGCCTCGGCCAGCTCCTCGTAGAGCCGGGGCAGCAGCTGCCCGCCGAGCAGCTCGGGCGGAGCGCAGTTCATCGCGACCCGGAAGTCGTAGCCGGCATCGACGAACGCGCGGGTGTCGGCCACGACCATGCGCATCACGGCGTCCGAGAGCGCCGGCATGAGCCCAGCGCGCCGCGCCTCCGACAGGAACAGCATCGGCGAGAGCAGACCCTCGCGCGGGTGCTGCCAGCGCACGAGGGCCTCCATCGCCGTCACGCGCCGGGTGACGGCGTCGACCTGCGGCTGGTACCACAGCACGAGCTCGTTGCTGGCGATTGCGTGGCGCAGCTCCTCGCCGCGGCGCAGGCGCTGGCGCGAGTAGCCGTCGTGCGTCGTGTCGTAGAGCAGCGCCCCCGAGCGCGACTCCTTCGCCTCGTACATCGCGACGTCGGCCCGCCGCAGCAGGTCGGTGGCCGTGCGGTCGTTCGGACCGGCGACGGTGATGCCGATCGAGGCGCCGATGGCCAGCTCGAGGCTGTCGATGTGCAGCGGGGCCATGAGCACCTCGCGTACGCGGCGAGCCGTCTCGAGCAGCTCGAGGTCGTCGTCGGTGAGGGCCAGCAGGGCGAACTCGTCACCGCCGAGCCGGGCCACCACGACGTCGGCCGGCAGGGCATCGCGCATGCGCCGCGCCACCGCGATCAGCACCTCGTCGCCCGTGCCGTGCCCGAGGCTGTCGTTGATGTCCTTGAACCCGTCGAGGTCGAGCAGCATGAAGCCGAACGGTCGTGGTTCGCGCAGTGCCTCGTCGGCCCTGGCCAGCACCGCGCGCCGGTTGGGCAGCCCGGTCAGCTCGTCGGTGAGCGACAGGCGCAGCGCCTCGGCCGCCCCCCGCGCCTCGCGCAGCGCAAGCACCATGCGGGCGCCCGCGCTCACCAGGGTGATGATGGCCGGCACGGTGACGACCCAGCCGATCGTGCCGCCCGGGTGGACGACGAGCACGAGCAGCCCGACACCCCCGGCGACCACGAGGGTGCGCGTGCGCAGCTGCCCGCTCCCCTGACCGACCGCCGCGCGAGGGGGTGTGCACGCCGCACCCACCAGGACGGCGAAGCTGGCGCCCCACAGGATGTCGAGGAGCACGTTCGTGGAGTAGACGTCCTGCTTGAGCGACACCAGGAAGCTGCTGTCGGCCACCGCCAGGCCGAGGAAGGCCAGCGCGAGGGCGCCCGTGCGGCCCGTGCGCTCGCGCTGGCGCAGCAGCAGCTGGGCCAGCACGATCGTGCCGAGCACGAGGTCGATCAGCGGGTAGAGGATCGCGAGCAGCAGCGCGAGGCCGCGCCGCTCGAAGGTGAGCGCCAGGGGCGACAGCACCGCGAAGGCCGCGAGGCACGCGGCGGCGCCGCACACCACGGCCGCCTCGAGCCAGACGGCGAGCGCCGGCAGCCGACGCACCGCGACGTCGAGCAGCAGGAAGGCGGCCATGCCGAGGTACGACAGCAGGTACAGCGCCTCGCCCGGTGCGGGGAACCGCACGAGCTCGACGGCCTGGCTCGCGCTCACCGTCGCCGCCCCGGCGGCCCACAGCGCCACGCCCGCAGTGAGGAACAGCAGGGCGACGCGACGCGTCGGGTCGAGCGCGGCGGCGAGCAGCAGCCGGCCGAGCTGGAGGGCGAAGAAGGCGAGCAGCGTGACGACGAGCGCGTAACGGACCGGCGCGCCGTCGTCCGGGCCGGGCAGCACCAGCGTGGAGGCGGCCCCCAGCGCCGCCACCACCCAGGCAGCACGACCCAGCCGGCGCACCCACGGTGCTCCGGGCGGCCCTAGTCCCCGCCGTGTCACGAACCGTCCTCCACCCGTCGCCGAGTTGACCCCCGATGGTCCCCACCTGCGGCCGACGTCGGTGTCGTCCTCCCGATGATCTTCGGTGGGCGCGGGCGGCGGCTTGAGCCGGTGGCGCGAAAGCGTTGCAGGGGACCTTCGGCTCTGCCCGTCGCGAGGCCCGGCGGCGAGCATGGGCGCGTCGGGAGGTGCTGACATGAACGAGACACGCGACGTCATCGTCGTGGGCGTCGACGGGTCGCCGGGGAGCGCCCGCGCGCTGGAGTGGGCCCTGCAGGAAGCGCAGCGACGCGGCTGGGGCGTCGAGGTGATCACCGCCTACGGCCACGGAGCGCCCGAGGGCAACCTGGGCGAGACCGCCGTGGCGCGCGCGGCCCGCGAGGACGCCGAGGCCACGCAGGCCCGCGAGCTCACTGAGGTGGCTGAGCCCTACCGCGACACGGTGTCGGTGGCGAGTGAGGTCGTGTTCGGCTCCGCCGTCGAGCGGCTGTCGGAGGCCTCGCGCCACGCCGGGTTCCTGGTCGTGGGCAGCCACGGTTACAGCCGCCTGCGTGAGGTGCTGGTCGGCTCGACCGCTGCGGGCTGCATCCGGCGGGCCGAGTGCCCGGTCGTCGTCCTGCCCGCACCGCAGGCTCCCGTGCCCGAGCAGGCCGTCGCGCGACCGCAGTTCGAGATGGGGCCGATGTACTGAACGTGTCCCGGTGGCGGGTTGGCCCCGAACTGGTTCACTGGTGCTGAGGCGACCGCACCGCGACACGGTGGTGGGCGTCGCAGCGCGCGGGACACCCGGAGGTCGTAGGCTGCTCCCGATCGGTTGGCGGGTGACAAGGAAACGGGGTAGCGGTGCGTGCGGTGATCAGCCTTCCCGCGCACCCCAGCAGCACGCGCGACGCCCGCCGCTTCGTGCGCGACACGCTGCACGAGTGGAGCCTCGACGCGATCACTCCCGAGGCCGAGCTGCTCGCCAGTGAGCTGGTCACCAACGTCGTCCTGCACGCCGGCACGCCGTTCGAGGTGACGCTCGTGCGCGACGACAGCCTGCCGCTGCGCGTCGAGGTGCGCGACGGCAGCCGCCGGGCCCCGCGCCGGCACCGGTACTCCGAGGAGGCCGCGACCGGCCGCGGGCTCATGCTCGTCGAGAGCCTGTCGCTGCGGCACGGCGTCGAGATCGACGGCGAGGGCAAGCTGGTGTGGTTCGAGCTGGCCGCCGACGGTCGGGGCGAGGACGACGAGGCCGTCTCGTGAGCGACGCCGCCGCGCCCGAGCTGGTGGACGTGCACCTCCTCGACTACCCGCTCGACCTGTACCTGCGCGCGCAGGAGCACGCCGACGACCTCATCCGCGAGCTCACCCTCATCGCCAACTCACCGGCCGTCGAGTCCGGTCACAGCGACCTGCCCGCGCGCCTGCTCGTGCTCGTCGAGCAGCTGACGCACCAGTACGCCGGGGTGTCGGACGACGTCGAGCAGCAGCGCGACGCCGCCCTCGACCGCGGCGAGGCCCGCGTCGACCTCACCTACCACGTGCCCCGCGCCATCGCGGCCGCCGTGCGCAACCTCGGCGACGTCTTCGACGAGGCCGACGACTACTGCCGCCAAGGCGAGCACCTGCTCACCCTGGCCACGCCGCCGGACGCGCTGGCCTACCGGCACTGGATCCTCGAGGAGTTCGTCGCTCAGATCGAGGACGGGCGCGCGCCCGTGCCCTGGTCGCGCTCGCCGTACGCGCAGGCCCTGCAGCACTGAGCCGAGGCCGCTCTCAGAGCCAGAGCTCGGCGAGCGGACGGCGCGGCGTCGGCGGGACGTCGACCAGCGGGTAGCCGAGCCGCAGCACCAGCTGCAGCTCGCCGGGCACCCCGAGGACGGCGGCCGCCTGGTCGCGCGTCTCGGGCCGCTGGGTCGCCTGGTCGGCGAACGTCACCGCCAGGTCGAGGGCCGCGGCGTCGAGCCACAACCGCTCCAGTGCCATGCCGGCCACCAACCAGTCGCGCCGGGTGTCGCCGCGCGTGGTGAGCGCGATGATGGTGCTGAGCTCCAGCTCGGCCTCGACCGGCACCTCGTCGAGCTCCTCCACGTCCCAGCCGTCGTGGACGATGCTGTCGGCGGGGTAGGGGGTCGTGCCGAGCGAGGCGACAGGGATGCCGTCGGTGTGCTCGTGCGGGTCGCCCGGATGGCGCACCCACCGGTCGACCTCGGCGAGGTGGTCGGCGTCCGCGAGCTGGTGGCTGACGGCGCGGCGCAGCAGCACGCCGAGCCGGCGCCGGGCGGGTGCGTCGGGGACGACCGGCCGGGCGCCCTCGCCGGCCACCGCCTCGCACAGGGCCTCGACGTCGTCCGCCGCGAGCTCGCGGCGCTGGTGCAGGCGCCGGTGGGCCCGCCGCCGGGCGAGCGCGGCGTAGCGGCGCAGGTCGGCGTCACCGGGAGCGGCCGGCCGGCCACCGCGCACGCTGGCGAGCAGTGCGGGGCGTCCGGCGTCCGGCAGGAGCGCGACGACGGGCTGCACGCCGGCGTGAGCCAGCGCGACGGCGGCGTTCGCCACCGCTGCGCCGCACGACATCGTGCGCTGGCGCCCCCGGGGGTCGAGCGACGGCAGGGCGCGGTCGACGTCCTCGTGCACCGCCAGGCCGTCGGGCAGCGGCTCGAAGCGCCAGGGTTGGGAGTTGTGGACGGACGGCGCCAGCCGGGCCGCCTCGGCCATGGTGAGCGTGAGCTCGCTGACCTCGCGGTGGTCGGTGCCGGTCGCGGTGCTCATCGTGAGCCTCCGGGTAGGGGTGAGCCAGGCAGTGGCCGGATGGCCGGCCCCTGCCTGGCTGGTGACCCGCGGTGTGGCGACCGCGGGGTCGTGCGAGCGGCTACTTCAGGAAGCTGAAGCGCTTGACGATGCTCAGCCGCTCCCAGTAGCTGCCGAGCCCGAGCGTGTGGCCGGCACCGGCGATCGCGAGGGCGACGAGGACGAGCGCGTAGATGATGTGGTCGTCCATGAACAGGTTGTTCGCCGGCGGCAGCACTGCCGTCCACATGAGCACCAGAAGCAGCGCGCCGGCGGTGGCGGCGATGCGCATCGCAACGCCTGCGATGAGGGCGACGCCGATGCCGGCGAGGCCGATCATGAACAGCCAGTCGGCCCAGGCCGCACCGGCGATGTCGTTGTACATGCCCTTGAACGGGCCGGCCGCACCGAACTTCAGGAAGCCGTTGGTGGGGCTGCCGCCGTTGATCCAGGCGGCCTTGCTCTCGGTCTCGTGGCCGAGCCCGAACAGCGTGTCGAGGAAGGCCCAGAGGAAGATCCAGCCGAGGCTGAGCCGGATCGCGGCGGTGACGTAGCGGAACGCCGTGCTGTGGGCGGCGACGGCCGGCTCGTCGTGCAGGACGACGTCCAGGTCGTGCGACCGCTGAACCGGTAGTCGGCGTTGCGAGCTGATGGCGGTCATGGTGTCCCTCCGATAGGACGCACGCACCGTCCGGGTGCGTGTACTGCGGGTTCTTCTGTGACACCGTCACCGTCCCGCGACAGGCCCCGTCCGGTGAGGGGCGGATGTCCTGATCGCACCGGACCTAGGTCCCGGGTCGCGCTCGAGCGGGCTGGCCCCCTGGCTCGGGGGCGCAGGTGGGGACCTTCGGCCCTAAGTGGCCTGCCCGGCATTACCGATGATCGGGACATGGATCTGCTGGAGAACATGTCGTTCGACGAGTGCCTGCACGCACTCGCCGCCAAGCGCGTCGGGCGCATCGCGCTCACCCACCGTGCGCTGCCGGTCGTGTTCCCGGTGAACTACGTGCTCGACGGGCACAGCGTCCTGCTGCGCACCGCGCCCGGCACCGCCCTGGCCGCCGCGCGGGACGAGGTCGTCGTCGCCTTCGAGGTCGACGACATCGACGAGCACCAGCAGGCCGGTTGGAGCGTGCTCGTGACCGGCTTCATGCGCGAGCTCACCGACGTCGACGACGTGCTGCGCGCCGACGGTCTCGGTCTGGCGAGCTGGACCGGCGACCAGCGCAGCCACTACGTGCGCATCACGCCCGCCCGGGTCACCGGACGCCGGATCCGGCCGCCGGCGCTGACCGGACCTCCCGGCGTCGAGCGCGCCGACCACGTCGTCGCCTGACCCGCCCAGAAAGTCCCCACCCCCCCCCCACCATCCGTGCGCAATTTTAAACAACCGCACACCGGGTGGCCCGGCTGGCGGGCCAGGCGGGGACCACAGCGACGGGGGGGGGGGGGGGGGGGGGGGGCGCGG
>JBQCES010000359.1:0-4276 GCA_051960055.1 Angustibacter sp. | reverse complement strand
GTTTCTCTCGGCCGGGGGGTCTTGTGCCCTCGGCGGCCCGCCCGGGGCCCCCCCCGGGGGGCCCCCCCCCCACGACGTGCTCCGGCTCGTGCGCCGCGCCACGCAGGCGCCGGACGAGGTCTACTGGGACCCGGCCGCCGGCGTCATCGACGACGGCGGTCTGCGCGGGGTCGAGGCGGCGGTCAACCTCAGCGGCGCCGGCGTCGGCGACCACCGGTGGACCGACGCGTACCAGCGGACGATCCTGCGCTCGCGCGTCGACACGACCGATCTGCTCTCGCGCGCGATGGCCCGGCTCGACCCGCTCCCCCGCGTCCTCGTGAGCGCCTCGGGCATGGACTACTACCCCGACAGCCGCGACGAGGTCACCGAGGGCTCCCCGCGTGGCTCGGGCTTCCTGTCCGACGTCACGCGCGACTGGGAGGCGGCCGCGGAGCCGGCCCGCGAGGTGGGCATCCCGGTCTCGTTCACCCGTTCGGGGCTCATCCTGTCGCCCGACGGCGGCGTGCTGAAGCGGCTCATGCCGCTCATCCGGCTCGGTCTGGGGGGCCCGGTCGGGTCCGGCCGGCAGTGGTGGAGCTGGATCACCCTGCACGACCACGTACGCGCCCTCACCCGCCTGCTGGACGCCGACCTGCCCGGGCCGGTGAACCTCACCTCACCCGGGCCCGTCGAGCAGCGCCAGTTCATGGCCGAGCTGGCCCGCGCCGCCCACCGCCCGGCCGTCCTGCCAGTCCCGGGGTTCGCCGTCCGCGTGGGGATCGGCGGCTTCGCCGAGGCCGTGCTGGCGAGCCACCGGGTCATGCCCCGCCGGCTGCTCGACGCCGGGTTCTCGTTCGACCAGCCCGACCTGACGGTGGCCGCACCGGCGCTCATGCGCTGAGCGCCGTCGTCGCTGCGTCACCTGCCACCTCGAGGCCTCTACGCGGAGCTCTCGACGCGCGCGACCCGCCAGCCCTGACCCGGGACGTACGCCAGCTCGAGCCGGCTCGGCACCCGTGGCCGCCCCTTCACGTGCTCGACGACGCGCTCCCCCACCACGACGTCGTACGCCGACACCGCGAGCACCACCCGCACCCACGCTCGGCCGGGCGCACGGCTGACGACCCGGACGTCGCGGGCCGTGAGGCGCAGGCCGGCGTACCGAGCGCCGCGCGAACGCAGCTGGGCCAGGGCCCGCGCGTCGTCCTGGGCGGCCGCCGAGCCCGGGGCGGCGCCGGTCGCCGCCGTGCGGCCGGGACGCCCCAGCGCCGCAGCCCGGGTCGTGGCCAGCGCGGCGACGACCGAGCGGGCCTGCGCGTCGGAGAGCCCCGACACCGCGTACGAGCGCACCGGCTGCGCCGCCCGAGAGGGACGAGCCCACCACGTCGGGCCGAGAGCGGCCGCCAGCCCCACGACAACGGCCGCGACCACGAGCAGCCGACCGCGACGGCGCCACCACGGCCGCCGCACCCGGTGCCGCGCACCGCGTACGGGCTCTGGTGCCGTCGCGGCGAGGTCACGAACCCGGCAGGTGAGCCCACCGTCGCTGGGCGCTGCACCACTGCGCCAGACCGGTTCAGCCGGAACGGCCGCGTGCAGCTCGCGCGCCCAGTCGGTGGGGTCGGGGCGGGCGGCGGGGTCGGGGTCGACGGCCGCCTCGATCGCAGCCACCAGCGCCTGCGGCGCGCTCGGGGCCAGCTCGCGCAAGGGCGGTCGGTGCACCGGGGACGGCGGGGGCGAGCCGGTGAGCGCGAGCCAGCCGAGCGCACCGAGCCCGTAGACGTCGCTCGCCGCCGTCGGGTCCCCACCGGTGAGCACCACCGGGTCGACGTACCCGGCGGTGCCGTAGACCTCGTCCCGCGGCTCGCCGGTGATGCGGGTCGTGCCGAGATCGGTGAGCGCCGGACGCCCATCGAGCGTGAACAGCACGTTGCCCGGTGCGAGGTCGCCGTGCAGCACGCCGGTGGCGTGCAGCGCGCCCAGCACCTGGGCCAGCGGCACGAGCACCGTCACCACCTCGCCCGGGTGCAGTCGGCCCCGCGCCGCGACCACGGACGCGAGCGTGCCGCCCTCAAGCAGGTCCGTCACGATCGCCAGCCGCTCCGCGCCGAGCGCCACGACCTCGTGCAGCTCGAGCAGGTGGGGGTGCCGCACGCCGCTGAGCACGGCCAGCTCGCGCTCGGCGTCGGGGCCGGAGGTCACGATCTTGATCGCCACCTGCGCGCCGCCGGCGCGTGGATCGATCTGGGAATCCGGGCGGGCGCGCCAGACGACGCTCGTGGCGCCGCGGCCCAGCGGCTCGAGCAGGTCGTATCCGGGCACGTACGGCGGCGACAGCCGATCATCCTGGGTCATCCCTCCACCCTGGCCGAACGCCGAGGGCCGCCTCGGAGGTTGTCCACAGGCGGCATCGCCGCGCGGCCGCCGGTAGCGTCGCGCGGGTGACCCCTGTGCCCGCGCGTTCGGACGTCGTCATCGTGGGGGCCGGCCTCGCCGGCCTGGCGGCGGCGGTCACGCTGACCCGTGCCGGGATCGACGTCTGCGTCCTCGAGCGCGGTGATGCGGTCGGTGGGCGGGTACGCACCGACCGCCGCGACGGGCTGCTGCTCGACCGCGGGTTCCAGCTCCTCAACCCGTCCTACCCGGCCGTCCGGTCGCTGCTGGACGTCGACGCGCTCGACCTGCGTCCGTTCGAGGCCGGCGTCGTCGTCGCTCGCGGCGAGGGACGCACCGTGGTGGCCGACCCGCGCCGCTCGCCACGCCACGCGGTGTCGACGCTGGCGGGCCCGGGCAGCGTGCGCGAGAAGCTCGCGCTGCTGCGGTGGGCCGCCGCGGTCGGCTACGGCGACCCCCGCCGCATCACCGGTTCCCCCGACGAGCCGTACGCCGACACGTTGCGGCGCAACCACTTGGACGGCCCGCTCACGCGCTCGGTGCTCGAGCCGTTCCTCGCCGGAGTGCTCGGTGAGGACCAGCAGCAGAGCTCGCGGCGCTTCGTCGAGCTGGTGCTGCGGTCGTTCGTCCGTGGCACGCCCGCCCTTCCCGCCACGGGGATGCAGGCGATCCCCGAGCAGCTCGCCGCGCGGCTGGCCGACGACGTCGTGCAGCTGCAGGAGCCGGCGGTGTCCCTCGACACCGGCAGCGTCGTCACGTCGAGCGGTCGGATCCAGGCGCGGGCCGTGCTGGTGGCCGCCGACGGCTCCGGAGCGCACCGCCTGCTCGGTCTGCCGACGCCACCGCAGCGGGCCCTCACGACCTTCTACCACCTGGCCGAGCAGCCGCCGAGCCGCCGGGCGATCCTGCACGTCGACGGCGACCGTCGCGGGCCCGTCGTCAACAGCGCCGTGGTGTCGAACGTCGCTCCCCCCTACGCGAGCGACGGCCGGGCGCTGGTGGCGACGACGGTGCTCGGCGACCGCGACGACGCCGAGACCGAGCACACGGTGCGCCAGCAGCTGCGCTGGCTCTACGGCTGCGATCCCACGCGCTGGGAGCTCGTAGCCACCTACGCCATCCCCCACGCGCTGCCCGCCATGCTGCCGCCGCTCACGATCCGCCAGCCCGTCGCGCTGGGCGACGGGAGGTTCGTGGCGGGCGACCACCGCGACACCGCGTCGATCCAGGGGGCCCTGGTGTCAGGCCGCCGCGCCGCGCACGCCATCCTGGACCACCTCGGACACCCCCGACGCAAGGAGCACCGTGCCTGCTGACGCCCCCACCATCTTGGCCACCTCGGGCGGCTACGTCCCGGCCGACCGCCACCGCTTCGACTTCGCCCCGCTCGTGCACCACGCGGTCGAGCTGTCGGGAGCGACCGGACGCCCCCGCGTCTGCCACCTCGGCACCGCCGGCGGCGACCAGCGGTGGTTCCAGGCCGAGATGGATGACGCGGCGCGCACGGCGGGCTTCGAGATGTCGCACCTCGCGCTGTTCGGCATGCCGTCGGTGGATGACGTCGAGGGCCACCTCCTGGCCCAGGACGTCGTGTGGGTCAACGGCGGCTCGGTCGCGAACCTGCTCGCCGTGTGGCGCGTGCACGGGCTCGACGAGATCTTCGCGCGCGTGTGGCAGGCCGGCGTCGTGCTCGCCGGGGTCTCGGCGGGGTCGATCTGCTGGTACCAGGGCGGCACGACCGACTCGTTCGGCCCCGAGCTGCGGGCGGTCACCAACGGCCTGGGCTTCCTGCCCTACGGCAACGGCGTCCACTACGACAGCGAGGCGCGCCGCCGTCCGCTGGTGCACCGCCTGGTGGCCGACGGCACCCTCGGCACGACCCACTGCACGGACGACGGAG
>JBQCES010000358.1:0-5122 GCA_051960055.1 Angustibacter sp. | reverse complement strand
GCTCCGCCGGCCAACGCCGCCACGACGCCCTGCACCGCCTCGCCCAGACCGCCCTGGCCCGAGGTGACGTCCCGACCAGCCACGGCTCACCGGCCAAGGTCATCGTCCGCGTCAGCGCCGAGACCCTGGCCACCGCCATCTGCGAAGACATCGGCCTCACACCGCCCGGCTCCCCCAAGCCCACCGGCCTACCCCCAGCCGAGCTCGACGACGGCACCCCCATCTCCCGACAACTGCTCGCCCGCCTGGGCGGCGGCGCCGACCTCACCCCCGTCCTGGTCGACGACCTCGGCGACCCCCTCGACGTCGGACGCACCCACCGCTACCACAACGCACGACAGCGCATCGCCATGATCGAACGCGACCGCCACTGCACCTTCGAGGACTGCACCGCCCCCGCCTCCTGGTGCGACGCCCACCACCTGACCCCCTGGGAACACGGCGGCCACACCACCGTCCGCGACGGCGCCCTGCTCTGCGACCGCCACCACCACCACGTCCACGCCACCGGCGCGGTCGGCCACCTCATCAACGGCCAAGTCATCTGGACCACCCCCGGCAGCCCAGCCGGCGAACCACCCGGCGACCAGCTCCCCCTGCCACCACCCGACCCCAAACGCTGGCAACGCCAATACCTCCAACGCCTCACCCGCCAATGGCTCACCCCCCGCCGCGAGTGAAGTCGTCGGGTCCATCGACTACCGCGCCGGCGGCAGCGTGATCCCGGGTGCGCGGGCGCGCCAGCCGGGCGGGTACCGGCGCTCCTGGTCCAGCCGATCGGCGAGGGCCGCCAGGGCCGTTTGCAGCATGCCGAGGCGCCGGTCGCTGCTGGCCTCCGGTGACGCGAGCGCCTGCGCGAACGGCCGCAACCAGTGCGCGAAACGGGAATCGTAGACACGGGTGAACTCGTCGTAACCGATGCAGCCCTCGCCGTCGGTGGTGATCATGCACTCGCCGATCGCCCGCTGTTCCTCGCGTGAGACGTGGAACCGCGGGTCCATCTCGTCGGAGGTCAGCACCCGTCGCACCGTCTCGAGGCAGTCGAAGGTCGCGCGCGTCTCGCTCGTCGCCGAGTACTGCAGGAACTGGACCTTGCGACGCAGCACCTCGTGCCAGGCCAGGTACTGCGCCAGCCGGAACGACGTGCTGCGGACGAGGTCGTCAGGCAGCGGCCCGTCACCGCACCCAGTCGTCGGCCGGTAGTTGCGCAGGATGTCGATGCGGTGGCCGAGGTCCCAGGCGGCGTCGAGCAGCGGCCCGCGGTACCGGTCGAGCACCTCCGTCGCTTTGACCGCCCGCTCGCGGTCGAAGCGGTTCTGCTCCAGCTCCTGCCGCAGCCGCTCGAGTTCCGCCGCGTGGGTGCGCTGGCGACTCGCCTGGTACAGCGACGCCACGACGTTCAGGCCAGCCACCCCCAACGCCGCAACGGACGTGACGAAGGCCGCCTCCACGCTCGTCACCACCGAGGCCACCCCCTCGTGCTGTCTTCCAGCCTGGTCCGTCGACGCGGTCGGCGATCAGGGCGAAGGTCACGCGTTCGCGGGCTCGTGCGCGACCTCGTAGGGTCGGCCCATGGACTTCCGCTACCTCGGCAACTCCGGTCTGAAGATCTCCGAGATCACCTACGGCAACTGGCTCACCCACGGCTCGCAGGTCGAGAACGACGTCGCGACGCAGTGCGTCCACGCGGCGCTCGACGTCGGGATCACGACCTTCGACACCGCCGACGTCTACGCCAACACGAAGGCGGAGACGGTGCTCGGCGAGGCGCTCAAGGGCCAGCGGCGTGAGTCGCTCGAGATCTTCACCAAGGTCTACTGGCCCACCGGCCCGGGCGGACCCAACGACTGCGGCCTGTCGCGCAAGCACATCATGGAGTCGATCAACGGCTCACTGCGCCGGCTGCAGACCGACTACGTCGACCTCTACCAGGCCCACCGCTACGACACCGAGACCCCGCTCGAGGAGACGATGCAGGCGTTCGCCGACGTCGTCCGGCAGGGCAAGGCGCTCTACATCGGCGTCTCGGAGTGGACCGCTGACCAGATCCGCGCCGGCCACGCGCTCGCCAAGGAGCTCGGCATCCAGCTGGTGTCGAGCCAGCCGCAGTACTCGATGCTGTGGCGCGTCATCGAGGACGAGGTCGTCCCGACCTGCAAGGAGCTCGGTATCAGCCAGGTCGTGTGGTCGCCGATCGCGCAGGGCGTGCTCACCGGCAAGTACCAGCCCGGCCAGCCGCCGCCCGAGGGCTCGCGCGCCACCGACACCGCCGGTGGGGCCGACATGATCAAGCGCTTCATGGACGACGACGTCCTGACCCGGGTCCAGGACCTCAAGCCGGTGGCCGACGACCTGGGGCTGAGCATGGCCCAGCTCGCGATCGCCTGGGTGCTGCAGAACGAGAACGTCGCGACCGCCCTCGTCGGGGCGTCGCGTCCGGAACAGGTGCACGACAACGTCAAGGCCGCAGGGGTGAAGATCCCCGACGAGGCGATGGAGCGCATCGACGAGGCGCTGGGCTCGATCGTCGAGACCGACCCGGCCAAGACCGCCGAGAACGCACCGAAGTCCCGACCCTGCTGACCGCGGAGCCGAGCGTGTCCCGTCCCCTCACCCGCGACGAGGCCGTCGCGCGGTGTCGCCTGCTGTCCGTCGGCGCCTACCCGGGCGAGCTCGACCTGGCAGGCGCCGCGGGCGAGGAGACGTTCACCTCGACGGCGAGCGTCGAGTTCACCTGCAGCGAGCCGGGTGCGTCGACGTGGATGGAGCTGAAGGCCGCCGAGCTGGTGTCCGCCGAGCTCAACGGCCGATCCCTGGATCCCAGCGCGTGGCGTGAGGGTCGGCTGCTGCTCGACGGCCTGCAGGAGACCAACCGCGTCGTCGTCACGGCTCGAATGGCCTACTCCCGCACCGGTGAGGGCCTGCACCGCTACACCGACCCGGAGGACGGCCAGGTCTACCTGTACAGCCAGGCGTTCCTCGACGACGCCCCGCGGCTGTTCGCCTGCTTCGACCAGCCCGACCTCAAGGCGACCTTCGCCCTGACCATCGGCGCGCCGCCGTCGTGGACGGTGCTGTCGAACACCGCCGGCAACCGGGACGACGACGGCCGCTGGCGGTTCGCCCCGACGCAGCGGATCTCGACGTACCTCGTCGCCGTCGTCGCGGGTCCGTACCACGGCGTGCGCGGCCACCACGACGGCATCGACCTGGGCGTGTGGTGCCGCCAGTCGATGGCGCCGTACCTCGAGGCCGAGCGGCTGCTGGCCACGACGGCGGTGGGGTTCGACTACTTCCACGAGCTGTTCGGGGTGCGCTACCCGTTCGGCAAGTACGACCAGGCCTTCGTCCCGGAGTTCAACGCCGGCGCGATGGAGAACCCGGGCCTGGTGACGTTCCGCGACGAGTACTACCTGCCACGCGGCACCGTCACCGCCGACGACCGGGAGAACCTCGCCAACACGCAGCTGCACGAGATGGCCCACATGTGGTTCGGCAACCTCGTGACGATGCGCTGGTGGGACGACCTGTGGCTCAACGAGTCCTTCGCCGAGTACCTGGCCTACCGCGCTGCGGCCGAGGCCGGAGACCAGCCGGGATCGTGGACGGCGTTCCTCGTGAAGCGCAAGGCGTGGGGCTACCGCGCCGACCAGCTGTCGAGCACGCACCCCGTGGCGGGTGAGGCCGCCGACACCGGCGCCGCTCTGCTGAACTTCGACGGCATCTCGTACGCCAAGGGCGCATCGGCCTTGCGGCAGCTGGTCGAGTGGGTGGGTGACGAGGCGTTCCTGACTGGGCTGCGCCGGCACTTCGCCGACCACGCGTTCGACAACGCCTCGCTCGCCGACCTCGTCGACGCCCTCACCGCCGCCAGCGGACGCGACGTGTCGACCTGGGCCGACCAGTGGCTGCGCACGAGCGGCCCGAGCACGCTGTCGCTGGCCGTCAGCGACGACGACGGGCGCTACGCGCAGGTCGCGGTGCGGCAGGACGCCCCGCAGCGCCTGCGGCCGCACCGCATGGCGATCGGCCTCTTCGACCTCGACGGGGCAGCGTTGGTGCGCCGCGGCCTGGTCGCGGCCGACGTCGCGGCCGACCCCGAGTCGCCGGTGCCGGCGCTGACCGGCCAGCCCGTGGCCGACCTCCTGCTGCCCAACGACGGTGACCTCACCTACGCGCTCGTCGACCTCGACGACACCTCGCTGGCCACGGTGCGCGAGCACCTCGCCGGCCTCACCGATCCGCTCGCCCGCGCCCTGGTCTGGCTGACCGTCAGCGAGATGGTGGGCCGGGGCACCTTCGCGCCGTCCGGCCTCGTCGACCTCACCGCCCGGGCGCTCGGCCCGCTCGACCCCCAGCCAGTGACCGCGCGCGTGGTGCGCGACGCCATCACGGCCGCCGACCTGTGGGCACCCACCGACCAGCGCGACGCACTGCTGACGACGCTCGCCGACGCCCTGCTGCGGCTCGCTCACGACGCCGCGCCGGGCGGCGACCAGCAGCTCGAGCTCGTGCGCGGGCTCGTCGAGATCACCCGCGACACCGACCTCCTGCGCGACTGGCTGGCCGGAACGGCTGCACCGCAAGGGATCACCCTCGACGACGACCTGCGGTGGCGCCTGCTGCACCGGTCGGCGACGCTCGGCACCGTCACGGACGACGACATCACGGCCGAGAGGGAGCGCGACCGTTCGAGCAGCGGAGCCCTGCACGCGCTCACCGCGCGGGCGGCCCTCCCGACCGCGGAGGCGAAGGAACACGCTTGGGCCAGTGCGGTCGAGGGCCGGCTCAGCAACCACGAGCTGCTCGCCGTCGCGTTGGGCTTCTGGAGCGCCGACCAGCGCGAGCTGCTCGCGCCGTACGTCGACCGGTTCGCCGCCGACTACCCCGGCTTCGCTGCGGCGCAGTCGGCCGAGATGGTGCAGCTGTTCGGCCGTGGGCTCTTCCCCAGCACGGCCGTCGAGGCCAGCACCGTCGACATGGCCGAGCGGGTGCTGGCGGACCCGGCGCTACCGGCCGCCGCCTGGCGCTCGGTCGTCGACCGGCGCGACGAGGTGCTGCGCGGGCTGCGGGCCCGAGCGGGAGCGAGCGCGCAGTAGCGCTACTGCGCGGGGCGCAGGCT
>JBQCES010000357.1:0-2781 GCA_051960055.1 Angustibacter sp. | reverse complement strand
GACGAGCTGGCGCGTGACCACGACCTCGTCGTCGCGTGCGTCGGGGTCAACTCCGCGGTCCGGCAACGGTTCGCCGACGACTTCGGGGCGAGCGTCGACACGCGCCGCTGCCGCTACATGTGGCTCGGCACCGACAAGGTCTTCGACGCCTTCACGTTCGTCGTCCGCGAGACGCCCTACGGCGTGATGCAGCTGCACGCCTACCCGTTCGACCGCAACGGGAGCACGTTCATCGTCGAGATGCACGACGATGTGTGGCGGGCCGCCGGCTTCGACGCCACGGCCGACCGCAACTGGCAGCCGGGGGAGTCCGACGACGCTGCGATCGGGGTCGTGCGCGAGCTGTTCGCCGACGTCCTCGACGGCCACGAGGTGCTGTCCAACCAGTCGCGCTGGGTCAGCTTCGGAACGGTGCGCACGCAGACCTGGCGGCGGGGCAACGTCGTGCTGCTCGGCGACGCCGCCCACACCGCGCACTTCTCCATCGGCAGCGGCACGAAGCTGGCCATGGAGGACGCGCTCGCGCTGGCCGCCTGCCTGCACGAGCAGCCGGACGTCGACGCCGCCCTGGACGCCTACGAGGCCGAGCGCCGTCCGGTGGTGCTGTCGACGCAGCGCGCGGCCCAGGCGAGCCTCGAGTGGTTCGAGAACCTCGGCCAGTACCTCGACCAGGAGCCGATGCAGCTCGCCTTCAACATCCTCACCCGCAGCCGGCGCGTGACCCACGAGGGCCTGCGGCTGCGCGACCCCGAGTTCGCCGCGGCCGCGGAGGCGTGGTTCGCCGGGCACGAGGCGGCGCGCGGCAACGGGGACGGGCAGCCGCGCCCGGCGATGTTCCAGCCGCTGCAGTTGCGCGGTCTCGAGCTCGCCAACCGGATCGTCGTGTCGCCCATGGACATGTACGTCGCGCAGGACGGCGTCCCGAACGACTTCCACCTGGTGCACCTGGGCGGCAAGGCCCTGGGCGGCGCCGGCCTGGTCATGACCGAGATGGTGTGTGTCTCGCCCGAGGGGCGGATCTCGCCCGGGTGCTGCGGGCTGTGGAACGACGTGCAGGCGCAGGCGTTCTCGCGCATCGTCGACTTCGTCCACACGCGCTCGGACGCGAAGATGGGTCTGCAGCTGGGCCACTCCGGCCGCAAGGGCTCCACCCGGCTGATGTGGGAAGGCATCGACCAGCCGTTGCCAGAGGGCAACTGGCCGGTCGTGGGGCCGTCACCGCTGCCGTACCTCGACGGCGTCAGTCAGGTGCCGCACGAGCTCACCCTCGACGAGCTCGACGCCATCACCCAGCAGTTCGTCGACGCCACGCGCCGCGGCATCGACGCCGGCTTCGACCTGCTCGAGCTGCACTGCGCGCACGGCTACCTGCTGTCGAGCTTCATCTCGCCGCTCACCAACCACCGCACCGACGAGTACGGCGGCGACCTCGCCGCGCGGCTGCGCTACCCGCTCCAGGTGTTCGCGGCGATGCGCGACGTCTGGCCGACCGAACGCCCGATGACGGTGCGGATCTCCGCCACCGACTGGGCCGAGGGCGGCCACGACGTCGACGACGCCGTCGAGGTGGCGCGCGCGTTCGCCGACGCCGGTGCGGACGCGGTCGACGTCTCGACCGGGCAGGTCGTGTCGCACGAGCGCCCGGCGTACGGCCGGTCGTACCAGACGCCCTTCGCCGACGCGATCCGCAACCGCACGGACGTCACGACCATCGCGGTCGGCGCCATCTCGTCGTACGACGACGTCAACTCGCTGATCATGGCCGGGCGCGCCGACCTGTGCGCCCTGGGCCGGGCGCACCTGTACGACCCGAGCTGGACGCTGCACGCCGCGGCCGAGCAGGAGTACGCCGGCGCAGGGGTGACCTGGCCGCAGCCGTGGCAGGCGGGCAGTCGCAAGCCGCAGACCGGTCGGACGGACGCGCCGCGCCCGCGCCTCGAGCTCGTGCGTCAGGGCGTCACCGGCACGCGCCACCAGCGTTGGCGGCCGGCCGCGGACTGATCAGCCGGTCGTCGGGTAGTCGGCGAGCCACACGCCGTCGAGCAGATGGGTGCGCAGGGCCGAGCCGAGCCACGGCAGAGCGTCGTCCGGCACGGCCGCCGGGTCGAACCAGCCGACCTGCGAGCACTCGGCCACCGGCTCGGGCACACCGGACCACGCGTCGGCCACGAAGAAGAAGTCGGTGCCGCGGTGCGGTCCGTCGACGTAGCGGGTGACGCCCAGCGGCCCCAGCACGGCCGGATCGACGTCGACGCCGACCTCCTCGCGCAGCTCGCGGGCCGCGCCGGCGGTGAGGCTCTCGTCGTCGTCCACGTGGCCGCCCGGCAGGCCCCACAGGCCGTCCCCGTACGACACACCGGCCCGCCGTGAGAGCAGCACCTGACCGTCCGCGCGCCGCAGCACCACCCAGGCCACGAGGTTCTCGGTGCGCTGGATCACCGGCGCACCAGCTGGCGGCCCGAGCCTGCGCGTAGTCGATGCGCCAGGAGGACGACGACGCGCCAGCCCAGCAGGAACACCGCGATGAACACGGCCGCGACGGCGACGAAGTCCGGGGGCGTGCCGTCGCCCGCGACCCGCCGCAGCAGCATCCCCACCACCAGGGCCCCGAGCCACGCCGCGACACCCGACGGCCAGAGTGCCACCGGACGCCGCCAGGCTCGCGCCACCAGCCACCCTCCCAGCACCCCGACGGCGAACGGCCAGGCCGTGCTCAGCACCCCCGCGACCGTGATGCCCTCCGCGTGGCTGCGGCGCCCGATCGCCGCGAACACCATCAGG
>JBQCES010000356.1:0-6695 GCA_051960055.1 Angustibacter sp. | reverse complement strand
CAGTTGCGGTCGGCCGTGGCGTCGAAGCCGGCGGCCCGCCACACATCGTCGTGCATCTCGACGATGAACGTGCTGCCGTGGCGGTCGAAGGGGTAGGCATGCAGCTGCATCACCCCGTAAGGCGTCTCGCGCACCACGAAGGTGAACGCGTCGAAGACCTTGTCGGTGCCCAGCCACATGTAGCGGCAGCGGCGGGTGTCGACGCTCGCACCGAAGTCGTCGGCGAACCGTTGCCGCACAGCGGAGTTCACGCCATCGGAGGCGACGACGAGGTCGTGGTCGCGGGCCAGCTCGTCGACGTCGGGCGCGGTCGACGAGTGCAGCAGCTTGACGCCCAGCTCGTGGCAGCGCGCCTGGAGCACCTGCAGCAGACGCAGGCGGCTCATCGCGGCGAAGCCGTGCCCTCCGCTGGTGATGATCTCGCCGCGGTAGTGGATGTCGATGTCGTCCCAGCGCGCGAACTCACGCTCCATGGCGGCGTAGATCGCCCGGTCAGCCGTTTCGATGCCCCCGAGGGTCTCGTCGGAGAACACCACCCCGAAACCGAACGTGTCATCGGGCGCGTTGCGCTCCCACACCGTGATGTCGTGGTGCGGGCCGAGCTGCTTGGCCAGGGCGGCCAGGTAGAGGCCGCCGGGGCCGCCGCCGATCACCGCGATACGCATGGGCTCTCCGCACCGTGAGTGTTCATGTCGCCATCATGACGCTGGTCACCGATACGCTATCCCGAACCGAGGCACGAGGAGGAGTCCTGTGGCTGCGTTTCGAGGGTCGGCGCCGATCACGCCGGAGTGGAAGCACTTCCGCGTCACGCGCGACGAGGGCGTCTGCACCCTGACGTTCGGCCGGCCGGAGCGGCTGAACGCGCTGACGTTCGAGGTCTACGCCGACCTGCGCGACTTCTTCGCCGAGCTGCCGCACCGCGACGACACCAAGGTCGTGGTGCTGCGCGGCCAGGGACGCGCCTTCTGCTCAGGTGGTGACGTCCACGAGATCATCGGCCGCACGCTCGAGATGGAGCACGCCGAGCTGCTGGCCTTCACGCGCATGACCGGCGAGGTGGTGCGCCTGATCCGTGAGGTGCCCGTGCCCGTCATCGCGGCCGTTCACGGCGTCGCCGCCGGCGCGGGATCGGTGCTCGCTCTCGCCAGCGACCTGCGGGTGGTCGAGCGCTCGGCGCGGTTCGCCTTCCTGTTCACCCACGTCGGGCTCGCCGGTGCCGACATGGGCTCGGCCTACCTGCTGCCCCGCCTGGTCGGCCTCGGCCGCGCCAGCGAGCTGCTGCTGCTCGGCGACACGCTGCCCGCCGAGCGGGCCGAGGCATGGGGCCTGGTGAACCGCCTCGTGGACGACGGGCAGGCCGCCGATGTCGCCGACGAGCTGGCGCGCCGGCTGGCCACAGGCCCCACCCACGCCTACGCGCAGACCAAGGCGCTGCTCTCGCGCGAGCTCGACATGGGCCTGTCGGCCGCGGTGGAGCTGGAGGCGGTGACGCAGGCGCTGCTCATGACCGGCGCCGACTACCGCGAGTTCTACGCCGCGTTCAGCGAAGGTCGCGCCCCCCAGTGGCAGGGTCGCTGACGTGAGCGCCTTCGAGCTCGACCCAGGACAACGCGACCTCTACGACACGGCGCGTCGGCACGCGCGCGATTCGTTGCGAGAGCTGGCCGAGGCGGGAGTCGAGGGCGAGGTCAACCGCCCGCTGCTGCGCGCCATGGGCGAGCTGGGCCTGCTCGGTCGGCTGTTCCCCGGTCCGGAGGCTGCGGCCCTCGACCTGTGTCTGCTGCGTGAGGCACTGGCCACCGAGAGCACCGAGGCCGAGACGGCGCTGGCGCTGCAGGGGCTCGGCACCTACCCGGTGCTGCAGAGCGGTGCTCCCGCGCAGGTCGAGCGCTGGGTGCCGGCCGCCGCCAGCGGCGAGGCGGTCGCTGCCTTCGCCCTCACCGAACCCGAGGCCGGGTCCGATGCCGCGGCCCTCACGACGGTCGCCGAGCGCGACGGCTCGGGTTGGCGGCTCACGGGCACGAAGGTCTGGATCTCCAACGCCCCGCAGGCCGACTTCTACTCCGTCTTCGCTCGCACGACGCCGGACGCGCGGGCCAAGGGAGTCAGCGCCTTCGTCGTCCCTGCCGACCGCACCGGCCTCGGCGGTGAGCGGCTGCACCTGCTCTCGCCCCACCCCATCGGCCGGCTCGACCTCGACGGCGTGCGCGTAGAGGCCGACGAGCTGCTGGGTGAGGTCGACCGCGGTTTCGCCGTCGCGATGCGCACGCTCGACCTCTTCCGCCCGAGCGTGGGCGCGTTCGCCGTCGGCATGGCGCAGGCGGCGCTCGACGCGAGCGTCGCCCACGTGCGCGAGCGCGAGGCGTTCGGTGGCCACCTGTCCGACCTGCAGTCCGTGAGCCACCGGCTGGCCGAGATGGCGGTACGCACGCAAGCCGCGCGGCTCATGGTCTACCAGGCCGCCGCCGCCTACGACGCCCGGCTCGACGGCGTCTCGTCGCGCTCGGCTATGGCCAAGCTCTTCGCCACCGAGGCGGCCCAGTTCGTGGTCGACTCCGCCGTCCAGCTGCACGGCGCGCGGGCGCTGCAGCAGGGCCACCTGCTCGAGCACCTCTACCGCGAGGTGCGGGCGCCGCGCATCTACGAGGGTGCCAGCGAAGTTCAGCTGAGCATCATCGGCCGCGATCTGCTGCACCCCCGGCCCTGACCCTGTCGTGCACTCGGTACACCAAGTGGACGGCTGACCTGCCCCAAGCGTGCACTTCGTATACCAAGTGCACGGGTGGTCTGGGGTGGGGTCAGGCGGAATGGGGGTCAGGCGGACTGCTGGCGCAGGCGGAACCGCTGGAGCTTGCCGGTACTGGTGCGCGGCAGGGCGTCGACGAACTCGATCGCACGCGGGTACTTGTACGGCGCGATGGTGGCCTTCGTGTGGTCCTGCAGCGCACGCGCCATCTCGTCGCTGTGGGGCACCCCCTCGGCTAGCACGACGAACGCCTTCACGACGTGCCCGCGGTCGGCGTCCGGCACGCCGATCACGGCCACCTCGACCACGTCAGGGTGCGCCACGAGGGCTTCCTCGACCTCCGGGGCGGCGATGTTGTAGCCCGACGAGATGATCATGTCGTCGCTGCGCGCCTGGTACCAGAAGTAGCCGTCGTCGTCCTGCAGGTAGGTGTCGCCCGTGACGTTCCAGCCGTTCTGCACGTACACCGCCTGGCGCGGGTCGGCGAGGTAGCGGCAGCCGGTCGGGCCCTTGACCGCGAGCCGGCCCACCTGGCCGGGGCCGAGCGGGCGGCCTTCGTCGTCGAGCACGGTCGCCTGGAACCCCGGCACCGGCCGGCCGGTCGAGCCGGGACGGATGTCGTCGTCCGCTGCGGAGATGAAGATGTGCAGCATCTCGGTCGAGCCGAGACCGTCGATGATCCGGACTCCGGTCGCGTCGTGGAACGCCTGCCAGGTCGCCGCCGAGAGGTGCTCTCCCGCCGACACGCACCGGCGCAGCGACGCCAGGCGCTCGGGTCGGCCGGCGGCGAGGAGCGACCGGTACGCCGTCGGCGCCGTGAAGACGACGGTGACGCCGTGCGCCGCGATGAGGTCGGCCAGCTCGTCAGGTGCGGCGCGTTCGATGAGCAGGCTGCGGGCCCCGGCGCGCAGTGGGAAGACGACGAGCCCACCGAGGCCGAAGGTGAAGGCGAGCGGCGGCGTTCCGGTGAACACGTCGTCGGGCGTGGGCCGCAGGACGTGCTTGGAGAAGGTGTCGGCGTTGGCCAGGACGTCACGATGGAAGTGCATGGTCGCCTTGGGGCGTCCGGTCGTGCCCGAGGTGAAGGCGAGCAGCGCGACGTCGTCGGCCGCGGTGTCGACCGTGGTGAACTCCCCCGAACGAGCTCGTGCCCGCGTCGTGAGGTCGCCGTCGGCGTCCCCGCCGTAGACGATCAGCGGCACGCCGAGGTCGGCAGCCGCGAGGTCGTCGACGAAACGGTGGTCGCAGACGGCGAGGTCGACGCGCGCGATCTCGTGCACCGTGCGCAGCTCACCGGCGCGCAGCAGCGGCATGGTGGTGACCACGACGCCACCGGCCAGCAGCACGCCCAGCCACGACGCCACCAGCCACGGGTTGTTGGGGCCGCGCAGCAGCACCCGGCCACCCGGCACCAGTCCGTGCTCGTCGACGAGCACCTGCGCCACCTGACGCGCCGTGCGTGCCAGGTCGTCGTACGACCACTGCGTGCCGTCCGGTGCCAGCAGTGCCACGCGGTCACCACCGTGCTCGGCGATCGTCGTGTCGACCAGCTCGACCGCGCAGTTGAGCCTTGGTGGGTACTGGACGTCGGGCAGGTCGAACACCAGCTCCGGCCACGTCTCCCGGGGTGGGAGGTTGTCGCGGCAGAACGTGTCGACGTGGGCAGAGGCGGCGGGGGTGGGGTCTGCGCTCACGTCGTCAGTATTCCCTGTTCGTGACGACAATCAAGAGACCGCGACACGCGTGATGTCGCGCGGGCGGCCGGATATCGTGCACCCGTGACGACCGACGACCGGGGCGCAGGCCGGCCCGCCACGCCGCAACCCCGTGCGCTCATCGTCACCGTCTACGGGCTGTACGCGCGGCGGACGGCGGGATGGCTCGCGGTCTCGACGCTCATCCGGTTGATGGACGACGTGGGCGTCGACGAGCCGGCCGTGCGGTCGGCCATCTCGCGGCTCAAGCGTCGCGGCGTGCTGGTGGCTCGCCGCCGGGAGGGTGTGGCCGGCTACGAGCTGTCGACGGCCGGACAGGGCATCCTCGCCGAGGGCGACGAGCGCATCTTCCGGCGCACTCGCGCCGGGCTGGACGACGGCTGGCTGCTGGCCGTGTTCAGCGTCCCCGAGTCGGAGCGCCGGCGTCGACACCAGCTGCGGTCGCGGCTGGCGTGGCTGGGTTTCGGCACCGTGTCGGCAGGTGTCTGGGTGGCGCCTGCGCACCTCGAGCAGCACACCAGCGAGGTGCTGCGACGCGAGGAGCTCACGGCGTACGTCGACCTGTTCCGTGCCGACCACCTGGGCTTCAGCGACGTGCGCCAGGAGGTCGCGCGCTGGTGGGACCTCGACGACCTCGCCCGGATGTACGAGGACTTCGGCTCAACTCACGCACCGGTGCTGCGGCGGTGGACGCGCCGGCGCACCGATGACGGCCGGGCCGCGTTCGTCGACTACGTGACCGCGCTCACCGCCTGGCGCCGCCTGCCGTACCTCGACCCTGGCCTGCCGCTGGAGGTGCTGCCGCGCAACTGGCCCGGCGTGCGCGCGGCAACGGTGTTCGACGAGCTGCGGGCTCGGCTGGCACCCCAGGCCGAGCGCCACATCGCGCAGACGGTGAGCGAACCGCTCGGCTGAGCCACCTAGAGGATCGCGATCCCCTGCACCTCGACCAGCGCCTCGTCGTCCCAGAGGCGGCTGATGCCGATACCGGCCATGGCGGGGTAGTCCCGACCGACCAGCCGGCGCCACACGGCACCGATCTCACGCGCCCGTGCCCGGTAGCCGGCGAGGTCGACGGCGTACACCGTGAGGCCGGCGAGCTGGTCGGGACGTCCGCCCGCCGCGGCGAGCGCCGTGAGCAGGTTGCCCAGCGCCACCTCGAACTGCTGCACGACGTCGCCCGGGACGACGCGCCCCTCGCCGTCCAGGGCGGTCTGGCCGGCGAGCACGACGACGCGTCCCTCGCCGACGACGGCGTGCGAGAAGCCGACGGGTTCCGCCAGCTGCGGTGGGTTGACTCGCTCGAGGCTCATGACTGCACCGCTCCCCCGTCGACGTTGATTCCCTGGCCGGTGATCGACCGGTTGGCCAGGCAGAGCAGGACGACGTCGGCCACCTCGTCGGGTGTGACGAGACGACCCGTGGGTTGCTTGCGCTCCAACGACTCTCGAGCCTGCTCCGGTGTGCGACCCGTGGCGGCGACGATGCCGGCCACCGTGGCGTCGGTCATGGGCGTGTCGACGTAGCCGGGGCAGACGGCGTTCACCGTCACCCCCGCCGCCGCGACCTCGGCCGCGGTCGAGCGCACCAGCCCCAGGAGCCCGTGCTTGCTGGCGGTGTAGGCCGCGATGTAGGGCTCGCCGACCTTGGCCGCCACCGACGCGACGGCCACGACGCGCCCGTCGCCGACGTCCAGCATCGACGGCAGGGCTCGACGCAGGCAGCGGAAGGGTGCAGTGAGGTTGAGGTCGAGCATGCGCTGCCAGTCGGCGTCGCTCGTGCGGTGCACGCGACCGGACACGCCGGCGCCGGCGTTGAGCACCAGGTCGCGGACCGGGCCCCACGCGTCTTCGACCGCGGCGAACAGCGAGTCGACGGCGTCGGGCGCGGTGAGGTCGGCCGGAAGCACCAGCGTCTCGCCCGCGCACAGGGCCGCCGTCTGCTCAAGGTCGTCGCGGCTGCGCGCCGTCAGCGCGACGCGGCGTCCGGTCTCGGACAGCCGCACCGCCACCGCCTGACCGATCCCCCGACCGGCTCCGGTGACGAGCGCGATGCGATCGGTCGGCTGGGCAGCAGGCACCGGCTCACCGTGTCATGCCGGCCGGGCAGCAGCAAGCAACCTCACCGGGTGTCGCCGTGATCATGCACGCTGGACCACCGACTGGGGCGGACTGGGGCGCGACACTCCAACGCGGCGTTGGTGCGGGGGCACCCTGCTCCAATAGGAATGG
>JBQCES010000355.1:0-5558 GCA_051960055.1 Angustibacter sp. | reverse complement strand
GGGCCGCCCCGGCTCCCGTGGACTCGCGGATCTTCTCGTAGAGCGCCAGCAGCCCGGCGTCGAGCCCGGCCACCATGCCCACGCGGTCGCGGCCGAGCCGCTCGCGCTCGTCGGCGAGGTCGGCCAGCGCGTCGTCGCGGCGGCTGGTGACGGCGTCGAGCTCGCCCTGCAGCGAGTCCCGCTCGGCCTCCAGCCGGCTGACCGCGGCCTGCGCCGTCTCGAGCCGCTCCATGACCTCGAGCTCGGCGTCCTCCAGCTCGCTCTGGCGCCGACCCAGCGTCGCGAGCTCGTGCTGCAGCGACTCCAGCTCCTTGTGCCCGCCCTGCCCGGCCTCGAGCCGGGCCTGGTCGCGCGCGGCGCGCTGGCGCACCTGCTCGACGTCGGCCTCGGCCTTGGCCAGCTCGCGCTGGGTGTCGCTGGCGACGGTCTGGGCGGCGACGAGCTCGTCGCCGAGGCCTGCCGCACGCTGCTGCAGCGTCGCCAGCTCGGCGTGCTCGGGCAGGGTGCGCTCGCGGTGCGCGATCTGGCTCAGGCGGGTGTCGAGCGCCTGGATGTCGAGCAGCCGCCACTGGTCGGTCGTCGGGGCGATCAGGGTGTGCTCCCTCGGCTCGGGATGTGCGCCGTCCACGGATCGGTGCGCGTCGTGCTGACGCGGGTCTCCACCGTACTGCCCTGCTCACCCAGCTCGGCGACGAGTCGGCTCTCGCAGCCGGCCAGCCACGGCCACTCGCTGGCCCAGTGCGAGACGTCGACGAGGAACGGGCGCCCACCCGCCGCGTGCTCGCGCGCCTCGGACGCCGGGTGGTGGCGCAGGTCGGCGGTGACGAAGACGTCGGCGCCGCTCGCCCGGGCCGCGTCGAACTGGTCGTCGCCCGCGCCGCCGAGCACCGCGATGCGCTGCACCAACGCGTCCTTGTCGCCGCTCACGCGCACGCCCTGCACGGTGAACGGCAGGGCCTGCGCGACGACGCGGGCGAACTGGTCGAGGCTCATCGGCTGGCCGAGTGAGCCCACTCGGCCGATCCCGCTGCCGCGGCCGTCGTCGGCGAGC
The DNA here is from genome assembly GCA_051960055.1 of Angustibacter sp. Taxonomy (GTDB): domain Bacteria; phylum Actinomycetota; class Actinomycetes; order Actinomycetales; family Angustibacteraceae; genus Angustibacter. Next base: position 4,507 of record JBQCES010000355.1, on the reverse strand, counting down.
TCGAGGACGTCGAACGCCGGCTCCTCGTACGGATGGGCCAGCCGCATGGCCCGCACGACGTCGCGGCGACGGCGACGCGGCAGCACCATCTCGACGCGCGTCTCGGCCACCTGCTCGGCGCGTCCCACCTCGCCGATGGCCGGGGACGAGCCGGGCTGCGGCGTGAAGGTGCCGGTGCCGGTCGACGTCCACGCGCAGCGCCGGTAGTCGCCGACCTGCCCGGCTCCCGCGTCCGCCAGCGCGTCGACCAGCTGCTCGGCGTGGTCGGTCGGCACGAAGACCACGAGCTTGTCGAGCTCGACGAGCGGGCTCGGGGCCAGCGGCTCGAGGTGGTCGAGGCCGAGCACCCGCGCGAGGGCGTCGCTCACGCCGGGCACGGCGACGTCGGCGTTGGTGTGCGCGACGTACAGACCGCAGCCGCCGCGGATCAGGCGGTGCACGACGCGGCCCTTGGCGGACGTCGCCGCCACCGAGCTCACCGGACGCAGCAGCAGCGGGTGATGGGCCACGATGAGGTCGGCGTTCCACTCCAGCGCCTCGTCGACGACGTCCGCCGTGGGGTCGACCGCGAACAGGATGCGCGTCACCTCCTGGTCGGGGTCACCGCAGACGAGGCCCACGGCGTCCCAGGAGGCGGCGCTGGACGGCGGGTAGAGGCCGTCGAGGGCGGCCACGACGTCCGCCACGCGAGGCGCAACGGCCGCCGTGCTGCTCGGGTCGCTCACGTCGGTGAGGCTACCGGTCGGCGATCGGGGCCAGCCGTTTCACGGATCACTTCACGTCGAGCATCTGCCTGCGGCCACCTACACTCGACGGCTGTGACCACTCCGGACCCCGCTGAGCACGAGGCCCGACTCGCCCGCCGTCGCCACCGGCTTCTCGTGCTGCGCCGCCTCGACGTCGTGGCCCAGCGGCGCGCGCTGGCTCGCCGTCGCGCCGAGGCCGAGGAGAGCGAGGGCGCGGGCCAGGAACGGCGTCCGCGCGGCTGAGGGGTGGGCCCGGCCGGGTTCGAACCGACGACACCCGCGGTGTAAACGCGGTGCTCTACCAGCTGAGCTACAGGCCCTGACGCCGGCGGACCGGCGGTGACGTCCGCTCAGAGAGCGGCGATGGCGTCACGGTACGCGTTCGGGTCGCGCGCCTCACCCATGCCGTTGACGACGCTCCAACGCAGCCGCCCGTCGGTGCCGACGAGGAACGTGCCGCGCACGGACGACCCGGTGGTCGGGTTGAACACGCCGTAGGCGTTCGCCGTCGCACCGTGCGGCCAGAAGTCCGACAGCAGCGGGAACGAGTACTTCTGGTCCTCGGCCCAGGCGCGCAGCGCGTGCATCGGGTCGCACGAGATGGCCAGCACCTGCACGTCGTCGTTCTCGAACGCCGACAGGTCGTCGCGGATCTCGCACAGCTCGCCGGTGCAGATGCCGGAGAAGGCGAAGGGGTAGAACACGAGCAGCACCGCGCGCTCGCCCTGGAAGGACGACAGGGTGATCTGCTCGCCGTGCTGGTTGCGCAGGGTGAAGTCGGGGGCGACGTCTCCGACGGAGAGCGTGACCTCGGGCTCGTTCGACATGCGTCCCTCTCGGGTCAGCGGCGCGCCGACTTCGGCGCGACCAGGCGGGTGGCGGTCCAGTCACGACCGGCGGCGACGGTGCTCGTGTTGTGCAGCCCCGCGGCGAGCGCCGACTCGGCGACGTCGCTGGGTGGCACGTGGCCGTCACGGCCGGCCTTGGGCGTCAGCAGGATCACCGCACCGCCCTCCGCGAGGTTAGTCAGAGCGTCGACGAGGTCGTCGACCAGGTCGCCCTGGCCGTCGTCGCGCCACCAGACGAGCACGACGTCCGCGACGTCGTCGGCGTCCTCGTCGAGCAGGTCCCCGTCGACTGCGTCCTCGATGGCCGCACGGAGGTCGTCGTCGACCTCCTCGTCCCAGCCGAGCTCCTGCACGACCTGGCCGGGCTGCAGACCCAGTCGTCCGACGAACCCCCGGTCGGCCGCGTCGTCCGCGGTGGCACTCACGATTCCCACTTCCCTCTCACGTGCTGTCCCTGCTCGAGCCCGCGCGGACGCGTCGGACCGGCACCGGCGGACGCCGCTGCCTGTGCGTAGTCCACTAGAGCGGGCGGGTTCGCGCAAGCGTGCGCGCCAGCCGCTCGCGGGGGCGCCCGCGCCGTGCGACGCTGACCCCCATGGGACGGGTGACGACGCGGACGCCGGCCCGGCGGCTGCAGCTCGACGACGACCGGCTGGAGGTCGTCGAGGTCGTGGGCCGCCCCGACACCGTGACGGTCGAGGAGCCGCTGCAGGTGCGCGTCGGTGGACGCCCGCTCACCGTCACCATGCGCACGCCCGGCGACGACTTCGACCTCACCATCGGCTTCCTGCTCACCGAGGGGCTGATCGCCAGCGCGCAGGACGTCGCCACGCTCATGCACTGCCAGGACGAGGGCGACGACGGGCGTCCCACGTTCAACGTCGTGGACGTCGTGCTGCAACCGGGCGTCGAGCTGCCCGACGTCTCGCTCGAGCGGTCGTTCTTCTCGTCGTCGTCGTGCGGGGTGTGCGGCAAGGCGAGCGTCGACGCGGTGCGCGTGCGGTCGCCGTACGACCTCGCGGCCGACACCACGCCGGTCTCCCCCGCCGCCCTCGCTGCGATGCCGGACGCGCTGCGCACGGCGCAGAAGGTGTTCGAGCGCACGGGTGGCCTGCACGCGGCCGGGCTGTTCACGGCGGACGGCGAGCTGCTGGCGGTGCGCGAGGACATCGGCCGACACAACGCCGTCGACAAGGTGATCGGGTGGGCCGCTCGGGAGGGGCGCCTGCCGCTCACCGGGTGCGTGCTGTTCGTGAGCAGCCGGGCGTCGTTCGAGCTGACGCAGAAGGCGATGATGGCCGGGATCCCCTGTCTGGCAGCGGTTTCGGCTCCGTCGAGCCTCGCGATCGAGCTGGCGAAGGAGGCGGGCATGACGCTCGCCGGGTTCGTGCGACCGCCACGGATGACCGTGTACGCGGGCGCCGAGCGGCTGGGGCTCGACTAGCGCTACCCCGCCACGAACGACAGCCGCACGCGTCGTTCGGCGTTGTCGACGTTGGTGTCGACGAGCACGACGCTCTGCCAGGTCCCCAGCGCCATCCGGCCGTCGAGCACCGGGACGGTCACCGAGGGTGCGACGATCCCCGGCAGCACGTGGTCGCGGCCGTGGCCGGGTGACCCGTGCCGGTGCCGCCAGCCACCCGGCGAGGGCCCGCGGCCGGGCACGAGGTCGTCGAGCAGCGACAGCAGGTCGTCATCGCTCCCCGCGCCGGTCTCGATGACGGCGAGGCCCGCGGTGGCGTGCGGGACGAAGACGTTGAGCAGTCCGTCGTCAGCGCCGACATCCGCGAGGAACGCCGCGCACCGGTCGCTGAGGTCGACGACGCGCTGGGTGTCACCGGTGGTGAGGTGCAGCTCGACGGACTCCATGACGCCGACCCTAGCCGCGTGCTCGGACCGTCGCGCGTGCCCGCGAACCGGACTACCGACGGGTAGATGTGACGGCTTCGAAGCCGAGGGGCAGGATGGGGTCGTACATCGGTACGTGAGAGAGGTCACCGTGAGCAGTCGCGACGAAGCCGGCCCCATCCTGAACGGGATCCCGAGCCAGCTGCCCGACATCGATCCCGACGAGACGCAGGAGTGGCTCGACAGCCTCGACGGCGTCCTGGACGAGAAGGGCCGCACCCGCACCCGCTACCTCATGCTGCGGCTGCTGCAGCGGGCGCGCGAGATGCAGGTCGGCGTCCCCAGCCTCACCGCCACCGACTACATCAACACCATCCCGCCGGAGGCCGAGCCGTGGTTCCCCGGTGACGAGGAGGTCGAGCGCCGCTACCGCGCCTTCCTGCGGTGGAACGCGGCGGTCATGGTGCACCGCGCGCAGCGGCCCGGCATCTCCGTGGGTGGGCACATCTCGAGCTACGCCTCCAGCGCCACCCTGTTCGAGGTCGGCTTCAACCACTTCTTCCGCGGCGCCGACCACGAGGGCGGCGGCGACCAGATCTACTTCCAGGGTCACGCGGCGCCGGGCGTCTACGCCCGCGCGTTCCTCGAGGGCCGGCTCAGCGAGTCCGACCTCGACGGCTTCCGTCAGGAGCTGTCGCACCCGGGCGGCGGCCTGCCGTCGTACCCGCACCCGCGGCTCATGCCGACGTTCTGGCAGTTCCCGACCGTGTCGATGGGCCTCGGCCCGATGAACGCGATCTACCAGGCGCAGTTCAACAAGTACCTGCACGGGCGCGGCATCAAGGACACCAGCCAGCAGCACGTGTGGGCGTTCCTCGGCGACGGCGAGATGGACGAGCCCGAGAGCCGCGGCCTGCTGCACGTGGCGGCCTTCGAGGAGCTCGACAACCTCACGTTCGTCGTCAACTGCAACCTGCAGCGGCTCGACGGCCCGGTGCGCGGCAACGGCAAGATCATCCAGGAGCTCGAGGCGTCCTTCCGCGGCGCCGGCTGGAACGTCATCAA
>JBQCES010000354.1:0-5886 GCA_051960055.1 Angustibacter sp. | reverse complement strand
GGGGGTGCGGCGGGGTTGGGGGGGCTGCACGGGGGCCGGAAAGAGCCGGGCGTTGCGCATCGCGCGCGGGGTGCTCGCCGCCGATGCCGGCGAGGTGCGCTGGGACGGTCGCCCGATCACCGCAGCCGACCGCCGGCGTATCGGCTACATGCCCGAGGAGCGCGGCCTCTACCCACGGATGAAGGTCGGCGAGCAGCTGGTCTACCTGGCGCGCCTGCACGGCCTCACCGGCGCGGAGGCCGACGCCGCGGTGCGCACGTGGACCCAGCGCCTCGGGGTCAGCGAGCGGGTCGGCGACGAGGTGCAGAAGCTGAGCCTGGGCAACCAGCAGCGCGTGCAGCTGGCCGCCGCGCTGGTGCACGACCCGGCTGCCCTGGTGCTCGACGAGCCGTTCTCGGGCCTCGACCCGCTCGCCGTCGACGTCATGAGCGAGGTGCTGCGCGACACCGCCGGGCAGGGCGTCCCGGTGATCTTCTCCAGCCACCAGCTCGACCTCGTCGAGCGGCTCTGCGACCGAGTGGCCATCGTGCGCCAGGGGCAGCTCGTGGCCTTCGGCGCGGTCGATGAGCTGCGCGCGGGCGGCTCCAGCCGCCTGGTCGTGCACGCCCCGCAGGCCCCGGCGGGCTGGGCCGACCAGCTGCCCGGCGTGGTGTCGCACTCGGTCGAGGAGGGGCGGCACGTGCTCGAGCTCGCTCCGGACGCTGACGACCAGCGGGTGCTGCAGGCGGCCCTGGCGACGGGGCCGGTGCACGAGTTCCGGCGGCGTCAGGCGTCGCTCACGGAGCTGTTCCGGCACGCCGTGAGCGAGCGGGTGGCGGCATGAGCGACCAGCTGTCGTCGCGCCACGTCATCGGGCTCGTCGTGCGCCGAGAGCTCACCGCCCGCGTGCGCAGCAAGATGTTCGCCATCTCGACCGCGCTGTTCCTGCTGAGCGTCGTGGGCCTCGCGGTCGTCATGCACTTCGTCGGAGACCGCGCGACCACCGCGAAGGTGGGCCTGCTGCCGTCGGCCACGGCCGTCGCCGGGCCGTTGCGGGACGTCGGCACCGCCGTCGGGCTCACCGTGCGGACGTCGGCGGTGGCCGACCAGGCGACCGCCGAACAGCGCCTGCGTGACGGCTCGCTCGACGCCGTGGTCGTGCAGCCGGGCGGGGTCATGCAGGTGCAGGTGCGCCGCACCCTCGACGACCAGCTCAAGGCCGCGCTCACCGTGCTCGCCCGGCAGGTCGCCCAGGACCAGGCCGTGGCCGACGCCGGCGGCGACCCGGGCCAGGTGCGGGCCGCCGTCGCCCGCGCGGGTGTGCAGGTGCGCTCGGTCGAGCCGGCGCCGCAGTTCCAGTCCGAGCGGATCGCCCTCGGGCTGGTGGCCGGGATCCTGGTGTACCTGTCGCTCATGATCTACGGGCAGACCGTCGCCCAGGGCGTGATCGAGGAGAAGACCAGTCGCGTCGTCGAGCTGCTGCTGGCCACGTTGCGCCCGTGGCAGCTCATGCTCGGCAAGGTCATCGGCATCGGCGCTGCGGGCCTGCTGCAGATGGTCGTCGTGGCAGGCGGGGGCCTGGGCGTGGGACTCGCGCTCGGCACGCTCACCCTGCCGTCGTCCGTGGCCCTGGGCGTCGTCGTGTGGCTGCTGGTCTGGTACCTCATCGGCTTCGTGATGTACGCGCTGCTGTTCGCCGCGGCGGGCGCCATGGTGTCGCGCCAGGAGGACGCCGGCGGCGTGACCGCGCCGATCCTCGGCATCATCATCGTGCCGTACGTCGTGGCGGTGAGCGTGCTGCCGAGCCAGCCCGACAGCGAGCTGGCGCACGTGCTGTCGCTGGTGCCGATCTTCTCGCCGACGCTCATGCCGGTGCGCATCGCGCTCGGCGTCGTCCCGGCGTGGGAGCTCGCGTTCACCGTGGTGCTCGGCCTGGCCGTCACGGCCGCGTTCGTGTGGATCACCGGCCGGGTCTACGGCAACTCGGTGATGCGCACGGGTGCGCGCGTGCGTCTGGGCGACGCCCTGAAGCCCCTGTGAGGCACGCGGCTCTAGGCTGAGCGTCGTGCGCAGCGACCTCCACACCCACTCGACGGTGTCCGACGGTACGCAGCCACCCGCCGAGGTCGTGGCCGCCGCGCGCGAGGCCGGGCTCGACGTCCTGGCGCTCACCGACCACGACAGCACGGCCGGTTGGGCGGAGGCGTCGGACGCTGCGCGTCGGCTCGGCATCCGGTTCGTGCCGGGCATGGAGATCTCGTGCGGCAGCGACGGCGTGAGCGTCCACCTGCTCAGCTACCTGCACGACCCGGACGACGCCGGGCTGGCCGCCGAGGTCGACGAGGCGCGCGACAGCCGCCACCACCGGGCCGAGCGCATCGTCGAGCTGCTGGCCCGCGACGTCGACGTCAGCTGGGCCGACGTCGCGGAGCAGGTGGCCGAGGGCGCCACGATCGGCCGCCCGCACATCGCCGACGCCCTCGTCGCGCGCGGCGTGGTGCGTGACCGCGAGGAGGCCTTCGCCGGCCTGCTGTCGTCGCGCGGCCCGTACTACGTGCGCCACTACGCGCCCGACCCGGTGCACGCCGTGCGCCTGGTGGTCGCGGCCGGGGGAGTGCCGGTGATGGCGCACCCGATGGCCCGCCGTCGGGGTCGGGTCGTGACCGACGACGTGATCGAGGAGATGGCGGACGCCGGGCTGGCCGGTCTCGAGGTCTACCACCGCGACCACGACCACGACGAGCGCGAGCACCTGCTCGCCCTGGCGCGGCGGCTCGACCTGCTCGTCACCGGCTCGAGCGACTACCACGGCGCAGGCAAGCCCAACCGCCTGGGCGAGAACACGACGTCCGACGAGGTGCTGGCCGAGATCGAGCGCCGCGCCACCGGCACCGCGGTCGTGGTCTGATGAGCGCGGTGCTCGACGCCCAGCTGCTCGGTTCGGTGTTCGTCACGCTGTTCGTGATCATGGACCCCCCGGGCACGGTGCCGATCTTCCTGGCCCTGACGTCGGCCATGACCGGACGCCAGCGCGTGCTCGCGGCACGCCAGGCCGTGCTGGTGGCGTTCGGCGTCATCGTGGCCTTCGCGGTGTTCGGGCGCGCGCTGCTGGAGTACCTGCACATCAGCCTGCCCGCGCTGCAGGGCGCCGGGGGCCTGCTGCTCCTGCTCGTCGCGCTCGAGCTCCTGACCGGCAAGGACGAGGCGCCGGGCTCGGCCGAGGGCGTCAACGTGGCACTGGTGCCGCTGGGCACGCCGCTGCTGGCGGGGCCGGGCGCGATCGTGGCCACGATGGTGTTCGTGCAGCAGGCCGCGGCCGCGGACCGGCACGCTCCGGCGTACGTCGCGATCGCGCTCGGCGTGGTGCTCGTGCACGTGTGCCTGTGGCTGGCCATGCGCTTCTCGGTGCGCATCCACCGCGTGCTCGGTGAGGGTGGCACGACGCTCGTCACCCGGATCGCCGGTCTGCTGCTGTCGGCGATCGCCGTCCAGCTCGTGGCCGACGCGGTGCGGGCCTTCGTGCTCCAGGGCTGAGCGCGTGCGGTGATGGGTGCGGTGATGGGTGGGGTGATGGGTGCGGCCGATCGGTCGTGATCACGACCGTTTCGCCGCACCCACGGCCGCACGAACGCCAGGGTGGGTCAGGAGTTCGGCGGGGCGGCCAGGCGCTCGCGCGCCGTGCGCACGTGCGGGCTGGGCGCCACGTCGGGCACGCCGGGCGCGCCGCGCAGGCTCGAGCGCAGCGTGTGCAGCGCCACGGTGGTGGCGGCGCCGTGCAGCGCGGCGGCACCGGGCAGGCCGGGCATGGCGTACAGCCGGCGCGCCCACGAGGGCAGCGCCGCGTAGGCCAGACCGGCGACTGCGGCCCACGGCGGCCGCGGCACCGGGATGCGGTCGACCAGCACGGACGGCGCCACGACCTCGCCGATGTCGGCGCGGGCCTCGGTGCTGGCCACGAGCTCCGGACGCATCTCGCGCAGCACTTCCTGCACGCCGGCGAGATCGCTCGGCACCTCATCGGGCTCGAGGCCGAGCAGCGTCGCCGACGACACCTGCTCCGCGACGTAGCGGTCGGCCTGCTCGTCGTCGAGGGCCACGCCCGACCGGCGCAGCACCTCCACGACCGAGTCGACCTGGCAGCAGTGGTGCCAGGTGGCCAGGTCGTCGAGCCCGCGCATCGACTGCTCGATGCGCTCGCGCGCCGCGACGGCGAGGGCCTGGCCCGGCGTCCCGAACGTCACGGCGCCCACCACCTCCACGGCCCGGCCGAGGCGCAGCCACACGTCGTCGGACGCCGCCGGGTTGGCCGGGTGCAGCGCGCCGAGCAGCAGGCCGCGCAGGACCGCCAGGCCGAGCAGGGGCTCGGAGTGCAGACGCCACGTCTGAGTGCTCGGCCCGAAAAGCCCCACGTCGTCAGGCTTCTCGACCGAGAGCACGTCGTCCTGGCGCTCGCGGGTCACACCACGACCATGGCAAAGGCTTGGGGTTCCTGCATCTCAGGGCTGCGCCGAGCGGGGCGTGGCCCGTGTCACGCGCACCTGCCTTGTGAGGCCGTCGGGCCGCGGGTGAGACTGTGCGCGGACCCCCTGCCGGATCGGAGAGCTCGTGGCCCGTCGCAAGAGCAAGACGCCGCCGGGCGCCCGCGTCATCGCGGTCGCGAACCAGAAGGGCGGCGTGGCGAAGACCACGACCGTGGCGGCCCTCGGTGCGGCGTTCGCCGAGCAGGGCCGCCGCGTGCTGCTGGTCGACCTCGACGCGCAGGCCTGCCTGACCTTCTCGCTCGGGCTCGACCCCGACGAGGTCGACGCCGGCGTCCACGAGGTGCTCACGGGCAGCGCCGAGATCACCGACGTGCTGCACACCACGGACGACGCGGTCGACCTGCTGCCCTCGACCATCGAGCTCGCGGGCGCCGAGGCGGCGCTGCTGAGCCGTCCCGGACGCGAGTTCGTGCTGCGCTCGGCCCTGGAGCCCGTGCTCGACGACTACGACGTCGTGCTGGTCGACTGCTCGCCGTCGCTGGGGGTGCTGACGCTCAACGCCCTGACGGCGGCCGGCGAGGTGCTCGTGCCGCTGCAGTGCGAGATGCTCAGCCACCGCGGCGTGGGCCAGCTGCTCGACACCGTGGCCGACGTCAAGCGCATCCTCAACCCCGACCTGCGGGTGCTGGGCATCCTGCCGACGATGTTCGACGGGCGCACCACGCACGCGCGGGCCGTGCTGGCCGACCTGCCCGACCGCTACGGCGTGCCCGTGCTCGAGCCGCCGATCCCCAAGTCGGTGCGGTTCGCCGAGGCGCCCGCCGTCGGACGATCGGTGCTCGCCACCGCGCGCGGCTCGAAGGGCGCGGCCGCCTACCGCGCGGTCGCAGAGACCATCGCCTCAGGCTGGAAGCCCTAGAGGCAGTGCGCCGCAACGTCTCCTGAGCCGAGCACGACCGACGCCGACTGGCGCCAGACGTCGTCATCGCCGCGTCCGAAGACGCAGATGCGGTCGGTCTCGGCCGACACCGGGCCCTGCTCGGCCAGCGCCGCCCGCACCTGCGCGAGCTGCGCGGGGCCGCCGTCGGCCGAGACCGTGAGGTGCGGCACGACGTCGTCGAAGATGCCGCCGTACGGCGGGTGGTCGGGGAATGCCGCGTGCACATCGTCGAACAGCGCGGTGAGGGCGGGCGACGGCGTGGGAGCGAGGTAGACGACGCCGGAGTCGGGGAAGATCTCGGCCGCCGCGAACTCGATGCGCAGCGGCTGCGCGCGCCGGGAGACCTCCCGCAGCCGCTCGTGCGCTTCGCCGTCGTCCGTCGCCGCCCTGGGAGCGAGCTGTGTGACGTGGGGGGGGATGCGACGCTCGTTCGGCAGCGTGGGGTGGTGGGGCGCGTACGACGTCGCCCGCCACGGGGAGGTGAAG
>JBQCES010000353.1:0-25420 GCA_051960055.1 Angustibacter sp. | reverse complement strand
TCACCGATCTCGGTGCCGCCGAGCTTGTTGTCGGCCGGGCCCGTCTTGCCCTGGCCGGTGTAGTACGCGTACCAGCGGTGGCTCCAGATGGCGTCCTCGCCCTGGTGCGGGTCGCCGTCCGCCTGGTCGCCGCCGGCGTGGACGATCTGGAAGTGGTCGATGTAACCGTCGGGCTCGTTGAAGTTGCCGTTGCCGTTGTAGTCGTAACGGTCCCACTGGTCGAACTGCTTGAGGTCCGCGGTGATCTGCGCGGTCGTGCGCCCCTGGGCCTTCTGGTCGGCGACCCACTGGTTGACCGCGTCGGTGATCAGCGCCCAGCTGTTGGAGCAGACGGTGCCCGAGCAGGGGTAGCCGTTGCTGCGGCCGTATCGGGCCTCGTTGTACTTGACCTTGACCCAGTCGGTGACCTCGCCGGCGACCGTGTAGCGGCCGGAGGACTGCTTGGAGTAGTACGAGGCCAGGGAGTTCTCGCCCTTGCCGAAGTACATGTCCTGGTAGTGCTTGCGGTTGTAGTCCGCCTGCCAGACGGTGGAGTTGTCCTTCGTTCGGTCAGGCGCGGGGATCGCGTTGTGCAGCGGGCCGTCGAAGGTCTCCGGGCCCGGCGTCTTGGGGTCGGTGTCCTGGTCGGGGTAGTTCGGGTTCCGCTCGTTACCGAACTCGGCGAGGATCACGAAGATGTGGTCGGTCTTCTCGCGGGCCAGCTCGACGTACTGGTCGGCCTTCTGGTGGCTGCGGGCCAGCCCCTTGCGGCCGTGTCCCTGAGCCTTCTCGCCCACCTTGACCACGGTGCTGCCGCCTCGGGTCACGGGCTTGGCCTCGCCGGAGATGACCTCCGACAGGGCGGCCTCGCGCAGCTCGCGCCGCTTGCTCTCGAGGGGGTTGGCGAGCTCATCAGTCGCCTGGGGCCGGCTCGTGGCCGACGCCTGCGACGGGGTGTTGACGGGGGGCGCTGCTGCCGCCGGCGAGATGCCGAAGGCCGCACCGGCGCCGGCCGCGAGCACGAGGCTCACGACTCCCGCGGTGACCTTGCGCACTGACGTTCTCCATTCGGTGGAGGGATGGTGACGTGCAGCCACACACCGAGGAGACCGAAAGGTCACGAAAGGCCCGTGTTCACCCCGAGTTGGCCGTGACACACCGTAGGGGCCAGGACCGACAGTGACTAGAGGTTGTCGGTCGCCTGTCACAAATCGTGACCTTCGGCGGCTCCTCCGCCGCCGCTGACGCCGGCCACTTCCGCAGATACCCGCCGTTGTCCGGTCATGGAGGGGCGAAACGCGCCCGAATCACCGGATCTTGGCGGGTATCTGCGCAGAGAGGCCAGCGGGGACGGGTGGTGGCCGACGTCCCGCGCGTCGGTGGGGCGTCCTAGGGTGACGGCCATGAGCGAGCCTGACGCCACTACGCCGGACGCCGAGCCCGAGGTGCCCGTGCACCTGCGAGCGACCCTCGACGCGATCCCCGCCTACGTGCCGGGTAAGCCGGCGCCCGCGCAGCCCGGCGTCACGACGTACAAGCTGTCGTCGAACGAGAACCCCTACCCGCCGTTGCCCGCGGTGCAGGCGGTGGTGGAGCAGGCGGCGGCCTCGATGAACCGCTACCCCGACATGTTCGCGACCGGGCTGGTGCAGGCCATCGCCGACCACGTGGGGGTCGCTGCCGAGTGCGTCGCGACCGGCACCGGCAGCGTGGGGGTGCTCGGTCAGATCGTGGCCGCCACGTGCGGCGAGGGCGACGAGGTCGTCTTCGCGTGGCGCTCGTTCGAGGCCTACCCGATCGTCGCGCACGCCGCCGGCGCCGTCCCCGTGCCCGTGCCGCTGCGCCCCGACGCCCGGCACGACCTGCCGGCGATGGCCGACGCCGTCACAGACCGCACGCGGCTGGTGCTCGTGTGCACGCCCAACAACCCGACCGGTCCGGTCGTGCACCGCGATGAGCTCGAGGCCTTCCTGGCCCGGGTGCCGCGCGACGTCCTGGTCGTCATCGACGAGGCCTACGTCGAGTTCGTGCGCGACCCCCAGGCACCTGACGCCCTCGCCCTCTACCGTGAGCACCCCAACGTGGCCGTGCTGCGCACCTTCTCCAAGGCGTACGGGTTGGCCGGTCTGCGCGTGGGCTACGCAGTGGCGCACCCTCGCGTCGCCGGGGCGCTGCGCAAGACGGCCGTGCCCTTCGGCGTCTCGAACATCGCCCAGGAGGCGGCGATCGCCTCGCTGGGCGCGTCCGCGGAGCTGGCCGAGCGGGTGAAGGCGCTGGTGGCCGAGCGCGAGCGGGTCTCGACGGCGCTGGCCGAGCAGGGATGGGAACTGCCCGAGTCGCAGGCGAACTTCGTGTGGTTCGGCGTGGGTGAGCGGACGCCGGACTTCGCGGCGGCCTGCGAGGCGCACGGGCTCGTGGTGCGGCCGTACGCCACCGACGGCGTCCGCGTGACGATCGGGGAGGCGGCAGCCAACGACCGGCTCATCGAGGTGGCCCGTCAGTTCCGCCAGCAGGAAGTGGCGAACGGGTGATCCCCGGTCGGGCTAAAGCCCGGACGGCGCCCTGCCGATGTAGTCATGTCGGGTCACCTGAGGGCTAGTCATATCGGGGCATGTTGTTCGAGCGTTACGCCGATTAGGCTGGTTCTTCAAGGTGTTACTGACTGCGTTCGTGCGATAGCATTACGTGACATCGGCACGAACGTGACGTTCCGTAACATCCTTCGACACGCCACCGGGGGCGATGGTCATGACCGCAGAGCGGCGGACGGCGCAGAGCGCCGGTCGCAGGCTGAGGGTGCGCTCGAGCGGCCCTGCTGCCGCCATCGCGGCGGTGGCCTCGGCTGCGCTCGTCGGCGCTGCGGTCTTCGGTTTCAGCGCTACGGGGCTGCACGACCCGCGCGCCGCGGTCACCGGTGACGTCCCCGGCGTGCCCGGCTCGGTGCAGGCGATCGCCGCGCCCACCCCGGTCGCGCCGCGCAGCCCGTTCGTGCGCCGTCCGGCCGCTACGCCGGTGGGCGTCGGTGTCGTCGTCCCCGCGCCGGTCGGGGGGCAGACCCGCCCCACCCCGCAGCCCGGCGGCCAGATCAGCCGCCCGGTCGCGCCGCCGACCTCGGCGCCGACCACGCCGGCCAGCCGGCCCACCACGCCGCCCAGCCGGCCCACCACGGGACCGGGTCGCCCCACCACGTCGACGCCGTCGACCACGCACCCGTCGCACCCGGGCCGCCCGAGCTCGCCGTCGTCGCACGGCAAGCCGCCCACCACCCCGGGTCGTCCCAGCAAGCCGCCGACCCCCACGCCGACGCCCACCAAGCAGCCGCCCAGCTCGATCGTCGTGCCCTTCACGAAGCAGCAGGTCGAGCTGGCCGGCGACGCCGTGGTCGAGCGCGTCAGCACCTCGCTCGAGATGCTCGCCGGGCCGATGCCGCAGCACCGCGCCGCCGTCAAGAAGGTCTCCCGGCAGCTCGACAAGTCCATGGACTCGGCCGTCACCCAGGCCATGAACACCGCGGCGAACAGCGCGCTGGACGACGCGGTCAAGGCCTCGCAGGCCAAGGCCTCCGACGGTCAGATCCGCATGGTCGCCGCCGTGAGCTTCCGCACCGCCTTGCCGTCGGCGCTGCAGTCCGCGGTGGCCCCGCTCGTGAGTGACGCCGTGAAGCACGTCGTCCCGCGCAACACCGACGCTGCTGCCGTCGTCCTCGTGGCCAGCAGCGCGGCGGCCGCGGCCAGCCCCGAGGTGGCTCAGCAGTCCACGTCCACCGTCGTGCAGGCCGTCGCGAGCAGCGTCACCGACGGCGGGGACGCCACGACCCAACGCGCGGCCCTGGCCCCGACGGCGAGCGCGACGGCGTCTGCGACCGCCGATCCTTCGTCCCCACCGACGCCCAGCGCGCCGTCGGCCAGCCCGTCCAGCAGCGACCCGAAGGTCGCCGCCGACGCCGGCCCGCACGCGGCCACCGTCCAGCTGGCGTCGACGTCGAGCGCCGGACGTCGGGCGCCCAGCAAGGCCCCCGCTCGCGTCGACGACAAGGTGCGACCGCACAGCCGCGTGCAGCCTGAGAAGCGCCGCCCCGCCCAGGCCAAGGCCAGGGCCAAGGCCCCCGTGAAGGGCCGTCCGGCCGCCGCCGTGAAGCACGACCACCGCGCTGCCACGCACCGTGGTGCCCACCTGGCGTCGAGCGACGACGAGCCGCGTCGCGCGCCGGGCCGCCACCGTCGCTGACCCCTCGCCGGCAGCGGCTACCGGGGCGCTCGCGTGCGGCCCGTTCGCTCGGGGCCGACCGCTGCCGGTACCTTGACCTGTGCAACCGTGACGCGCGCCACAACCGCGTGCGCGGGCGCGCCCGTCGCCCTGCCCCGGCCACCGCCGGTCACCGGCGCCGGCCCCTACTGGTCATCCCCGCCGCGGGTCACCCTCGCGCCGGGTCGACGAAGGAGATCACGTGACCGACAGCGCCGTCGGGAACGAGGTCGACGTCAGCACCATCGACGGAGGCCCCGACCTCGTGCAGCTGCTCACCCCCGAGGGTGAGCGGACCGAGCACCCCGAGTACTCGCAGTACGTCGCCGGCCTGCAGGCCGAGGACCTCAAGAGCCTCTACCGCGACCTGGTGCTCGTGCGCCGCGTGGACGCCGAGGCCACCGCCCTGCAGCGCCAGGGTGAGCTGGGGATCTGGGCCAGCCTGCTGGGTCAGGAGGCCGCCCAGGTGGGCTCCGGACGCGCGCTGGCGCCGCAGGACTACGCCTTCCCGACCTACCGTGAGCACGGCGTGGCCTGGTGCCGCGGCGTCGACCCGCTCAACCTGCTCGGCCTGTTCCGCGGCGTCAACCACGGCGGCTGGGACCCGAACGAGAAGAACTTCCACCTCTACACGATCGTCATCGGCGCCCAGACGCTGCACGCCACCGGCTACGCGATGGGCATCCAGCGCGACCACGCCGTCGGCAGCGGTGAGCCGGGCCGCGACGCCGCCGTGATCGCCTACTTCGGTGACGGCGCGACGTCCCAGGGCGACGTCAACGAGGCGTTCGTCTTCGCCGCGGTGCAGAACGCACCGGTCGTGTTCTTCTGCCAGAACAACCAGTGGGCCATCAGCGAGCCCAACGACCGCCAGACCCGCATCCCGCTCTACCAGCGCGCCAAGGGCTTCGGCTTCCCGGGCGTGCGGGTCGACGGCAACGACGTCCTCGCGGTGTACGCGGTGACGAAGGCCGCGCTCGACAACGCGCGCCAGGGTGGCGGCCCGACCTTCATCGAGGCCTTCACCTACCGCATGGGGGCTCACACGACGTCCGACGACCCCACGCGCTACCGCGTCTCGGCCGAGGTCGAGGTGTGGAAGGAGCGCGACCCCATCAGCCGCCTCAAGGCGCACCTCATCGCGAACGGCATGGCCGACGACGACTTCTTCTCCGCCGTCGACGCCGAGAGCGACGAGCTCGCCGCACACGTGCGCAAGGGCTGCCTGGAGATGCCCGACCCGCAGCCGCTCGACATGTTCGAGCACGTGTACGTCGACGACCACCCGCTGGTCGACGAGGAGCGCCGCGAGTTCGCGGCCTACCTCGACTCGTTCGCAGACGCCGGCCACGAGGGAGGGCACTGAGATGGCGCAGATCACCCTCGCGAAGGGCATCAACACCGGCCTGCGGGCCGCGATGGAGGCCGACCCGAAGGTCCTGCTCATGGGCGAGGACATCGGCAAGCTCGGCGGCGTCTTCCGCGTCACCGACGGTCTGCAGAAGGACTTCGGCGAGGACCGCGTCATCGACGCGCCGCTGGCCGAGTCCGGCATCGTCGGGACGGCGATCGGCATGGCCCTGCGCGGCTACCGACCCGTCTGCGAGATCCAGTTCGACGGCTTCGTCTACCCGGCGTTCGACCAGATCGTGTCGCAGCTGGCCAAGATGCGGGCCCGCTCGCTGGGTGCCGTGAAGCTGCCCGTGGTCATCCGCATCCCGGTGGGCGGCGGCATCGGCGCGGTCGAGCACCACAGCGAGTCGAACGAGGCGTACTTCGCGCACACCGCGGGTCTGCGCGTGGTGTGCTGCGCCGACCCCGTCGACGCGCACTTCATGATCCAGGAGGCGATCGCCAGCGACGACCCGGTGATCTTCTACGAGCCCAAGCGGCGGTACTGGGAGAAGGCCGAGCTGCCCGACGGGCTCACGCTCGCCGACGCCGCACCGCTGCACCAGGCGAAGGTCGTGCGCCAGGGCGAGCACGTCACCGTCGCTGCCTACGGCCCGATGGTGAAGACCTGCCTCGAGGCCGCCCAGGCCGCCGAGGAGGAGGGTCGCAGCCTGGAGGTCATCGACCTGCGCTCGCTGTCGCCGCTCGACATGGACACCCTCGCGGGGTCGGTCGAGAAGACCGGCCGGCTCGTGGTCGTCCACGAGGCACCGACGTTCCTGGGCATGGGCGCCGAGATCGCGGCGCGCGTCACCGAGCGCTGCTTCTACCACCTCGAGGCTCCCGTGCTCCGGGTCGGCGGGTTCAACCTGCCCTACCCGCCGAGCAAGCTGGAGGAGGAGTACCTGCCGGACCTCGACCGGGTGCTCGACGCCGTCGACCGCTCGCTCGCCCACTGAGGAAGGGGAGGACATGCCTGATCTGAAGCAGTTCCGCCTGCCCGACGTCGGTGAGGGCCTCACCGAGGCCGAGATCGTCAGCTGGAAGGTGCAGCCCGGCGACACCGTCAAGACCAACGACATCATCGTCGAGATCGAGACCGCGAAGTCGCTGGTCGAGCTGCCGACGCCGTTCGCCGGTGTGGTCCTCGAGCTGCTCGTGCCCGAGGGACAGACCGTCGACGTCGGCACGCCGATCATCTCGGTCGACGTCGCCCCGGGTGGGGGCGCCGGCACGCCGGCCGCGGCGCCGACGTCCGCCGAGCCCGAGGGCGCCGCCCCTGGTGCGACCGAGGTCGAGCAGGCGCCCGAGGAGGGCGCGGTCGAGCCCGGCCTCATCGGTGGCCCGGCGCCCGGTGGCCGCACCTCGGTGCTCGTGGGTTACGGCCCGCGCACCACCTCGGCGGTGCGCCGGCCGCGCAAGGCCAACGTCGACTCGTTCACCGAGGAGGGCGTCAAGCCGCAGCGCCACGGTGGCTACGAGATCGGCCGCATGGTCGAGCAGGAGCAGACCGAGAGGGCCGCCCAGCCGCAGCCCGAGCCGCACCGCGCCCCGCACACCGACCTGCCCGGTCACCTCGGCCACGACGAGCAGCCGCGCCCGCACGGCAAGGTGCTCGCGAAGCCGCCGGTGCGCAAGCTCGCGCGCGACCTCGGCATCGAGATCGGCGAGGTCGCGGCCACCGGGCCGAACGGCACGGTGACCCGTGAGGACGTGCAGAACCACGTCTCGGGTGGCGGTGCGGCTGCTGCACCCGCCGCGGCACCGACGTCCAGCTGGACGCCGGAGCCGGGCCAGCGCGAGACCCGCGTGCCGATCAAGAGCGTGCGCAAGATGACCGCGCAGGCCGTGACGACGTCCGCGTTCACGGCGCCGCACGTGACCGAGTTCGTGCAGGTCGACGTCACGCGCACCATGAAGCTCGTCGAGCGGCTGCGTGCCGACCGCGAGTTCGCGGGCGTCAAGGTCTCACCGCTGCTGGTGCTGGCCAAGGCCATGCTCATCTCGGCCCGGCGCAACCCCGAGATCAACGCTGCCTGGGACGAGGCCAACCAGGAGATCGTGATCAAGCACTACGTCAACCTCGGGATCGCCGCGGCGACCCCCAGGGGCCTCGTGGTGCCGAACATCAAGGACGCGCACACCAAGTCGCTGCGCGAGCTGGCCGACGAGCTGGCGACCCTCACGCAGACCGCGCGCGAGGGGCGCACCCAGCCCGCCGACATGGCGGGCGGCACGATCTCGATCACCAACGTCGGCGTCTTCGGCGTCGACACCGGGACGCCGATCCTCAACTCCGGTGAGGCGGCGATCCTGGCGTTCGGCCAGGTGCGCCCGATGCCGTGGGTGCACCGGGGCAAGGTGCGGGTCCGGCAGGTCACCACGCTGGGCCTCAGCTTCGACCACCGCCTGGTCGACGGCGACCTCGGCAGCCGGTTCCTGGCCGACGTCGCGGCGATCATGGAGCGTCCCGAGCAGGCCCTCGTCTGGGCCTGACGACTCGGTCGGTCGGCTGAGCCGACGCTGCGGGGCACCGGACGCTCGTCCGGTGCCCCGCTCGTCTTCCCCGTAGGGTGACGTGCCGAGGAGGGACGACACATGGAGTCGCAGCGGATCGCCGGGCGCTACGAGGTGCTGCGCGCCATCGGGCGCGGCGGCATGGGTGTGGTGTGGCTGTGCCGCGACGACGTGCTGGGCCGGCAGGTCGCCGTCAAGCAGATCGGTGGGCTGCCCGGTGAGCCTGAGGTCGAGACGGCCCGGGCGATGCGCGAGGCCCGCGCAGCCGCTGCGTTGAACCACCCGAACGCCGTGGCCGCCTACGACGTGGTCGACCACGAGGGACGCCCCTACCTGGTGATGGAGTACGTCGAGGGGCGCACGCTCGGCGAGATCGTCACCGCCGACGGGCCGCTGGACTCACGGCGCGTGGCCGACATCGGCGCTCAGCTGGCCGGGGCGCTCGCCGCAGCGCACGACCGGGGGATCGTGCACCGCGACGTCAAGGCGGGCAACGTCCTCGTCGACGGGTCCGGCAAGCCCAAGATCAGCGACTTCGGCATCGCCCGCAGCGTGGGCGACGACCAGCTGACCCAGACCGGGCTGGTCTCGGGGACGCCGGCGTACCTGTCGCCCGAGCTCGCCCGCGGGGGCGACCCTGACCCGAAGTCCGACGTCTGGGCGCTGGGCGCCACGCTCTACGTGGCCGCCGAGGGGCGGCCGCCGTACGCGCCGCGCGAGAACTCGCTCGCGCTGCTGAGCGACATCTCCACGACGGGGCCGCTGCCGATGAGCCGGGCGTCCGCCCCGCTGGCCGCCGTGATCGAGTCGATGATGCACCGCGACCCGTCCGCGCGCCCCGACATGCGGACCGCCGGGCGGCGGCTGGCCGACGTCGCGGCAGGAGCCGACGTGCCCGCGCCCGCGCCCGCCGTCGAGGAGGCCGGGCCCGCCACGCGCGTGCTGCCGGCTGCGGTCACCCCGCCTCCTGAGCTGCCGCGCACCCCACCGCCGGTGGCCGAGCGCTCGGAGCCGAGCAGGCGGCGGCTGCTGGTGCCGGTGCTCGCCGCCCTGCTGCTCCTGGCCGTGATCGGTGCCGTGTACGCCCTGACGCGTCCGGGCGGCGACGGCAGCGCCGGCCGGACGCCGTCCGCGACCCGGTCGAGCGCCTCGACCACCACCCCCACGACCTCGAAGACGTCGTCCACGTCGTCGACGTCGTCGAAGTCGTCCACCTCGTCGACGTCGTCCGCACCGCCCGAGACCAGCTCCTCGACGACCTCCAGCACGTCGACACCGCCCCCACCGGCGGACTCGGACGCCGCCGTGGCGCAGTTCGTGCGCTCGTACTTCCACGACGTCACCCGCGACCGCGACAAGACCTGGCAGGAGCTCACCGCGAAGGAGCAGGACGCCGCCGGTGGCCGCGACGGCTACGAGGGTTTCTGGAGCACCATCGCCTCGGTGAGCGTCGACGAGCTGAACGCAGACGCCACGAAGGGCCGCGCCGACGCCACCTTGACCTACACGCGCACCGACGGCACGACGTCCACCGAGCGGCACCGCCTCGACATCGTCCGCCAGGGCGACGCGTACCTCATCGACGGCGACCACCCCCGCTGACGCGCCCGAGATTGCAGTAGTGGCCCGCCCAGCACGCCGAGAGTGGGCCGCTACTGCGAACTCAGAGAGCGGGCCACGAGGGCGCGGCGCACTCGGGCGACGGTGAGCTCGGGCGTGCGGTAGACGTCGTCGTCGATGACCTCGATCACCAGCCACCCGTGGTCCTCGAGCAGCCGTCGGCGGGTCTTGTCGCTCTTCCACTGCCGCCGGTCGGTGCGGTGCTGGTCACCCTCGTACTCGATGGCGATGCGTTGTTCGGGGTAGCTGAGGTCGGGCCTGGCGAGCCACACGCCGTCCTCGACGACGTCGCGGTTGACGGCTGGTACCGGGAGCCCGCCGCGCAGCAGCAGCAACCGCAAGCGCGTCTCCATTGGGGAGTCGGCCCCGCCGTCCAGCAGCGGCAGCGCCTGCACGAGGCGCCGGACCCCGCGGCGTCGAGCGCGGCGGCGCACGGTCTCCTCGAGCGCCTGCCTGCCGGCGAGATCGCGCCTGAGCAGGTGGTCACCGGCCACGACGAGGTGGTCGAGGTCGTACCCCTCCGAGAGCTCGCCCCAGGTGGACGCCGGGCTGCTGGCCGGGACGCCGAGCACCGTGACGCTGTCTGCGGCCAGGCCGCACCGGTGCGCGACCACCGCGTCGATGCGTGGTGCCGGCGCGCTCGACGTCACGTGCAGGGGCAGGTGACTCCCTCGTCCAGGCAGCGGCATCCCATGCAGCTGAGCGGCGGTGGCGTGGCTGAAGCGCGCGTCATCAGGAAGCACGAGGAGGGCTGCGCGGCACAGGGTGCTGAGGTCGTCGGGAAGCCCGGCGGGGACGCGAACGCCGCGGAAGGGCGCTCGCAGGCGTGGGCTGCGCAGCGTCTTGGGACTGACTCCGAGCTCGCGGGCCTCGGTGACGGTGAACGGTCGTCGCGCTAGCTCCGGTGGGAGCGCGGTAGGGCGAGGCATGAGCCCAGCCTCGCGAAGTCGCGTCGCCCGCCGCGTTCGTCATCCACAGCCCGCGGCGAGAACGCAGTAGTGGCCCACCGCGAGGGTCCGCGATGGGCCACTACTGAAGTCTCGGCGGTCAGGGGGTGGGGGAGGTCTCCGCTGCCGCCGCGCGCTCGGCGGCGGCCGCCTGCAGGCCGGACTGCGTCCGCAGCTCGACCTGCGGCAGGAACACCGACACGACCAGCCCCACGACCATGACGGCGGCCGCGCACCAGAACACCAGCGACATCGAGTCCGAGAAGCCCACCAGGAACGGGCGGGCCAGGCGCGGGTCGAGGTGGTTGATGAACGACGAGTCGTCGAGCGCCCCCAGGCTCTGCAGGCCTCCGGTCTTGAGGGCCTTGGCGAAGTCCGCGTTGGCGGGGTCGCGCAGCGCGGCCTGGAACGCCGGCGTCGGAGCGATCCGCTCGAACGCCGCCGCCAGCTTGTCGGGCAGCGAGCTGAACAGCACCGACAGGAACACCGCGACGCCGAGCGTGCCGCCGATCTGGCGGAAGAACGTCGCGGACGACGTCGCGACACCGATGTCGCGCGGTGACACGGCGTTCTGGATGGCCAGCACCAGCGGCTGCATGCAGTTGCCGAGGCCGAAG
This sequence comes from Angustibacter sp., assembly GCA_051960055.1. GTDB lineage: Bacteria > Actinomycetota > Actinomycetes > Actinomycetales > Angustibacteraceae > Angustibacter. The sequence continues at coordinate 14,103 of JBQCES010000353.1, read as the reverse complement.
CCGAACACGAACATCACGATCATCGTGTGCCAGAGCGGGGTGTCGGCGTCCACCTGGGCGAACAGCACGAGCCCGACGAGGGCCAGTGCGGTGCCGATCACCGGGTAGATCTTGTAGCGGCCCGTCTTGGAGATGAGCTGGCCGGACACCACCGACGCGCTCATGATGCCGAGCGTCATCGGGAGCAGCTGCAGACCGGCCTCGGTGGGCGTCGAGCCGCGCACGATCTGCAGGTACAGCGGGATCGACACGATGCCGCCGAACATCCCCATGCCGATGACGATGTTGGCGACGGTGCTGATCGAGACGGTGCGGTCCTTGAACAGCCGCAACGGGATCAGCGCCTCGTCGCTCATCGACCGCTCGGCCAGGAAGAACGCGACGACGCCGATCGCGCCGACGACGTAGGCGGTCACCGAGCGGCCGGAACCCCAGCCCCAGGTGCGGCCCTGCTCGGCCACGGTGAGCAGCGGCACCAGCGCGACGCTCAGGGCCACGGCGCCCTTCCAGTCGATCCGGTGGTCGTGCCGGTGGTGGGAGATGTTGAGGGTGTGGTTGACGACGTACAGCGCGGCGATGCCGATCGGCACGTTGACCAGGAACACCCAGCGCCAGCCGGTGATGCCGATGATCGAGTCGGCGCCGGCGAAGAAGCCGCCGATCACCGGGCCGAGCACGCTGGACGTGCCGAAGACGGCCAGGAAGTAGCCCTGGTACTTGGCGCGCTCGCGCGGCGACACGATGTCGCCGATGATCGCCAGCGCCAGCGAGAACAGGCCACCCGCGCCGATGCCCTGGATGGCCCGGAAGCCCGCGAGCATGTACATCGACGTCGCGAACGTGCACATCAGCGACCCCACCACGAAGATCGAGATCGCCGTGATGAAGAACGGCTTGCGGCCGTAGATGTCCGACAGCTTGCCGTAGAGCGGCGTCGCGATGGTCGAGGTGATGAGGTAGGCGGTGGTCACCCAGGCCTGCACCGAGAGGCCGTGCAGGTCGTCGGCGATGGTGCGGATCGCCGTCGCGACGATGGTCTGGTCGAGGGCGGCGAGGAACATGCCCATCAGCAGACCGGTGAGGATCGTCAGGATCTGGCGGTGGGTGAGCTCCGACCCTCCGGACGTCGACGGTGCGGCTCCGGCCGCGGCTTCGGTGGTCATGAGGTCTCCAGCGAGTCGATGGTCTTGAGCAAGCGCGGTCGGTGGCGCTCGAGATCGGTGGTGAAGCGGTCGAGCAGCTGAGCGAGCGTGGCGACGTCGGCGGGGTCCCAGTCGACGAGCACGCTGGCGATGAGGCCGTCGCGCTCGGCCCGCATCTGGTCGAACAGCGCGCGGCCGGCGTCGGTGGCGGCGAGCTGGACGGCGCGTCCGTCGTCCGGGTCGGGACGGCGCTCGACGAGCCCGTGCTCGACCAGCGAGGCGGTCTGGCGGCTGATCGTCGAGGGGTCGGAGCACACCATCTCGGCGAGCGCGCTCGACCGCATGGCCCCGGACTTCACGAGGTGGAACAGCACGACGTAGGCCGACCACTCGACGCCGTGGCGGGCCCGGCTGGTCAGGTGCGCGCGCAGCGTGGCCACCTGCCGGGTGAGCCGCACCACCTGGGCGCTCAGCTCGCTGCTCGCGGGGTCCGGCGGCGGGAGGGCCGCACCGGACGGCGCCGGCTGACGTGACATGACACCCCCGAGTCGCGCGAGATAGATAGTTGCATGAGACAAGCAACAGAAAGGGTGCACCCGCGTGGCCGCCCGGCGCAAATCAGTTTCGCGCCACCCACCTACCATGGACGCATGTCCGTCGACACCGAGGCCGCGACCCGCGACGGCGCCGGCGCGCGCCTGCTGGCGGTGGCCGGTGCGCTGGGTGTCGTGGCGATGGTGGCCGTGGTCACCGGGCTCGCGCTGACCGGAGCCGCCGCGGCCTCCCTCGTCGCCGATCCGGGCGCGGTGACGCGCTGGGGGCTGCCGCTGGCGCGCGTGGTCAACGACGTGGCGTCGAGCCTCACGATCGGGCTGCTGGTGCTGGCCGCCGCGGCGCTGCCACCGGGTGGCACCACTCGGCGTCCGGCCCGTTCGGCGTCGGGCGCGCAGCTGGTCGACGGCGTCACCGCCTGGGCCGTGCGCCTCGCGGCGGCGACCGGCGTGGTCTGGACGGTCGCCGGCGTGGTGGTGCTGGTGCTGAGCTACGCCCGCCTGGCCGGCGTCGCGCCGTCCGACCCCGCGTTCGCGAGCCAGCTGGGCAGCTTCGTCACCTCGATCGACCTGCTGCGGTCGCTGCTGGTCAGCGTCCTCGTCGTGGCCGTGGTCGCGACCGGTGCCGCGGTGGCCACCCGGCACACCACGGTGGGCTGGCTCGCTGCGCTGGCGATCGCCGCGCTGCTGCCGGTGGCCCTCACCGGCCACTCCGCCGGGTCGGCCGACCACGAGCTGGCCGTCGACAGCCTGGCCTTCCACCTCGTCGGCGTCACGGTGTGGGTGGGCGGCCTGGGTGCGCTGGTGGCCCTGCGTGGACGGCTGGGTGCGCTCACCCCCGCGGTGGTGCGCCGCTACTCGACCCTGGCGCTGTGGTGCTTCGTGCTCGTCGCCGGCTCGGGCGTGGTCAACGCGGCGATCCGGCTCGGCGGCTGGGCGGGGCTCGGCACCCGCTACGGCGCACTCGTCGTGGGCAAGGTCGTGGCCTTGGTGCTGCTGGGTGCGGCCGGCGTTGCCCACCGGCGCACCACGATCACTCGCCTGGACGCGTCGTCGGGTGCGGCGCAGGGCGTCGCGCAGCGCGCGGTGGCGCCGTTCTGGCGGCTCGCCGCCGGCGAGGTCGTGGTGATGGGCGCCGCGGTCGGCCTCGCCGTGGCGCTGGCCAACTCGGCTCCGCCCGTGCAGGAGGTCGTCAGCTCCGACGTCGCCCTCGCCGTCACCGGCTACCCCATGCCGCCCCCGCCGGACGCCCTCACCTGGCTCACCGCCTGGCGCATCGACCTGCTCTGGACGTCGGTCGCCGCCCTGCTCATCGGGCTGTACCTCGCCGGGGCGGTGCGGCTCGCCCGGCGCGGCGACCACTGGCCGGTGCTGCGCACGGTGGCCTGGGTGGCCGGCGCGCTCGTGCTGGTGTGGGCGACGAGCGGTGCGCCGGGCATCTACGGGCGGGTGCTCTTCAGCTCGCACATGCTCGGCCACATGGTCGTGTCGATGGTCGTGCCGCCGCTGCTGGTGCTGGGCGCTCCCGTGACGCTCGCCCTGCGCACGCTGCCGGGTCGACGCGACGGCAGCCGCGGCCCGCGCGAGTGGCTGCTCGAGGTCGTGCACTCGCGCGTGCTCGGGGTGCTCGGGCACCCGATCGTCGCCGCCGCGTTCTTCGCCGTCAGCCTCATCATCTTCTACTACTCGCCGCTGTTCGAGCTGGCACTGCGCACCCACACCGGCCACGTGCTGATGCACCTGCACTTCCTGCTCGCCGGGTACCTGTTCGCGAGCGTGCTCATCGGCGTCGACCCCGGGCCGCACCGCCCGCCGTACCCGATGCGGCTGCTGCTGCTGTTCGCCACCATGGCGTTCCACGCGTTCTTCGGTGTCGCGCTCGTGTCGGGATCGCAGCTGCTGGGGGGTGAGGTGCTCGCTCATCTCGGCCGCACGTGGGGTCGTAGCCCGATCGCCGACCAGCAGTACGGCGGCGCCGTGGCCTGGGGGGTCGGCGAGCTGCCGACGCTGCTGCTCGGCATGGGCGTCGCTCTGGCGTGGGTGCGCTCTGACGACCGCGAGACCCGCCGGCGCGATCGTCGCGCCGACCGCGACGGCGAGAGCGAGCTCGCGGAGTACAACGCCCGGCTGGCCCGTCTGGCCGCGCACGACCACGACGAGGGAGCGCGCCGATGAAGGTCGCAGTGGTGCAGGTGGCGTACGGCGACGACGAGCCGGTCGCCGACCGCGTGGCCCGCGTGGCCGAGCTGGTGCGGGCACAGGCGGGGCACGACCTCGTGGTGCTGCCGGAGCTGTGGGCGCCCGGCGGGTTCGCCTACCGCCAGTGGGCCGAGCGGGCCGAGCCGCTCGACGGCCCGACCGTGACCGCGCTCCGCGGGGCAGCGCGCGACGCCGGCGTCGTGCTGCACGCGGGCTCGATCGTCGAGGCCGCCGCTGACGGCGCTGACCGGGGTGAGAGCGACCGCGGGCTGTGGAACACCTCGGTGCTCGTGGGGCCCGACGGCGCGCTGCTCGACACGTACCGCAAGATCCACCGCTTCGGCTTCGGTGAGGGCGAGCCGCAGCTGCTCGAGGCGGGCACCGAGGTCGTGTGCGCGCAGGTGCCGCGTCCGGCGTCCGGTGGCGCCGACGTCCGGCTTGGGCTGGCGACGTGCTACGACCTGCGGTTCCCCGAGCTCTTCCGTCGGCTGCTCGACGCCGGATCGCAGGTGGTCGTGGTGCCGGCGGCGTGGCCCGCTGCGCGCGTGGCCCACTGGACGCTGCTCGGACGTGCCCGGGCGGTCGAGGACCAGGTGTTCGTGGTCGCCTGCAACACCGCGGGCACGCACAGCGGGCACGCCATGGGCGCTCGCAGCCAGGTCGTCGGACCCACCGGTGAGGTGCTGGCCGAGGCGGGCGAGGGTGAGCAGGTGTTGTCGGTGGAGCTCGATGTCGACGGGCTGGACGGCGTCCGGCGCGCGTTCCCCGTCCTCGCTGACCGGAGGTTGTGATGGGCTTCTACGCGCTGGTCGGTGTGGTGAGCCTGCTGCTGCTGCCGTGGTCGTACAAGCGATCTGGCTCGATGACCCACTACGTCCGCGTCACCGGCGCGCCCATCGTCTGGCTGCTGCTCACGGTGGCGTCCGGCACCGCCGCGATCAGCGAGGCGGCCGGCGACCCCGGCACGTCGCAGGCGGTGTTCAGCGGGGGCCTCATCGGCACGGCGTTCGTGCAGCTGGTGCTGCTGCGGCGCGTCGGTGCCTCGCGTCAGGACGACTGACCGGGTCGGCTCAGCTGCGACTCGAGGGGTGCAGGTCGATCTGCGCCAGTCCCTCGGTGGTCCAGCGTCGCAGCCGCGGGCCGAGCGGCTTCTCGACCAGCTGGTGGACGGCGGTCGCCATCGCCACGACGACGGCTATGGCGCACACCAGGGTGAGCGGCACGCTCAGCCGGTCGTGCAGCTTGACGATGACGAACCAGCCCCAGTACTCGTGCAGCACGTACAGGGGGTAGGTGAGCGCACCCAGCGCGGTGAGCCACCCCCACCCGATCCGGCGCAACGGGGTGAGCGTCGCCAGCGCGACGAGGCCGAACATGACGCCGACGACGAGCGAGGCGATCAGCCCGTTGGCGGTACCGCCGGTGGTGCCGGCGATGTTGTCGAGATCGCTGTAGGCGTAGGTCATCGCGAGCACGAGCTGGTACCCGAGCAGGAAGCCCAGGAACTTGCTGAGGCCCTCGCGGTAGGCGATGTACAGCACCATGCCGGCAGCGAAGAACGGCGCCTCTCGAGGCAGGACCAGCATGCCGAACCAGCTGTGGCTGCCGGAGTGATCGAAGGCGGTCGCGCAGACCGGCCACAGCGCCGCGAACGCGAGCACGCGGTTCCGGGTGATCCCGACGAGGAGGAAGACGGCGATGATGAGGTAGAACCGCAGCTCGACCCAAAGCGTCCAGTAGGCGCCGTCGACGTCACCCAGCCCGCCCGCGCGCTGGGTCATGGTGAGGTTGCTCAGCACCGTGATGGGGGAGATGTCCTTCATCAGCTTGCCAGTGAGCAGGAGCAGCAGCCCGGTGAGCAGGACGCCGGTCCAGTAGGCCGGAAAGAGCCGGCCCACGCGGGAGGCGACGAAGTGCGGTACGTCGCGCCCCCAGGCGGTCATCAGGATGACGAAACCGCTGATGAAGAAGAAGAGGTCGACGCCCAGGTAGCCGTACCGCGTGAACGGGTGCAGGTGGGGGAAGACGTCGATGGTGGCTTCGCCCCACACGCTCGTGCGCCGCGCGGTGAAGTGGTAGAACACGACGCTGGCGGCGGCGAGGAACCGCAGGCTGTCGAGCACAGCCAGACGTTCCGTGCGTCGACGAGGCTGCGGCGCCTTCGGCTCGACGAGCGGCTCGAGCTCAGAGGTGGGGTTCGTCACCCGGGTGATGGTAGCCGCGAGCACGAACAGAACGAAAAGGCACGAGATGGTTCAGGGGCCGCCGCCCGCTGCCGATGAGCAGTCCATGGGCCTTGTCTCTCGCTCCCGTCGCCGGTCGGTCTGGATCCTCGCGGCAGCCGTCGCGTCACTGCTGCTGACGACCGTGTCCAACGTCGCCCCGAGCAAGGCGGCAACCGCCGTGCCGGCGGCGGACAGCCTCGCCGTCTCCGCGGATCACCCGTTCAGCGACCCGGTCTACTTCCCGATCCACGCGTCGGCGCGGGTCTCGTGCATGAAGTCGAACTGCCCCGGGCCGTACCACAACGTGTGGGCCATGGACCTCGACGCTCCTCGGGGGACCCCGGTGTACGCGGCCGGTTCCGGCGTCTTCCACGTCGGCGGCAACCACCCCGGCTGCAGCACGGTGGACGACGAGATCAACGGCGGCGTCTGGGGTTGGGTCGACCACGGCGGCGGCAAGGTCTCGAAGTACTACCACTTCGACTCGCTCGTCGCGACGGACGGCCAGCTGGTCACGCCGGCCACGGTGATCGGCAAGGTCGGGAGCAGTGGTGACGTCTCGCCCTGCCTGACGACGTACCTGCACTTCGAGGTGCGCTCGGGCGGCATCTACGGCTCTCGCATCTACTGGGGCCAGCTCAAGGCGTGCGTGAACGGTCGCGAAGAGCTCTGGCCGAGCGCCCTGCCGGGTAGCCACAGCAACTGGAACGACGTCCCGGCGCACACGATCAGCACCCCGGTGACGACGTCCGACTGCATCGGGCAGCCGGCCCTGTCGACGTCGGCCCGGCCGGACCTGGCCGCTCGTGCCGGCAATGCCGCGGTGACGGTGCGGTGGACTGCTCCCACAGCCCCCGCCAGCAGCGTCGTGATCAAGCAGGAGATCTACCGCCCGAGCAAGGGCGCGTACTCCACGGCCGCGGTGTACACGACGCTGCCGGCCACCGCGCGCTCCTACACCGCCCGTCAGCTGCTCAACGGGTACCGGTACCGCTACACCGTCGCCTACCACGGCCCCACCGGCTGGAGCGCGTGGAGCCCCGCCCGGCTGGGTTACCCGAAGACCCTGCCCTCGGTGCCGAGGGTGCCTCGCTGGCTGCTGTCGTCCAAGACGCACGTCCGGTTCGCGTGGTACCGCTCCGCAGTGCACGGCGACCCGGTGACCAGGTACCAGGTGGCCTACCGGCCCCTGGTCAAGGGCAAGTACCGCGCCTGGCACTACGTCTCGACGAACGGCTCCACCTACCGCGTCGTCCTGACCGGCCTGAAGAAGGGCACGCGGTACCAGGTGACCGTGCGGGCGCGCAGCTCGCTCGGGAAGACGGCGTGGGCCCCGCGGCACTCGATCCGGACCAAGCGCTAGCGGCGACGTCGGGGACTGGCCGCACCGCGGGGAGGGTGCGCTGACGGGGTCGTGGCAGAATGTCGTGGTTACTGCCAGCGCATCCCAGGGGGCCGGACGTGAGCTCGTACAGCGATCTCGTGGTGCGAGCCAGCCGGAGCACGATCGGAGCCGTCCTCCGGGCTGGCCTGGGCGCACGCCGTTCACGCCTCCTGCGCGGAGCTCTCCTGCCGGCCGCCGGGGGATTCGTCCGGACGCCGCCCGTGCTGGCGGCCACGGCACGAGCCCGGGTGACGACGACGGCCCCGCCCGGCGCCGTACGACGTGGCGGCGTCTGGATCGAACCACTGGGCGGTCGGCGTCCGCAAGAGCAGCGGGCCCACAACCTGCAGCTGGTAGCCGACCTGCTAGAACGCCACAGCATCTCGTACGTGCTGCTGCGGACGACGTCCGCCACCCGCTACACCGTGGCCGTCTCAGAGCGCGATCACGAGTCCGTCGTCCACGCCCTGTCGACCGACCCGCTGGTCGCTCGTGCGTCCGTGCGGTTGGTGAGGGGTGAGCGGGGCGTCGGGCCCTCCGTGCTCGCGCCAGCGGTCCGCGCCGCCCGTCTCCTGCGATCCGCTGACGTCCTTCGGGTGTTCACGGTGGCCCAGTCCGAGAGCGGGACGTTGACGCTGGGCGAGGACTACGGGTGTGACGTCGAGTTCTGGGAGCACGGTCCGGCCGAGGAGCTGCTCGAAGGCATGGCTCGCGGGCCGCGGCCCAACGTCGCCTCGTCACTGCTGCCCGAGACCGCCCTGGCCGCCACGGAGCCCTTCGAGATCGCCGGGCGCTGCTATCCGCGCCCGACGCTGTTCCGCCAGCGGATGCTGGAGGACGTCACGTTCCCCGTGGACGTCGTCTACACCTGGGTGGACGGCGGGGACCCGGCCTGGCGAGAGCGCATGCTGCGGGCTCGTGCGGAGGAGGAGGGGCGGCAGTACCACCCCGAGGCCGCCGCCGAGAACCGGTACATGGATCGTGAGGAGCTGCGCTACTCCCTGCGGTCGCTGCAGATGTATGCCCCCTGGGTCAACCACGTCTACATCGTGACGGACGACCAGGTGCCGCCGTGGCTACGGGCCGAGCACCCCGGACTGACGATCATCGACCACCGCGACATCTTCGACGACCACTCCGTGCTGCCGGTCTTCAACTCCAACGCCATCATCAGCCGGCTGCACCACATCGAGGGGCTCAACGAGCACTACCTCTACCTCAACGACGACATGTTCTTCGGCCGCGACGTGCGACCCGAGCAGTTCTTCCACGCCAGCGGCGTGGCGCGACTGTTCCCCGCTCGGCTGCACCGCCCCTTCGGTGCCCCCACCGTCGAGGAAGGTCCGCACTTCAACCTGACGCGCAACATCCGAGCGCTGCTCGAACGCGAGTTCGGCATCACGGTGACGCGGGCGATCCGGCACACTCCGTACCCTCAGCTCCGCAGCGCCCACTTCGAGCTGGAGAAGCTGTTCCCGGATGCGTACCGGCGCACGACCCACAGCCGCTTCCGGCACCACGACGACATCGTGGCCGACCAGCTGCTGCACTACTACCTGCAGATCACCGGTGGCGGCGCGCCGTCCGGCATCCGCTACGACTATGTGAACGTCGGCGTCGCCGAGCAGGCGCCGCGGCTGGCTCGGCTGCTCCGCGACCGCGACCGCTCGGTCTTCTGCCTGAACGACGCGCCCGAGCCCGGCAAGCCCCCGATGCCGGCAGCCGACGTGCTGGCGTTCCTCGAGGCGTACTTCCCCGTGCGGAGCGACTACGAGCTCTGAGTCAGGTCGCGATCGACGCGCAGGTACGCCTCGTCGTACGTGATCGGCGTCTTGATCCGAACGATCGACTCGTACGTACGGCGGCAGCACTCTCCGTCCCGGAACGGGAACGCCGCCTCGATGCGCTCGGCGAAGGGTGCGGCCGGCACGCCGTCGTCGGCGATCGCCGAGACGACGGCGTCGATCACGCGGTCGGCCTCCGTCAGCACCGGCCCGAAGCCGTCGTGCTCGTAGCTCCAGGTGCCCTTGCGGTAGGCGTGGCCACCGTTCCAGAACGTGTCCTGGTCGAACTGGAAGTACACGACCGCCCGACCCAGGTACGCGGCCTCGAAGGCGTTGCTGGAGTAGTCGGTGACCATGACGGCGCCCCGAGCGATGATGTCCTGGACGTCGCTTGCGCCGTAGCGGTGCACCTCGATGTGCGCTGGTAGGTCAGCGGTGTCGAGGTACCTCTGCATGTTGGGGTGTGGCATGAAGGCAATCCGCCATCCCGCCTGCGTCGCGGCCTCACGGAGCTTGTCCGACGTCAAGACCGCCATCCACTGCTGGGCGTACTCGGACTGCCAGAAGTCGTCCAGCAAGTGCCGGTCGTTGGACTTGCCGATCGTCTCCCCGAGCAGCTCGCGGCGCCAGGTCGGCATGATAAGCACCAGTCGCTGCTGGCCGGCCGTGGCCGCGTCTCGCTCGCGAAGCCGGTCGTGGCGCGGGAACCCGGTGAGCGCGACCTCCTTGGTCGTGAAGGTGTATGGGGTGTCGTCGCCGACGAAGGACTCGTACTCGTCCCGGGTGGCGGTGATCAAGCGGCTGATGGGCTTGCCGTTGATCCAGCGCGAGAGGTCGTCCTTGGTCACACCGTGCTGGAGGAACGTGAACCGGAAGCGCGTCCTCCCGAAGCGCGTCCTGTCGAGGGGCGCGACGACGTAGTGGTCGACCTGCGAGGAGACGAGGTGCTCGGCCCGAAGTAGCGCCATGGTGTGCCAGCGCGAGCCATGATCGAGGAGCCGGAAGCCCTCCGCCTGAAGCCGCGACCAGTCGGGACTCTGCCGCGAGATCACGAAGTAGGCGTTCACCTGTGGCTGTTGACGCATCAGGTAGCGGTAGAGGTGCTCGGCGTTGTCGCCGGCCTGTATGTCGCGGTCCATCAGCAACCAGGCCCCACCGAAACGCTTGGTTCCGTACTTCGACCACGCCGTGCGGACGACGAGCCGGTCAGTCAGCGCCCTGCGGTCGGGGAGGCGAGGCCGCAGCGACCGTGCCGCCCGGAGGGCGCCTGCTCCGGCCTGGCGCAGAGTATGACGGAGCCGGGAGCTTGCGGGGGTATTTCGAGATGAGGAGGAAACAGCGGCTTCGGGTGGGTCGAGCGGCGGCGCCGGCCTACGGGCCAGCGACCGCCACATCGGGGTCGGCCGCAGCGAGTAGGTCGGGTCGCTCGCGCGGCCCGCGCGGATGGGCATAGGGCGGCGGTCCAGCGAGACGGCGAGAGTGCCGGTGGCGGGGAGCCACACGATCCGCTCGTACATCATCGTCTTGCCCAGGAAGCGCACGGCGCGGCGCTTCTCGTGGATGGGGCGCACGACGTAGCCCCGCGCCTTGAACTGCTCGACCGGTGGCTCGCCGGCGTAGTAGTAGCGGATCTGCGCGATCTGACGGTCAGCGTCGATGCGGTTGACCGTGAGCTCGATGGGGGCCTGCCACTCGCCCTTGGCCCCCAGCAGCACGGCCATCCGGATCTCGAAGGACGTCGGGATGACGTGGAAGCCGATGATCGACTCCGCGTCGAGGTACTTCGCGATCTCCACCAGAGTGGCGTGAAAGGCCTCGGACTGCTCCGTGGGCAGGTTGGCTGTGGCGGAGTGGATCCGCGCGTCTTGGCGGAAGTAGAAGAAGAGGTCGTAGAGCACGAGGTTCTGGACCCACTGCGGCACGTGGCCGAGCTCCTGGTGCACGCTCTGCAGGAGGCGCAGGTAGCCGACGCGAGGCAGGACGGTGAACTTCTCCGGCTTCACCCAGCTGAGCTGCACCAGGGACGAGCCGTCGTCGCGTCGGCGGTACTGGTAGACCGCACTGGCCATCAGGGCCACCCACGGTGTGGGCTGCGCCGCCAGGTAGAGCGTGGTGAAGAAGGCGTCCTCGAAGTTCGGCTTGATAGCGCTGTCGAACTGCAGCCCGAGCGATCGGATGATCGCCAGGCGATAGAAGGCCGAGGCCGCCTGAAGATGGAAGTGCTGTGGATGGCGCAGCAGGTTCACCACCTGATCACCGGCAGCGAACTTCACTCGCAGGGGGTGGTCGTTGCGAAGCTCACCCGTGGCGTCGTCCAGTATCTGGATGTTGCCGGCCACCAAGTGGACCTTGCGGGCCCGCTTGGTGCGAACGAACTCGGCCATGATGCTCAGGTAGTTCGACGACAGCACGTCGTCGGGATCGCAGAACGTCACCCACGTCCCGTTCGCTTCAGCCAGGCCGCGGTTTCGCGCGCTGCTCAGGCCACCGTTGTCCTGGCTGATGACCCGAGCGTTCGCACCCGTCGCGTCGATCCACCGCTGGATGATCTCGGCGCTGTCGTCCGGAGAACCGTCGTCGACGAAGAGGTACTCGACGTCGCTGCGCCGCACGGTCTGCGCCTCGAGGGACGCCAGGAACGCAGGCAGGTATCGAGCGACGTTGTACGTCGGGATGATGACCGAGAAGAGAGCGGGCACTGCGGCGGGAGCCTTTCGCGTCGAGGTCGCCCTGCGGGTGAGATAGGGGGCAACAGGCGCATTCACGGAGTAGCGTGGTACACGGCAAGCCTACCGGGTGCTCGACCGGCAGTGGTGACCCGATGAGTGCGGAGAGTCCCGGCGTCGAGCGCCGCCGTCCGGCCTGGACAATGGAACCATGCCGCCGACGTCCCGTTCCCGTGTCCGCGTGCGCGCTCCCGAGCTGCGTGGCCGGGGGTGGCTCAACACCGGGGGTCGCGAGATCGGTCTGGCTGACCTGCGCGGCAAGGTCGTCGTGCTGGACTTCTGGACGTTCTGCTGCGTGAACTGCCTGCACGTGCTCGACGAGCTGCGCCCCCTCGAGGAGAAGTACGGCGGCGTGCTGGTGCTCGTCGGCGTGCACTCGCCGAAGTTCGAGCACGAGGCGGACGCCGAGGCGCTCGCCGCCGCGGTCGAGCGCTACGAGGTGCACCACGCCGTGCTCGACGACCCCGAGCTGGTGACCTGGAAGGCGTTCGCCGCGCGCGCCTGGCCGACGCTGTCGGTGATCGACCCCGAGGGGTACGTCGTCGCGCAGCTTTCGGGGGAGGGGCACGCGCACGGCCTGGCGGTGCTCATCGAGGCGCTGGTCGCGGAGCACGAGGCCAAGGGCACGCTGCACCGCGGTGACGGCCCCTACGTGCCACCGCCCGCGCCGTCCACCGCACTGCGCTTCCCCGGCAAGGTGATCCGGCTGCCGGACGGCGGGGTGCTCGTCAGCGACACCGCGCACCACCAGCTGGTGGAGCTCGACGACGACCTCGTCACCGAGCGACGGCGGATCGGTGACGGCGTCCGGGGCCTGGTCGACGGTGCCTCGCCGCGGTTGAGTGAGCCGCAGGGGATCGTGAAGTTGCCGGAAACCGTTGCGGCGCAGGTGGGTTACGACGTCGTCGTCGCCGACACCGTCAACCACGCGCTGCGTGGACTGCGCCTTGGCGACGGCGCTCTGGTCACCGTCGCCGGCACGGGACAACAGCTGCGCCAGCGCGTTGCCGTCGAGGACGGTGCCAGACCCGCTGCGGCACAAGACCTCTCGTCACCGTGGGACCTCGCGTGGTTCGACGACGCCGTGATCGTGGCGATGGCGGGTTCGCACCAGCTCTGGCGGTTCGACCCGGTGGCCGGCACGGTCGAGGTCGTGGCGGGCACGAGCGCAGAGGGCGTGCGCGACGGCGGCGGCCAGCACGCGTGGTTCGCCCAGCCCTCGGGCCTGGCGACGTCCGCCGACGGCGAGACGCTGTGGATCGCCGACTCCGAGACCTCCGCGCTGCGCCACCTGCGGCGCGCACCGGACGAGCCCGCGCTCGAGGGTGCCCGCTACGAGGTGCTCACCGACGTCGGCACGGGCCTCTTCGACTTCGGGCACGTCGACGGCGCGGCGGCCGAGGCGCTGCTGCAGCACCCGCTCGGGGTGACCGTGCTGCCCGACGGCTCGGTGGCGGTGAGCGACACCTACAACGGTGCGGTGCGGCGGTTCGACCCGGTCGCGGGCGAGATGTCGACGCTGGCGACCGGCCTGGCCGAGCCCAGTGCCGCCGTCCTCGACAGCGTCGACGGCGCGCCGGTGCTGGTGGTGGTGGAGTCGAGTGCGCACCGGCTCTCGCGCGTCGCGATCCCCATCGAGGCCCAGCAGGTCGACGGCGGGGCCCGACGCACCCAGCGACCACCCACCGATCTCGCGGCCGGCGCCCTCGCCCTCGAGGTCGCGTTCGTGCCTCCGGCCGGTCAGCACCTCGACCACCGCTGGGGCGACCCGACGCGGCTGGTGGTGAGCGCGACACCGCCGGAGCTGCTGGTCGAGGGCGCCGGTACCGAGCGCGGCCTGACCCGCGCGCTGCACCTCGACGCCGAGGTCGGCGAGGGCGTGCTGCACGTGAGCGTCCAGGCGGCCGCGTGCGACGGCGATCCCGACACCGGTGAGGTGCCCGAGAACGCCGCGTGCCACCTCTACCAGCAGGACTGGGGCATCCCCGTGCGGCTGGTCGACGGCGCGCCGTCCGAGCTCACCCTCGACCTGCGCGCGACCTGACGGCGGCCACCACCTCGTGCGCGTGGGCGACCACGGCATCGAGGCGGC
>JBQCES010000352.1:0-10864 GCA_051960055.1 Angustibacter sp. | reverse complement strand
GAGCACGGTCAGGGTGCTCATGGCCCAGAGGACGATGCGGCGCATGCGGGGCTCGATTCGTGGATGCGGTTCGGGCAGTTCAGGTGTGACGGTCGGAGCCGGGCGCCCCCGCGATCAATAGGTGAAGCGCTCGTGGTGGACGGCCCCGGGCGTCACGCCGGCCTCGTGGGCGGCTGCGATGACGGTGTCCATCCAGGCGGGGTTTCCGCAGACGTAGACGTCCCGTTCGGCGACATCGGGGACGATCCGTCGCAGGGCCTCCGCGTCCCCGATGTGCCCAGCCTCCGCGGGCAGCCAGCTGTCGCGCTCGCGGTTGCGGTGGCCGACGACCGCGACGACGCGCCCGCCCTTGGCGCGGGTGAGGTCGAGCAGCTCGTCTGCCAGGACGAGGTCCGACTGGCTGCCGACGCGGTAGATCACGACGACCCCGTCGGGGGCCGCGGGCAGCTCCTCGAGGATCGCCCGCAGCGGCGTGATGCCGATGCCGGCGGCGATCAGCAGCACCCGCTGCTTCGTGCGCCGCGCGGTCGTGAACGCACCGTAGGGGCCCTCGATCACCACGCGCGTGCCCGGCTGCAGCTCCATCAGGCGACGCGAGTGGTCGCCGAGGTCGCGCACCGTGAGGCGCAGGCGGCGGCCGTCAGGTGCGGCCGAGAGCGACCACGGATGAGCTGCTGCCCACAGCCCCCGGGTCAGGAACCTCCAGTGCATGAACTGGCCGGCGCGCACGGGCAGGCGGTTCAGCCCGCGGCCACGCACGACCACCGACACCACGCCCGGCCCTTCGGGCACCACCTGCTCGACCACCAGCTGGTGCCGGATGCTGCGCCACAGCGGCACCAGCACCCGGAACACCACGACAGCGCCGGCGGTGAAGACGTAGAGCGCGAGCCAGAACGCCCGCGTCACAGGGTGTCCGGCGATGTCGGTTCCCGTCGAGAGCTGGTGGGGGAGCGACAGCGCAACGCCCGCGTAGGCCGTGAAGTGCACGAGGTGCCACGTCTCGTGGCGGGTGCGGCGACGCGCGGCGTTCACCGAGGTCACCGCGACGACGATGAGCACACCCAGCGCGACGAACGCCGTGAGCATGTCGGGCACCGCGCCACCGAGCATGCGCACCGGCTCGACCAGCCAGGCGAGTGCCGGGCTGATCCCCGATCGCGCGCCGTAGCCGAGCACCAGCGCGCCGGCGTGCGCCAGCAGCAGCGGCAGCGCGATCCGGCTCAGGCGGCGGTGCGCCACGAGCGCGCGGTCGTGCCCGTACGTGCGGTCGACCCACGGCAGCCGCGCGGCCAGCAACAGCTGCAGCAGAAGGAGAACCGTGCCGACCAGACCGGTCAGCCGCCCCAGGCCGATCAGCCGGGCAGCTGCGGTGCCGCGGGTGAGAGCCGAGCTGCCGCCGTCGAGCAGGAACAGCACGGCGGTGACCACGACGGCCGTGACCGCCAGCACCTCGAGGACGTCGGCCGCGCGCCGCCGGGCTCGCGCCCGCTCCTGGCCCGGCGCGTGGGTACCGGACGTGCGGCGCGCATCGGCTGGCCTGACGGGCCCGATCACGGTGCTCATGAGCGCTCCTTCACCTCGAACGTGACTCCACGATGCGACGCCAGATTCAGAGATCTCTGAGAACGCACGTGCCACCATCACTGCGTGACCGACGCTCAGCCGCACCTCCCGCAGCCGCGCCCTCGCCTGCTGCTGGTCGAGGACGAAGCCGACCTCGCCGGGTTGATGGAGGGCGTGCTGATGAGGGAGGTATACGACGTCGACGTCGCCCGCGACGTCCAGCGCGGCCTGCACCTCGGGCTCACCGGCCACCACGACGTGCTCGTGATCGACCGCGGCCTGCCGGCGATCGAGGGGGTCGACCTCGTCCGCCGTCTGCGCGGACGCGCCGTCACCGCACCCGTGCTGATGCTCACGGCCCGCGGCACCACCGACGACCGCGTCGAGGGCCTGGACGCCGGCGCCGAGGACTACCTGGTCAAGCCGTTCGACGTCGACGAGCTGCTCGCCCGTCTGCGGGCCCTGCTGCGCCGCCACCGCGACGTGGCTGAGGCCCTGTCGCTCGGCACTCGCACCCTGTCGCCGGAGCAGCGCCTGGTGACCGGGGGTGGGCAGCCCGACGTCGAGCTGTCGCCGCGCGAGGCGGCGCTGCTCGAGGTGCTCGCCCGCCGTCCGGAGCGGGTGTTCTCGCGCACCGAGCTGCTCGACCGCGTCTTCGACGACGCCGACACGACCGGCTCGGTCGACACCTACGTGCACTACCTGCGGCGCAAGCTCGGGCGCGACGTCATCCGCACGGTGCGCGGCAGTGGCTACCGGCTGGGCTCGGTGTGAGGAGCGCCGCGTGAGGGACGCCACCGCCGCCGATCGCCAGCTGATGCGGCGCGCCAGCGCCAGCGTCGCGATCCAGGCCGCCCTCGCCGTCGCCCTCGTCGTGATCGCCATGACCGCGGTGGTGCTGGTGGTCGACGAGCAGCAGCAGCACCGCCAGGCCGACTCCACCACGCGCAGCGCGTGGGCCCGCGCCGACGACGTCAGCGACCCGCCGTCCGGCATCTGGCTGGTGCTGCGCACCCAAGGCGGCCGCACCCTGATCACCAAGGGCGCGCCCGATGCGGTGGCCGAGGTCGACCCCACGAAGCAGCCCGACGGTGCCTCGCGTCTCACCGCCGACGGCCAGGAGCTCGCGCTCTGGACCGGCGAGCGCAGCTTCGGTCGGCTCAGCGCCGTCTACGACCTCTCGCCGCGCGAGTCCGAGCGCAACCGCCTGCTGGTGAGCCTGGGCGTCGCCGCGATCCTGGGCATCGCCGGCGCGGCCGCGGTGGGCGCGGTGATCGGACGGCGGGCCGTGCGGCCCATGGGAGAGGCGCTCGGGCTGCAGCGGCGGTTCGTCGCCGACGCCAGCCACGAGCTGCGCACGCCCCTCACGGTGCTGCACACGCGCGCCCAGCTCCTGCGGCGGCGGATGGCCGGGCAGACCGCCGATCAGGCCACCCGCGAGGAGCTCGACCGCCTGGTGCGCGACGCGCAGAGCCTCGGCGAGGTCGTCACCGACCTCCTGCTCGCGGCCGAGCTCGAGCACGCGCCGCAGCGGGGCGAGCCCGTGGACGTCGGCGGCGTGGCCCGCGAGGTCGTGGCGAGCCTGAGTGTGCTGGCCGACGAGCGCGAGGTGGCGCTGACGACCTCGGGCACGGACGACGCCGTGCAGGTCGTCGGCATCGAGGCCGCACTGCGCCGCGCCTTGACCGCCCTGGTCGACAACGCGTTGGCGCACACGGGTTCAGGTGGTCACGTGCAGGTGCGGGTGAGCCAGTCGGACGACCACGTGCTGGTCGCCGTCGCCGACGACGGCGAGGGCATCGACCCCAACCAGGCCCGCGACCTCGCGCGCCGCTTCGCGCGTGGCACCGCGCGCGACGGCGGCCGCCGCTTCGGCCTCGGGCTGGCCCTCGTCGACGAGGTGGCGCGCGTCCACGGCGGCCGGCTCGACGTCGACGGCGCACCCGGCCATGGTGCGACGTTCACGTTGCGGCTCCCGGCCTCGGGCAACTGATGCGGTATGTCACGCTTTGGTGCGGTTCTGAGAGTCTTCTGAGAATCTCTCGGAACGATCGCGGTCCGGCCGTCGCGCCGTTCGCACCCACCCTCAGCTAGGAGCGTCATGTTCGACACGATCTTCGGCCTCCCCGTGCACCCGCTCATCGTGCACGCGACCGTGGTGTTCGTCCCGGCTGCTGCCGTGGCGGTGGCGCTCGCCGCCTTCTGGCCGCGTTTCCGGCGCCATGGGGCGATCGCCGCGCTGGCGCTGTCGGTCATCGCGCTCGTGCTCGTGCCGCTGTCGACGGAGTCGGGTGAGTCGCTCGAGCGCCGCGTGGGGCAGTCCGCCCTCGTCGAGGAGCACGCCGAGCTGGCCGATGGCCTGCTGCCGTTCGTGATCGTCCTCGTCGTGGCCGCCGCTGCCATCTGGTGGCTGCAGCGCCGGGGGACGCAGGTGCGCGTGCCGTTGACGGCGGCGGTGGCCGTCCTCGCGGTGATCGGTGTCGTCGGTACGTCGGTGCAGATCGTGCGCATCGGCCACAGCGGCGCCAAGGCCGCGTGGAGCGGCGTCGCCAACACCGCGCCGTCCGGTGGCGAAGGCGACGGCGACTGAGCCCAGCCGGTGGGGGCGGTTTCCCCTAGATAGCGACAGGGTGTCATCATGTTTGGTGACACCCTGACGATACCTGAGGAGACGCCCCGTGTACGTCGCACTGAGAGACCTCAAGGTCGCTCGCGGCCGCTTCGTCCTGGTCGGGCTCGTGATCGCGCTCGTCGCCCTGATGACGACGCTGTTGTCGGGGCTCGCCAACGGCCTGGTCGACGACGGCATCTCCGGCCTGCGCCGGCTGCCGCTGACGCACCTGGCGTTCCAGCACGGCGCCCAGAGCACCTTCAGCCGGTCGACCCTCACCCCCACCGACCTCGCGGCCTGGAGTGACGTCCCCGGCGTCGAGGCGTCGCCGATGGGCGTGTCGTTCGTCAACGCCAAGCGCCCCGGTGGCTCGACCGTCGACATCGCGCTCATCGGCGTCCCTGCGGGCAGCTTCCTCGCGCCCCGACGCGACGCCGAGCGCGCCCTGGCCGGTGAGCCCGGCCTGGTGCTGAGCCACACGTTCGAGGACGACGGCGTGAAGGTCGGCGACGAGCTCACCATCGTCGGCGTCGACCGGCCTCTGCCCGTGCTCGGCTTCACCTACACCGGCTCGTACGGGCACGTCGACATCGGCTTCACCAGCCTGTCGACCTGGCAGAGCCTGCTCTACGGCGACAACGCCAAGGGCCGGTTCTCGGCCATCGCCCTGCGCGCCGACGACCCTTCTGCACTGGACTCGGCGCAGGCTCGGGCCGCCACGAGCGCGGGCATGGAGGTCGTCACCAAGAAGCAGTCGTACGCCGGCTCGCCGGGCTACAGCGGCGAGACCCAGACCATGACGATGATCCGCTGGTTCCTGCTCGTGATCTCGGCGCTGGTCGTGGGTGCCTTCTTCATCGTCTGGACGATGCAGCGCTCCCGGCAGATCGCCGTCCTCAAGGCCCTCGGAGCCTCACGCGCCTACGTCGTGCGCGACGCCGTGGGCCAGCTCGGCGTCGTCCTGCTCGGCGCTGCCGCCGTCGGCGGGGTCGCGGCCTTCGGCCTCGGTGCGCTGGTGGAGCGCACGGCCGTGCCGTTCCAGCTCGAGATCGGGCCGGCCCTCACCGCGCTCGGCCTGCTCGTCGTCTTCGGCCTCGCGGGCTGTCTCGCCGGTGTGCGCCGGGTGACGTCCGTCGACCCTTCCGCTGCCCTGCGCACCTCGGACTGAGAGGAAAACCATGAGCTTCCAGCTGCGTGACGTCACCGTCACCGTGCCCGACGGCACCACCCCGCGCACCCTGCTCGACCACGTCGACTTCGCCGTCGACGCGGGCGAGGTGGTCGCGCTCACCGGACCCTCCGGTTCGGGCAAGTCGACCCTGCTGGCCGTGGCGGGACTGTTGCGCCGCATCGACTCCGGCGCCGTCGTGGTGGCCGGCACCGACGCCGGTCCGTTGCGCGACCGCTCCCGCACCCGCCTGCGCGGTGACCGGATCGGCATCATCTACCAGGCGCCGAACCTGCTGCCCTCGCTCAGTGCCCGCGAGCAGGTCGAGGTCGTCGCGCACATCGCCGGACGCCTCGACGCCGCAGCCCGCCGGCGCGCCGACGAGCTGCTCGAGCACGTGGGCCTGGCCGACCGGCGCGACGCCCGCCCTGCCGAGCTCTCCGGCGGTGAGCGCCAGCGCGTCGGCATCGCCCGGGCCCTCATGAACGAGCCAGTGGTGCTGCTCGCCGACGAACCCACCGCATCGCTCGACCCCGAGCGCGGCTCGGCCGTCATGGACCTGCTGGTCGCCGAGGCGCGACGGGTGGGCGCGGCTACCCTCGTGGTGACCCACGACGTCGACCAGGCCTCGGGTGCCGACCGCCACGTGCACCTCGAGCACGGGAAGGTCGCCCCCGTCATCAGGAGCTGACCGAGCGCATGCCCCGCATCACCGGCGCCACCATCGCCGAGCACGTCGCGGCCCAGGAGGCCGCGGTCGTCGACGCGGCGAAGCGGCTCTTCGCCGAGCGCGGCGTGGCGGCGGTGTCACTCGGTGACATCGCCGCCGAGGTGGGGCTCGGGCGCACCTCGCTCTACCGCTACTTCCCGACCAAGGCGCACATCCTGCAGCGGTGGTTCGACCTCGAGATGCTGCCGCTCGTCGAGGCCTCGCGCGCCGTCGCCGAGGGCGACGGGACGCCCGCGCACCGGCTCTCCGCGTGGATCGACGTCCAGCTCGACTTCCTCACCGACGAGTCGCACGCCATGCTCACCGAGGCCAGTGCCGGGCTCGAGCCGCTGCCGGACGAGGTGCGCGAGCACTTCGGGCAGCGGCACCTGGAGCTCTACGGCACGCTCACCGAGATCCTGCGCGCCGGGGGCGCCCGCCGGGCCGACGTCCAGCGGGCGCGCACGCAGCTCATCGCCGGGCTGCTGCGATCGGCGGCTCAGCTGGCCCCCGGCGTTGTGCCGCAGGCGACGCTGCGCCGCGAGCTCCACCGCGCGGCGCTCGCCGTCGCCGGACTCTGACCCCGCCGGACTCTGACCCCGCCGCCCCCTCAGAACAGCTGCGGCACGCTGCGCACGGCCGTGTAGACCGCCACCAGCACCAGCAGCGCCGTGAACGCGCGGGTGAGCGTCACCGGGCGCACCCGCGAGGCCACCCGGCCGCCGGCCAGGCTGCCCACGATGGCCGCAGCCGTGAACGTCGCGAGCAGCGTCCAGTCGAGCTCGATGCCCGAGCCGAGCCGGGCGACGAGGGCGGACGCGCTGTTGACCGTGATGACCAGCAGCGACGTGCCGACCGCCACCGGCATCGAGAACCCCAGGGACAGCACGAGGGCCGGGACGACGGCGAACCCGCCGCCCACGCCGAAGAACCCCGTGAGCAGGCCGACCGCCGTCGCGGTGACGACCACCTTCAACGCCTGCGGACAGTGGCAGACGAACGGGTGGAACGACACGACCGTCGCCTCATCGGCGGCGTCGCCGCCGTCACCCCGGCCGCCACGCACGCTGCGGCGGAACATGATCGCGGCGACGACGAGCATGAGGCCCGCGAAGGCCGCGAGCAGCACCTCGGGCGCCACGGCGGCCGACAGCCGCGAGCCCGCCCACGAGCCCGCGATGCCGAGGACGCCGAAGGCCAGGCCGTGCACCACCCGCACCCGGCTGGCGCGGGCGTGCGCGACCATGCCGAACAGCGACGTGATGCCGACGATCAGCAACGAGCCGGTGGTGGCGCTGCGGGGGTCCTGGTCGAGCAGGTACACCAGGGCGGGGACGGTCAGGATCGACCCGCCCCCGCCCAGGGCACCGAGGCTCAGCCCGATGGCCAGCCCGAGCGGGATCGCCAGCCAGATCACGAGGTGAGCGGCAGGCCGGCCTTCGCCGCGCTCTCGTCGTAGGAGTCGTCGACGGCCACGACGGTGTGACCGCTCGCCGCGAGGATCGAGGCCACGACCGACGCGCGGTAGCCGCCGGCGCAGTGCACCCAGACCTCACCCGAGGGCACCTCGTCGAGGCTCTCCAGGATCTCGTGGATCGGGATGTTGACCGCACCCTCGACGTGGCCGTCCTTGAACTCCTGACGGCGGCGCACGTCGAGCACCGCGACGTCGCGGTGGTGCCGCACCTGGGCCAGGTCGGCGAACGTGGCCCGCGCGAACGTGCCCAGCTCGTCGTCGGTCCAGTCCTGCGGGCGGCCCGTGGCCGCGCTCGGGCCGTCGACGCCGATGCGCGCGAGCTCGCGCTGGGCCTCGGCCACCTGCTCCTCGGACTCACCGAGCAGCGTCAGCGGGGTGCCCCAGGGCATCAGCCAGCCG
The DNA here is from genome assembly GCA_051960055.1 of Angustibacter sp. GTDB lineage: Bacteria > Actinomycetota > Actinomycetes > Actinomycetales > Angustibacteraceae > Angustibacter. The sequence goes on along the minus strand of JBQCES010000352.1, from coordinate 2,934 downwards.
AGGTAGGTGGCGAACTGACCGTCGAGGCCGAAGTTGAAGGTGCCCTTGGCGTGGCCGGCGGCGAACGCCGTGCGCGTGCGCAGGTCGACCAGCCACTCGCCCTTCTCGAGGCTCTCGCGCAGCGCCTGCTTGTCGGCGCGGCGCGGCGTGCTGAGGTCGGCGGCGGTGGGGCCGGAGGCGTTGGCCGGGCCCATCTGGGCGTAGTACGCCGGCCAGTCGTCGAGGCTGGCGAGCAGGTCGGCGACCCACTGCTCCTCGTCCTGGGTCAGGGCGGGGTTCGAGCGCTTCTCCTGGCCGATCGTCGAGGCCGTCGCCTCGCTCTGCGTCGAGGAGCAGAAGCTGCCGAAGCCGTGCGTCGGCAGCACCTGGGCGGCGTCCGGCAGCACGGATGCCAGCCGGCGCGCCGAGGCGTACTGGTGGTGCACCAGCGCCTGCGTGTGGTCGGGGCCCAGCAGGTCGGGCCGGCCGGTGGAGCCGAACAGCAGCGAGCCGCCGGTGAAGACGCCGAGGTGCTCGCCGTCCGCCTCGAGCGCGTACGACAGGTGGGTGAAGGTGTGGCCGGGCGTGGCGATGACGGTGACGCGCATCGCGGGGCCGACCTCGACGACGTCACCGTCGCTGACCGGCGTCCGGTCGAACGTCACGTCGTCGGCGGCGTTCACGTGGTACGCCGCGCCGGTGGCCTCGGCGAGGGCCAGGCCGCCGGTGACGTAGTCGTTGTGCAGGTGGGTCTCGAAGACGTGGGTGATGCGGACGCCGGCCTCGCGGGCGAGGTCGAGCACGCGGTCGATGTCGCGCTGCGGGTCGACCACGAGGGCGATCTCGCCGTCGTGGGCCAGGTAGCTGCGGTCGCCGAGGCTCGGCGTCTCGATGGGGACGATGGTGACCATGGGGGAAACCTTTCGGGCTGCGGGGTGGTCGGCGCGGTTCAGGCGGCGTTGGCGCGCGGGCCGGTGACGATCGGGTGGCCGGCCGCGGCCCACCCGTTGGTGCCTCCGGCCACGGACGTCGCCTGGACGCCGGCGCGCTGCAGGAAGTCGGTCATCGCCAGGCTGCGGTTGCCGCTGGCGCAGATGACGTAGACCGGGCGGTCCTTCGGCAGGTCCGCCACCTTGCCGGGCAGCTGGCCCATGGGGACGAGCTCTGCTCCGGGGACGTGTCCACTGACGTACTCCATGGGCTCGCGCACGTCGATGACGAGCGCGCCGTCGCGGTGAGCCGCGACGAACGACTCCAGGGTGATCTCTCGCATGCGTACTGTCTCCATCCGTTCGGTTGGCGAAGAGCATACCCAGGGGGGTATCTGTCGTCGCAACCAGGGGGCCGCTGGATCCATTCCCGGACCACGGATGCTCGCGTCAGCGGGGCCCGGGAATGCCTGCGGCGCTGCTGCGTTGTAGCGACCGTATACCCCTGCCGGTATGCTCACACCTGGAGGAGAACCCATGACCACCCGAGCCCTCACGGCCACGGACTTCGAGCAGACCGTGCTCGGCAACGACATCGTGCTCGTCGACTTCTGGGCGTCCTGGTGCGGCCCGTGCCGCATGTTCGCGCCGGTCTTCGAGAAGGCGTCCGAGCAGCACACCGACATCGTGTTCGGCAAGGTCGACACCGAGGCCGAGCAGAGCCTCGCCGCTGCCGCCCAGATCACCTCGATCCCGACGCTGATGGCCTTCCGCGACGGCATCCTGGTCTTCAGCCAGCCCGGTGCACTGCCCGCTACGGCCCTCGACGACCTGATCGGCCAGGTGCGCGCCCTCGACATGGACGCCGTCCGGGCTCAGCTCGCCGAGCAGACCGCACCGACCCACTGAGCCGTCCCCCCACTGAGCCACCCCCCGAAGGAGAACCGATGGGCTACGCACTCAGCACCACCGTCGAACACGGTTTCGACGCCACCCTCACCGCAACCCGAGAGGCGTTGGCGGAGCAGGGTTTCGGCGTCCTCACCGAGATCGACCTGAAGGCCACGCTCAAGGCCAAGCTGGACGTCGACGTCGCCCCGCAGGTGATCCTCGGCGCCTGCCGGCCGCCGCTGGCGCACGCGGCCCTGCAGGCCGAACCCTCGGTCGGGCTGCTGCTGCCGTGCAACGTCGTCGTACGCTCTGTCGACGAGGCGACGACGCTGGTCGAGGCCCTCGACCCGCAGGTGATGGTGGGGCTGACCAACAACACCGCACTCACCGACGTCGCTGACGAGGCCGGCCGCCGGCTGTCCGCAGCGCTCGACTCACTGTCCTGACACGAAGGAGCTCGCCATGGTGGCGCTCAACCCCGACGACATGGGTGCGGTCATGAACCGGCTGCGCCGCGCGCAGGGCCAGATCGGCGGGGTCATCCGCATGCTCGAGGAGGGCCGCGAGTGCCAGGACGTCGTCACGCAGCTGGCGGCGGTCAACCGGGCCCTCGACCGGGCGGGTTTCGCGATCGTGTCGACCGGCCTCAAGCAGTGCCTCACCGAGCCGGGCGGCGTCGAGTCGGCGGACGTCAAGGCGATGGAGAAGCTCTTCCTGACCCTCGCCTGAGGCTCACGCAGGCCGCAGCAGACGTGCGGCGCTGTGCACGTCCCCGCAGTGCACGCAGAGCACGACGTACCCCGACGGGTGGTGCACGACCCGCAGCGACTGCGGCGTGCCGCAGGTGGGGCACTGCCGGTGGGCGGCACGCACGCGGGCCGCGCGTCGGGCGGAGGTCACGGGCCGGGTCCCGGTGGTCATGCGGCCAGCCTCGCCGGGTCGCCGCGCGCGCACCCGGGCCCAAGGTCCCCCGGCCCTCTCCCCGTTGATCACGTTCAGTGGGCGACATGCCGCTTGCCGAGGGCTGCAACCCTCGGCAAGCGGCATGTCGCCTAGGTAACGTGATCAACTGCGGAAGGGCGGCCCGGGGGAGGGGTGGGGTCAGGCGGTGGCGACCCGGCGGTGCGCACCGCCC
>JBQCES010000351.1:0-15227 GCA_051960055.1 Angustibacter sp. | reverse complement strand
GTGCGGTTCCAGGAGCGGGCGGAGGTGCCCTGTGGGCGACGCGTCCGGGGGGGGCGCGGGCCGGGGATCGCGGCCGCGCGCCCGCGAGGGGGGCGGGCGCGCTGCAGCGACATCTTCTGCACCAGGGGCGGCGTCCGGCCAGGCGACGCTGCACCGACGACGCCTGGAGGAGCGGATCGAGGCCGGGCTCGCTCGCGGGCTCGTCGTCGTCAGCGCCCCCGCGGGCGCCGGTAAGACCCAGCTGCTGACCGCCTGGGCGCAGGTCCACGACGGGCCGGTCGTCTGGGTGACGCTGGGGCCGGACGACCGCGACCCCATGCACCTGTGGGCCCGCGTGCTCACCGCCCTGCAGCGTCGCGGTGACGCGCCGCACGACAGCGTGCTGGCCCGCCTACAGCCGACACCCGTGCTCGACGAGCGCTTCGTCACGCGGCTGCTCGACGCCTGGGAGGACGTGCCGAGCCCGGCGGTGCTGCTGCTCGAGGACGTTCAGGTGCTCGATGGTTCCGACGGTGCCCGCAGCCTGTCGGACGCCGTCCGGCGCGGACCCGGCCACCTGCCCCTGGTCGTGGCATCGCGCACCGAGCCCGACCTGCAGCTGCACCGGCTGCGGCTCGCCGACGCCGTCACCGAGCTCGACGCCGCCGACCTCGCCTTCACCCTCGACGAGGCGGCCGAGCTGTTCGAGCGATCAGACGTGCACCTGGACGACGGCCAGCTGCTGCAGGTGCTCGAGCGCACCGAGGGGTGGGCAGCCGGCCTGCGACTTGCGGCCCTGCTGCTGAAGGACCAGCCGGATCTCGACGCGGCTCTCGCGCGGCTCACCGGCGACCACCGCCCCATCGCGGACTACTTCGCGCGCGAGGTGCTCGACCAGCTGGCGCCCGACGTCCTCGACTTCATGGTGCGCACGAGCGTGACCTCGCCGCTCAACGCCGACCTCGCGGCCACCCTGAGCGGGCGCGACGACGCCGGCGCCGTGCTGGAGCACCTCCACCACGAGCGGCTGTTCGTGGTGTCCCTCGACGAGCAGCGGCAGTGGTACCGCTACCACCACCTCCTGGTCGGTGTGCTGCGGCAGCGGCTGGCCGCGCTGCCGGGCAGCGTGGAGCGCGAGCTGCACCGCCGCGCCGCCGCCTGGTGGCGCGAGCGCGGCGACGACCTGCAGTCGGCTCGCCAGCTCGCCGCGGCCGGTGACTGGCACGAGCTGGCCGTGCTGACCTGCACGAGCGCGGGCGCTCTGGTCTTCGACATCAGCCGCACGGCGCTGGCAGGCACGCTCGTCGGCCTCCCTGCCGAGCTGCGTGCCCGCGATCCCTGGGCGGCCGCCGCGGCCGCCTTCGGCGCGTACGGCGTCTATGACGCCGCGAGCGTCCGCGACCACCTCACGGAGGCTCGCACGACGCTGTCGACCGTCTCGGACGACGAGCGGGCCGTGCTCGAGGCACTGCTGCTGGTGCTCGACACCGTGGCCGCCTGGCTCGAGGACGACCTGGAGCGGCAGGTGGCCACCGCGCCGGTCGCGCTCGGCCAGCTCGCGGTGCTCGGCTCGGCGGCCGTGCCCGCCCTCGCGACCTACCGCACGGCCGCTCGCTCGGTGCTCGGCATGGGACAGCTGTGGAGCGGCCAGCTCGCGCAGGCCGAGGCCACGCTCGGCGCGGTGGCCCGAGCCCTCGCCGCTGACCCCGAGCCGAACCCCCTGCGCAGCGTCCACATCGAGGGCGCCCTCGGTGTGATCGCCGCGATCCAGGGCCGGCTGCACCAGGCTGAGGAGCACGGACGGCAGGCGCTGCGCATCGCCGAGGACTCGGGCTGGCTCTACCTCCCGCAGGCCGCGCGCGGGCACCTGGCCCTGGCGATGGTGCAGCTCTCCCGCAGCGAGTGCGCGCCGTGCCGGGAGACCCTCGAGCGGGCCAACGCCTGCCTGCGCGCCCTGCCCAACCGGTTCATCGCGACCGTGCTGAGCATCACCGACGCCCGGCTGCGGGTGTCGGACGGCGACCTCGCCGGCGCCGAGACGGCGATGGCTCGGCTGCGCGCCACGCTCGCGACGTGGCGGCCGTCGGCGTACCTGCTGCACGCGTGCGACGCGGTCGAATCGGAGATCGCCGTCGCGCGCGGTGATGCCGACCTCGTGGTGGCCCGCTTCGCCTCGCGCGGTCGGCCGGCCAGCGTCTACGAGGTCACCGTGCTCGCGCGAGCCGAGCTGGTCGTCGGCGACCCGGTGCGCGCGCTCGAGCTGCTGGCGCCCCTGCACGCCGACCCGCCCGCCGAGCTGGCCCGCGCCGTCGACCTCTGGCTGCTGACCGCCGTGGCACGAGAGGCGTTGGGAGAGAGCGCCGATGCGCGGGCGGCGGTGCGCGAGGCCGTCGAGCTGGCCGCCGACGAGGGGCTGAGCCGTCCGTTCCTGGTGCTCGGCGACCAGGCGCTGCGGCTGTTGCAGGCCGACCACGTCGCATCGCGCCGACACCCGGACTTCGTCCGGCACCTGCAGGAGCTGATGCAGCAGCGACCGGCCCGCTCGGCCGACCTGCCGCCCCTCACCGAGCGCGAGCTGAGCACGCTGCGCCTGCTGCCGTCGATGCTGACGAATGCCGAGATCGCCGAGGAGCTCTACGTGTCGGTCAACCCCGTGAAGTCGCACCTGAAGTCGTTGTACCGCAAGCTCGGCGTGGCCGGACGGCGCGAAGCCGTCGTCATCGCCCGCGAGCTGGGTCTGGTGGAGCGCTGAGGCGGAGTCACCACCGCGTGAGGTCGGCGTCCAGCAGGTCGGTGACGTAGGCGGCGCGCTCGAACGCAGCCGCGTCAGCGGTCATCGGCACCGCCAGCAAGCCGCGGCAGTCATCGACCGTCGCGAAACCCTTGCGGCGTAGCCACTCGGTGAGATCTTGGAGCAGCACCGTCGCGTAGCCGGGGCCGTGCCGCAGCAACGCCGACGTCGTCATCACGACGTCAGCACCCGCGAGCAGGTGCCGGGCGACGTCCTCGCCGGTCTCGACCCCGCCCGTCGCCGCGAGCGACGCCCGCACGCGCCCGCGCAGCAGGGCGACCCAGGTGCGCACCAGCCGGCCCTCGGCCGGTGACGACAGACCGACGCCGGACGTCACGCGCAGCGTCTCGGGGTCGATGTCCGGCTGCAGCCAGCGGTTGAACAGCACCAGGCCGTCGGCACCCGCCGCGTCCAACCGGGTCGCCATGTCGCCGACCGAGCTGAAGTAGGGGCCGATCTTGACGGCGACCGGGACGCCCACCGCCGCCCGCACCCGGGCCACGGCGTCGAGGTGTCGCTGCTCCACGTCCCGCCCCGAGACGCTCGGCTCGCCAGGCAGGTAGTACACGTTCAGCTCGATCGCCGCGGCACCGGCGTCCTGCAGGGCGCGGGCGTAGCCCTCCCAGCCGCCCGGCGTGGCGCCGTTGAGGCTCGCGACCACCGGCACGTCCACCGCGGCCACGGCCCGCTCGACGAGGCTGAGGTAGCGGCGCGGCCCGGTCTCGTCGTCGGTCGTCGAAGGGAAGTACGACAGCGCCTCGGCGAAGCTGTCGGCACCCGCGCCAGCCAGCAGACCGTCCTGCGCAGCCCGGCGGCGCACCTGCTCCTCGAACAGCGAGTAGAGCACCACCGCCCCGACGCCCGCGCCGGCCAGCCGACGGACGCCGTCGACCGTCCGCGAGAGCGGTGATGGGGATGCCACGAGCGGGTTGCGCAGCTCCAGCCCGAGGTAGGTCGTCGTGAGGTCCATCAGGTTCGCCTCCTGCCATCCGCCGCGAAGTGCTGCGGTCCCTGGGTGGCCAGCTGCTCGTAGGCGTCCCAGCGTCGGTCGACGGCCTCCTGGGCCAGCGCGAGGAGGCGGTCGCCCTCCACCGGGTCGGCGTTGCCGACGACGCGGTACCGCAGCTCGCGCTCGGCGTAGTCGCGCAACGCCAGCCGGGGTCGCGGTGAGTCGAGCAGGAACGGGTTGCGCCCGTCCGAGCGCGCCACGGGGTCGTAACGCACCAGCGGCCAGTAGCCGCTCGCGACCGCTCGGTACTGCTGGTCGAGGCCCGCGCGCATCTCGATGCCGTGGGCGATGCAGTGGCTGTAGGCGATCACGAGCGAGGGGCCGTCGTACGCCTCCGCCTCGCGCAGGGCGGTGAGCGTCTGCTGGGGATCGGCACCCATCGCCACGCGGGCGACGTAGACGTTTCCGTAGGCGATGGCCTGGAGGGCGAGGTCCTTCTTGGGCACCGTCTTGCCGGACGCCGCGAACTTGGCCGCCGCGCCGAGCGGGGTCGCCTTCGACATCTGGCCGCCGGTGTTGGAGTACACCTCGGTGTCGAGCACCAGCACGTTGACGTCGCGCCCGCTCGCCAGCACGTGGTCGAGGCCACCGGAGCCGATGTCGTAGGCCCAGCCGTCGCCCCCGACGATCCAGACGCTGCGCCGCACGAGGTGGTCGAGAACGCTGCGCAGGTCGTCGACCTGCGGGCCGTCCAGGCCCGCGAGCCGGCGCTCCAGCTCGGCCACCCGCAGGCGCTGCGCGCGCAGCTCCGACTCGCGCACCTGCGGCGCCGTGAGCAACGCGTCGACGAGCTCTGCGCCGAGCCGGTCACGCAACCGCCCCACGAGCTGCCGCGCCAGCCGGGTGTGCTGGTCGACGGCCAGCCGGAAGCCCAGCCCGAACTCGGCGTTGTCCTCGAACAGCGAGTTCGACCACGCCGGGCCGCGCCCGTCGGCGTCGACGGTCCACGGCGTGGTCGGCAGGTTGCCGCCGTAGATCGACGAGCAGCCCGTGGCGTTGGCGATCATCAGGCGGTCGCCGAACAGCTGCGAGAGCACCTTGAGGTACGGCGTCTCACCGCACCCAGCGCAGGCGCCGGAGAACTCGAACAGCGGCTCGAGGAACTGCGTGCCGCGCACTGTGCCGAAGTCGACGCGTGAGCGGTCGGCGACCGGCAGCGTCTCGAAGAACGCGATGTTCTCGCGCTCCTGGACGACGAGCGGCTCCCTCGGCGCCAGGTTGATCGCCTTGGCCACCGGGTGGTCAGGGGTCACGACCGGGCACGCCTCGACGCACAGACCGCAGCCCGTGCAGTCCTCGACGTACACCTGCAGCGTGTAGCGGGTGTCGGGCAGACCCACCGCGGAGAGCGGTGCGGCGCGGAAGCCGTCCGGTGCGCCGTCCAGGCGGTCGCCAGGGTAGAGCCGTGACCGGATCACGCTGTGCGGGCAGACGAACGAGCAGTTGCCGCACTGGATGCAGCTGTCGGCGTCCCACACCGCCACGAGGTCGGAGACGTTGCGCTTCTCGTAGGCGGCCGTGCCGCTCGGGTACGTGCCGTCGACCGGCAGCCGGCTGACCGGAAGGTCATCACCTCGCCCCGCCATCATCTCGGCCGTCACGGTGCGCACGAACTCCGGCGCGTCGTCCGGCACCACGGGTGGCAGCTCGCGGCCCGATGCCGCCGTCGCGGGCACCGGCACGCGATGCAGCCGCTCGAGGGCGAGGTCGACGGCGGACTCGTTGCGCCGCACCACGTCTGCGCCCCGCTTGCCGTACGTCGCGGCGATCGAGGCCTTGATCTGCGCCAGTGCCTCGTCGAGCGGAAGGACGCCGGTGATGGCGAAGAAGCAGGTCTGCAGCACCACGTTGACCCGACCGGCGAGCCCCACCTCGCGCGCGATGCCGGCGGCGTCGACGGCGTAGACCTCGATCTGCTTGTCGATCACCTGCTGCTGCACCGTCCGCGGCAGGGCGTCCCACACGGCGTCCGGTGCGCGCGAGGTGTTGAGCAGCAGGCGGGCACCAGGCGCGGCGCGGCCCAGCACGTCGACCTGCTCGAGCTGGCGCAGCTGGTGGCAGCCGACGAAGGCGGCTCGGGTCACGAGGTACGGCGCGCGGATCGGTTGTGTGCCGAACCGCAGGTGCGACACCGTCTGCGAGCCGGACTTCTTGGAGTCGTACACGAAGTAGCCCTGGGCGAAGACCCCGGGCTGCGAGCCCAGGATCTTGATGGTGTTCTTGTTCGCGCCGACCGTGCCGTCCGAGCCCAGGCCGAAGAACACCGCGCTCATGGTGTCAGCAGGCTCGATGTCGAGGTCGCTGCCGTACGGCAGGCTGGTGCCCGACACGTCGTCGTCGATGCCGATCGTGAACCGCTTGCGCGGCCGGGGCCGGTCGAGCTCGGCCAGGACGCCGGCCACCATCGCAGGCGTGAACTCCTTGGACGACAGGCCGTATCGGCCGCCGATGACGACCGGAGCCGCGCCCATGACTCCGTCCGCCACGGCATCTGACAGCGCACCGACGACGTCGAGGAACAGCGGCTCGCCCAACGACCCGGGCTCCTTGGTGCGGTCGAGCACGGCCACGCGCCGCACGGACGACGGCAGCGCACTCACCAGGGCCGCGGCCGGGAACGGCCGGTACAGCCGCACGTGCAGCATGCCGACCCGCTCCCCTGCCTCAGCCAGCACGCCCACCGTCTCGGCCACGGTCTGCGCCGCCGACCCCATCACCACGACGACGCGCTCGGCGTCCGGATGACCGTGGTACTCCACGACGTGGAGGGAGCGGCCGGTGCGCTCGGCCAGCTCGTCCATCACGTGCTCGACGACGTCCGGAACCCTGGCGTAGAAGGGATTCACGGTCTCGCGGGCCTGGAAGTAGACGTCCGGGTTCTGTGCCGTGCCGCGGATGAACGGCCGCTCCGGCGACAGCGCGCGCTCTCGGTGCGCGCGCACGAGGGCTTCGGGAACGAGCGCCCGCAGGTCGTCGTCCGAGAGCAGCTCGATCGTGTTGAGCTCGTGGGATGTGCGGAAGCCGTCGAAGAAGTGCACGAAGGGCACGCGGGTGCGCAACGTCGCGGCGTGGGCCACCAGCGCGAGGTCGTGCGCCTCCTGCACCGACGCGGCGGCCAGCAGGGCGAACCCGGTCTGGCGCACCGCCATCACGTCGGAGTGGTCGCCGAAGATCGACAGGCCCTGCGCCGCGATGGAGCGGGCCGCGACGTGGATGACGGCGCAGGTCAGCTCGCCCGCGATCTTGTACAGGTTCGGCACCATGAGCAGCAGGCCCTGCGAGGCCGTGAACGTCGTGGCCAGCGCGCCGCTCTGCAGCGCACCGTGCAGGGCACCGGCCGCGCCGCCCTCGCTCTGCATCTCGACGACGCCGGGCACCGAGCCGAAGACGTTCGGCCGCCCGCGGCTCGACCACTCGTCCGCCAGCTCGGCCATCGCGGACGACGGCGTGATGGGGTAGATGCAGCACAGCTCGCTCAGCCGGTAGGCCACCGAGGCAGCGGCCTCGTTGCCGTCGATCGTCGCTCGCGTCACGTCGGCTCCGCTCGCATCTCGATGGCGTGCACGGGGCACTGCTCGTAGCAGCTCGCGCACCCGGTGCACCGGTCGTAGTCGAAGCGGTAGCGGTGGCCGACGCCGAGCTTGATGACGGCGTCCTCCGGGCAGGCGCCCAGGCACCCGTCGCACTCGAAGCAGTTGCCGCACGACAGGCAGCGGGCCGCCTCGAACGCCGCACTGTGCACGTCGAGCCCACCGACGACCTCGGCGAAGTCGCTGACCCGCTGCTGCGGTGCGACCTCGGGCTGGTGGCGCCGCGCGGCGTCGCCGAAGTACCACAGGTGCAGGTCGTCGAAGCCGACCTCGGGGTGCTTCGGTGGGTGCTCGACCACCGTCGACCGCAGCCAGGCGTCGATCTGCTGGGCCGCCTTCTTGCCGTGCCCGACACCCACCGTGACGGTGCGCTCGCTGGGCACCATGTCGCCCCCGGCGAACACGCCGGGTGAGCCCGTCATCATGGTCGCTGCCACCCGCACCGAGCCGTCGCGCTCGAACTCGACGCCAGGCAGCGCGGCCATGAAGGCCGACTCCGTCTCCTGCCCCAGGGCCAGGATCACGGTGTCGGCCGACAGCGTCTCGAACCGACCGGTGGGCTGCGGGAAGCCCGTGTCGTCGAGCTCCATCACCTCCACCTGCAGCTCGGGACCGTCGAACGCGGTGATGGTGCGCAGCCAGTTCAGGCGCACGCCCTCCCGCTCGGCGTCCGTCGCCTCGTCCTCGTGCGCGGGCATCTGGGCGCGGGTGCGCCGGTAGACGACGACGGCGTCTTGGGCGCCCAGCCGCCGAGCCACCCGCGCGGCGTCCATCGCGGTGTTGCCACCGCCGTACACCGCGACGCGACGGCCGATCACCGGCCGCTCGCCCTCGGAGACGCTGCGCAGGAACGAGACCGCGTCGATGATGCGCCCTGCGTCGCCTGCCGGGATGTCGACGCGCTTGGCCAGGTGGGCGCCCACGGCGACGAAGACGGCGTCGAAGCCACCGGCCACGCGCTCGGCGGCGAGGTCCTCGACCCGGTGGTCGGTGGTGAAGCGCACGCCCAGCGCGGCGATCCGGGCGATCTCGGCGTCCAGCACGTCGCGGGGCAGCCGGTAGGCGGGGATCCCGTAGCGCATCATGCCGCCGGGAGCAGCGCCGACATCGCGGACCTCGACGTCGTGCCCTCTGCGCGCCAGGTGGTACGCGGCCGACAGTCCGCTCGGCCCGGCTCCGACGACGAGGACGCGTCGTCCGGTCCGCTCCGGTGGCGGGTCGAACGCCCAGCCCCGCTCGAGCGCGAGGTCACCGAGGAACCGCTCGACGGAGTGGATCGACACCGAGCTGTCGAGCCGTGAGCGGTTGCAGGCGTTCTCGCACGGGTGGTAGCAGACGCGGCCGTGCACCGCGGGCAGCGGGTTGTCGGCCACGAGCGCACGCCAGGCCTGCTCGTGGCGACCGGCCGTGACGTGCGAGAGCCACGACTGGATGTTCTCCCCCGCCGGGCAGCCGGCGTTGCAGGGCGGCAGCAGGTCGACGTACACCGGACGGCGCTCGCGCACCGGGCCGGCCCGGCCCCGGCCGTGCAGGAGGTCGGGGAGCGGCGTGAGGTCAGGCGGCACCCGGCCGGCGCCGCCGCCCTGCGGAGCGGTCATCAGCGGCTGGTCCGTAGGCGCGCCAGGCGTTCGTCGTACTCGGCCTGGTCGATCTCCCCCCGGGCGTACCGCTCGCGCAGGAGCGCCTCGGCCGGGTCGCCTGCCGGGGGCCCGTGGCCGGTCAGCGGCGCGTGCGGGCCGGCCGGGGGCGTCGTCCGCGGCCGGGTGCTGAGCACGACGAGGGCCACGACCGCGCCGACCACCAGCACCAGGAGCACCCACCACAAGGGCCACCACGACGCGCCGGCCATGTGCCGGCCGTCCATCCCGTCGCGCATGTGGTCCCACCACTGGTCGTCGCCCATGGCTGCCGTCCTCGCTGTCTCGTCGCTGTCTCGTCGCTGTCTCGTCGGTCTGGTCAGGTGCCCGTCAACGTGCCGGTCGCGAGCCGGGCGGCGATGCCCTCGGCCCAGGCGTCGACCTGCTGCCAGTCGCGGAAGTCCCCGAACTGGCCGCCGAGCACGCGGTACAGCCAGCGCTGCGTCGGCGGCGTCTCGTGCGCCCGCAGTACGCCGGCGAACGCGTGGTAGTCGAGCGGGTGGAGCGCCAGGCGAAGCTGCGGGACGTCCTGCGGCGGCGAGCTCGCGATGAGCCGGGCGAAGGCGCGCCGGTGGTGACCGGCCGAGGGCTGCAGACCGACGCTGAACAGCCACAGCGGGCGGCTGGCCAGCGCGCGCTCGTTGCGCCGCGCGTACGCGACCGCCTCCGGCAGCAGCGCCGCTCCCTGCACCGCGCTTCCCAGCACCACGGCGTCGTAGCCCTCCGGGCGGGGGTCGTGGTCGACGGCCTGCGCCGTGCAGGCCAGACCGTGCTCGCGCAGGCGAGCCGCCAGGTGCTCGGCGATCTCCGCCGTCGAGCCCCGCTGGCTGGCGTAGGCGACCAGCACGTGCATCGACACCTCGCGCCTCCCTCGTCCACCGGCGCCCGTGCTGCTGACGCTAGGTCGGGCCCCCCAGACCGGTCAGGGGCGAAGGTCCCCCGGGCGGCCTGCAGCGCGTCGTCCGGCGAACGGGTCAAGGCCGGGGCAAGATGTGCCGATACGGGGGCGATGGTCCGGCTCGTCCGGACCCCACGGCACAGGGGAGCAGCGATGCAGGCAAGCCACGACAGCGACGGCTCGACCGACGACACCATCGACGCGACTGACCAGACCGCGGACGAGGCGGCCGAGCAGACCAAGGAGCTGCTCGAGGAGCACGTCCCGCTGTCGCTGATCATGGACCTCACGGCGCCCGACGGGCCGCACAGCAAGGAGATCCTCGACGCCGAGGGAGCACCGGACGAGGCGTGGTGGGAGCAGCCCTGACGGCCGATTTCGTCTGCGACCGCTGGGGCTGATAACCTCATCCAGCGTTCGCGCCATTAGCTCAATTGGCAGAGCAGCTGACTCTTAATCAGCGGGTTCGGGGTTCGAGTCCCTGATGGCGCACCACGTCTGACCAGCGGGTCCTCTCCTCCGAGAGGGCCCGCTGCGTCGTTCCCGGGCGAGCGGGCTCAGGCCTGGCGCCCCTCCGACTCCACCAGCGACTGCGCGAGGTCGCGCAGCTTGCGGTTGTGGTTCTGCGACGCCTGCGACAGCAGCGCGAACGCCTCGTCGGCGGTGCAGTGGTGGCGCGCGATGAGGATCCCGAGCGCCATGTCGATCACCTTGCGCGAGTCGAGCGCCGCGCGCATCTGCTCCACGCTCGCGGTCGCGTCGGCGTGCGCGTCGGCGTTCATCACCGCGGTGCCGATGTAGCTGGTGATGTGCTCGCCGACCCGCAGGTCGTCGTCCGAGAAGGCGTCCTTCGTGCTGGCGTAGTTGTTGAGCGCGCCGATCGTGCGGCCCTGGAACGGCAGCGGCACCGACAACGAGCTGAGCACTCCGCGCTCCACCGCCCGGGGAGCGTACGTCGGCCAGCGCTCGTCCGCAGACATGTCGGGCACGTGCATCGTGAGGCCGGTCCGTCCAGCGTCCATGCACGGCCCGTAGCCGTCGTCGTACTGCAGCTCGTCCGCGTCGACGGCGAGCTGGCCGACGTGCGCCGCCGTCCACGCCCGGTCACCGCGCACCAGGGTGATCGACGTCGACTCGGCGCCGACGAGAGCCCGGTTGGCGATCGTGACGATCTCGGCGAGCACGTCGTCGAGCGGGCGCTCGATGAGCACCACGGCGGCCAGGGCCTGGTAGGTGTCCGTCGTCATGACCTCGAGTAAGGCACGACCGGCTCGGGCTCGCCACCGCGCCGGGCCGCTGCGTCGCCGGGGGCACACACCCCCGCGACGTTCAGTGGTCGCTGTTGTGGCGGCCCGAGGGGTGCGTCGGCCCGGGCGACGGAGCGCGACCCGTCGGGGTCGCCGGCGTGCCCGTAGGGGCGGGCTTCGGGGCCGCGTCTGGCCCCGGGGTGTCGCGGCCGGGTCCGCTCGGGGCCGGAGTCGAGGGCTCGGCGGGAGGGCTCTGGCCGCCCCGGGCCCCAGCCGTGGTGGCGGACGTCGGCCGACCGGCGGGCGTGGACGTCGGCCGACCCGACGGGGTGGACGTCGGCCGACCCGCGGGCGTGGCCGTCGGCCGACCCGACGGGGTGGATGTCGGCCGGCTCGACGGGTTCGCGGTGCCTGCGGTCGCGGGGGCCGCGCCGCGCTCGGTGGCATACCCCGCGTCGTCGGCGTCGCGAGCCGCGGGCCTGGAGACGGTGACGGCCGCCGGACGCTGGCCGTGCGGTGCGGCCGCAGCCGGACCGGCGGGCAGTGCCCCCGTGGCCACCACCGCGGCGGTCACGCCGGCCGCATTGGCCGCCGTGACCGCAGTCGTCGACGCGGCCTGGGCGAAGCGCACTCCCCCGTCACCGATCCACCGCAGGAACGGCACGTTGAGGCAGAAGGCGAGCGGACCCACCGACCACAGCAGGCGCGGCAGGGCGATCGACAGGAACGCCCGCACCATCGCGGGGTCGAAGTGCGAGCCCGCGCACCGCGTCAGCTCGGCTCGCGCCGCGGCGGCGGTGACGGCGACGCGGTACGACCGCGCCGCGGTCATGGTCTCGAATGCGTCGACCACCGCCACGGCCCGCCCGGCGAGCGAGATCTGCGGCCCCGCGAGCCCGCGCGGGTAACCGAAGCCGTCGTAGCGCTCGTGGTGCTCGAGGATGCCGGCGTACCAGGGCCCGAGCCACGCGGCCAGCGGCCGGGCCAGGCGCGCACCGGCCTCAGGGTGCATCCGCACCTGCGACCACTCGCGCGCGTCGAGGCGGCCGGGCTTGTTGAGGACGGCGGCACTCACCTCGAGCTTGCCGATGTCGTGGATCAGGGCCGCCCACCTGAGCCGACCGGCGTCCGCCTCCGACAAGCCCAGCTCGCGCGCGAGCAGGTCGCAGAACAGCCGCACCCGCTCGCTGTGCCCGCGCGTGTGCCGGTCGTGCTGGCCGAGCGCCGTCACGAGGGCCAGCATCGTGACCGCCGCTTCCTGCTCGTCGGGGTGGTCGCTCAGCAGCTGGCGGCGGATCTCGTCGGCGCTCGTGGAGCGGCGCGCCACCTTCAGTCGGCTGGGCGCGTGGTCGGGGAAGATCATGGTCATCTGCAGCATCACCGCGAGCGGCGCCAGCCGCATGGTCGCGCGCGACACCAGCAGGCTCACGACGACGGCCGCCACCAGCGCGAGAGCGCTCGCGACCACCAGGGGCAGGTGCGGGGCCAGCGCGGGCCCGAGCGCCCAGGTCGCCGCGGTGCCCGCCACCAGCGGGACGCCGTACTGCACCGTGCGCACCGCGAGCGCGAGCGCCGGCCGCGGAGCCCACGCCGGATCGGCGTGCGAGGGCGCGATCATCTCGGGGAGTTCCCTCTTCGCGGTGGGTAGTGGGCTGGGTACGACACCCTCATCATCGGGCAGCGACCGCAACAAGTGCAGGAGCGCACAGGAGACTCACCCGAGCGGCGGAACCCGGCGGGTGACGCGCAGCGGAAGTCCTCCGTGGGGCCGAAGCGTGACCAGCGCGTCGACGCGCGGGCGGGCACCACCGGCGACGGGCTCGACGCGGACGCCGGCCAGCACCGTCGCCAGCGCGAGCACCGACTCGACGAGCGCGAAGTCGCGTCCGATGCACAGCCGCGGACCCGCACCGAACGGCAGGTAGTCGCCGCGGGGGGCGCTGTCGCGGGGCGTCGCGAACCGGTCGGGGTCGAACCGCAACGGGTCGGGCCAGGCCTGCGGCCTGCGGTGCAGCAGCCACGGGCTCAGGATCACCAGCGTGCCGGCCGGCACCTCGACGCCGGCCACGACGTCGTCCTCGAGGGCCCGCCGGGTCACGACCCAGGCCGGGGGGAACAGGCGCAGCGACTCGTCGACCACCTGCCGGGTGCGCACGAGCCGCGGGACGTCCGCCCAGGTGAGTGCGCGGTCGCCCGCCACCGCGTCGACCTCGGCCTGCACCTGCGCCTGCACGTCGGGGTGCTCGGCCAGCAGCTGCAGGGTCCAGGCCATCGCCGAGGCGACCGTCTCGTGACCGGCGATCACCAACGTGACCAGCTCGTCGCGCACCTGGCGGTCGGTGAGCCCGCCGTGCTCGTCGGCCGAGCGCAGCAGCAGGCCCAGCAGGTCGTCGTCCTGGCCGAGACCACGCTCGCGCCGGGCCCGGACGACGCGCGCGCACGTCTCGTCGAGCGTCGCCACCGCACGGGCCAGCCGGCGCCGGGACGGCAGCGGCAGCCACGCGGGCCGGGGCGTGCGCGCTCGCTGCACCACCACCTCGAGCGCGTCGTGCACGGCGGCCACGATGCGCTCGCCGTCGGCCGCCAGGTCGGCGTCGAACAGCGTGCGGCCCACCACCTCGAGCGTCGCCCGCATGCACGCTGCGTCGACGTCGACGACGCTGCCGTCGGGACGGCCCGACCACCCGGCCAGCACCCGTGCACCGGCCGCGACGGACTGCTCGGCGACGGCGTCGAGACTCGCGTGGTGGAACGCCGGCTGCACGATGCGCCGGCGGTGCCGCCACTCCTCGCCGTCCGCGGTGAGCAGGCCGGCGCCTGTGACTGCGGACAGCGCGCCGTACTGGATGGTCGCCTTGCTGTAGCTGCGCGCGTTCTCGACGAGCACGCGGCGCGCGCCGGCGGGTTCGTTGACGAGCAGCACGGCACTGCGCGGCATCGGGAAGGCCACGAGGTCGCCGTACCGCGCCACGAGGCGCTCGCGGTAGGCGAGCGGGTCGCGACGGATCGCCGGGACGTCGCGCACCATGTCGAGCGGTAGCGGCCCGTCGACCGCGAGCGGGGTGTACCGCGCGTTCGCGCGGCCGGACGCGCCGGAGCTCGCTCGAGGGCTCAGAGGTACAGCCCCGTCTGGCCGTCGTCGACGCGCGGTGCGGCGACGGCGTGGATGTCGCGCTCGCGCAGCAGCTGGTACTGGGCGCCGTGCAGCTCAACCTCCGCGCTCTCGTCGGGGTCGAAGAGCACGCGGTCGCCGGTCTGCACCTGGCGCACGTGCTGGCCGATGGCGACCACCTCGGCCCACCCCAGCCGCTTGCCGACGGCTGCTGTGGCCGGGATGAGGATGCCGCCACCGCTGCGCCGCTCACCCGACTCGGCGTCGACCGCCACGAGCACGCGGTCGTGCAGCATGCGGATCGGTAGGCGCGTCTCGGGGTCGGTGGGGCTCACGGTGGTGAGGTTACCGGCAGCGCCAGCGGGTCAGCGGCGACGACCCCGGTGCGCCACCCGACGCCGGTTGGCGACGATCAGACCGACGAGCGCGACGGCGGCCGCGGCCACGGCAGCGATCCGCTCGGTGCGCAGGGCGCCGTCCGGGGTGTGCGTGGCGGCGTAGAGCTTGCCCTTCGCCTCGGCGACCGAGCGCTTGCCGATCTCCTTGGGGTGCAGGCGCACCGCTAGCTCGTCGACGGTGCCGGCCAGGCGGGCGCGCGTCGCCTCGATCTCGGACTCGATCGCTGCGGGGTCGGTCTGGCTCACGGTGGCTCCTGCTCTGCCTCGCGGACGGGCGGTGGGCACCTGCGAACTTACCTGCCCGACGGCCTCACTGCGCGCGGTCAGCGCTCGTCGACCAGCGCTGCTCGATGCGGCCGTAGCGCCACACCGCGAGCGCCACGAGCCAGGTCACGACGAACAGGACGACGATCGCGTAGCCGACGTGGTTGAGGTCGAGGCTGCCGATGGCGGCCAGCGGGCCCGTCGTGATGTCGAGCTTCTCGGTGAGGATCGACACCAGCTCGATGACGCCGATGATGAGCGCTACCGCCACCGACAGGCCGGTGATGGTGATGTTGTAGTAG